>RDXZ01000061.1 GCA_004293265.1 Bacteroidota bacterium | reverse complement strand
AAAAACAAAGATTAAAATCTATTGCAGAAGCTATGTTAGAAGATGGTTTTCCAGAAGAAAAAATTATGAAACTACTCAATGTAGAACAAGATTTTTTAACGGAAGTCAAAAAATCAATGGGTAATAAATAAGCACATTTAGAAAATATGGGCATCGAAGAAATTATCAAAAAAGAAGCTTTCAGACAAGGCGAAGTCTATGGAAAAGCAGAAGGTAGAGAGGAAGGAAGAGAAGAAGGAAAAGCAAAAACAAAGATTAAAATCTATTGCAGAAGCTATGTTAGAAGATGGTTTTCCAGAAGAAAAAATTATGAAACTACTCAATGTAGAACAAGATTTTTTAATGGAAGTCAAAAAATCAATGGAAAATAAATGAAAAAAGGCAGTATTATATGAATAAAAATCCTAAAAACAGGGTTTTATACGCTGTTTTTAAGATGTTTTTGAAAATCAAAAAGTAGCAAAATAAATACTACCTTAAAATACAATCAAATCAATGCAAATCATCGGTTAAAAGATTATTTAAACCATATCCTTTGATAAATTCTTGCTCCCATCTTTTTAAATCTTGATAAGTAAAATTAATTATTTCATCTTTTTTATCTAAGTTTTTGAGAATATACCAATCTCTTTTCGATAAATAACCGTCAATTAACATACCTAAAATAAATAATTTTGCTAAGGCAACTCTTGCTTCGGGCGTGAGTTCTTGGATAGATTTTAATAAAAATTCTAAGTCCATTTTTTTTCTATCTTTATCAATTACCAAATCAAAACTATGGACAATATTTTCGGCTAATAAATAATGATTATGATGAAAAGAACGTTTTGCAATCGCAATAAAACGCAAACAATCTAACAAAACAGATTTGAATTTTTCGTCATCATAAAATTTTCTTTTGAAAGTAACCACAAAATTTTGAATAGTACCAGTTGCTAAAACTCTCACTTTTGTTTCTCTAAAAACTCTATACGAAGTATAAGCGTCCCAAAAAGCAAAAATAGGTAAGCTAATAAAATCTACAAAATAATGCAAAAAACTATAACGCACCATAAATCTTCCCAAAATTCTACCTACCAACATCTTGATAATCATATTACTCAAAGTTGCTTTGACTTTGTTCCAAATATTATAAATCATAATTTGCCAAGTAGATAAACCTTCCATCGGATTTATATCAAAATCTAACAATTCTGTGGCTTGTTTTTCAATACTTACCTCGTACAAAACCTGAAAATTTCTATCAAAATTTCTATCTTTTACATCAGGAAAGTTACAAATATGTCCTACTTTGATGACGCTTTTTAGGTTTAGAACAATTAATAAAACAATTTCTAATACTGCCAAAAACAATCCATAAATCGTAAAAGACAAAGAAAAAGGAAATTTAATTCCGTACAAATTTATTTCCTCAGAGGGAAACAAAAAAGGAAAAACATAAAAAGGAACATACAAAAAAATCACACCACAAGCCCCATAACAAGCTGCCCAAAAAATAATAAAATGCTTTGTTTTTTGTAATTCTGCTCTTTCGAGGTCGTTTAATAAGTAAGTTTCGTCATCATCTACTTTGATTTTTGGTTGTTTTTCAAATAATTTTTGAAAGTAGTGTAAAGTTGGATTTTTCCACCACGTTATCGGACTATCAATTTTATTCATATTTATTACTGAGATAATTTTTATTTTTGCAAAGGTAAAAATAAATTATTGTTATTTTTATTTTTTGTTTGGTAAAAATTAAGAATAACTAAATTTTTTTTTCTGTTACTCTTACAAAATTCCTTTTTGTGTGAAAATTATTACCAATTATGCTTGAACCATAAAATAAAAAAAATACAAAATATTTTTTTAGAGATAGTTTAGTAGCAATACCACGTAATTAGTCGAATATTTTTGTCATTTAATCGATAAATAAATTTTTTTTTAATCAATTTGATAAACGTTTAAGTTTTTTAATATAAATTGCAATGTTTTTTAAATACAATAAAATTTTACTTCTAAAAATACTTACTATTATTTGTCAAAAAAAGATAAATTTTATAGTATTTAATTTTGAAAGTAATAAAAACTTCATTAAAATTATGAAAAAAATACTTTACGTAGAAGATGAGCCTGTCAATGCTTTCGTCGTTAAAAAAATGTTACAAAAACAATATGATGTCGATATTGTTTATGATGGAATGTCTTGTTTGCAAATGTTTCAAAAAAATGACTATGATTTAGTTTTGATGGACATAAATTTAGGGGAAGAGAACAACAATGGCAATGATGTAGTTCAAAAATTAAGAACTTTACCCAACGGAAAAAATGTAAAAGTAATTGCTGTTACTGCGTTTGCTAATCCAAACGATAAAAGTTTGTTTATTTCGCAGGGTTTTGATGATTATTTAGCAAAACCTATTGAGGATAGCGTTCTGATTTCGATGATAAAAAATTTGATAAAATGAAAATAATATTTACTTTTTCTCGGATTTAAAACCAATGCACAGATAAGAATTTTTTTTTATCATTGAAATATCTATTTGAATTAAAAATAATATAGCAGAAATTGTAGGCGAATCACAAGTAATCGTTTATGAAAATAAAAAACCAAATAAAAGACAAAAAAATAAATTATTTGCACAACACATAAAAACAAGTGTTTTTATTGAAGGAATGACATTTAAAATAAAATAATATGGTTATTTTGATAAAATTGGTATGATTTTGTAACGATATAAAATAAATTTTAAATAAATTCCAATAAAAACTTGCATTTATAACTAAAAAAATTGTAATTTTGCCACCGCAAAGTTATAGAAGCATATATTAAATGCGGCTTGGAGAATTTTGTGAATGAATACAGAAATGTCTATGCTCGATATACATAGGTTTTATGAAGTAATGGGAGACGAAGGAGTCATTATCTCTTACAAAGGTCATTTAGATGGCGATGTAATTGATATGCTTACGCAACTCACAGAACAAAAACTAACTTTTGCACGTACTCGGACAAAAGTTAAGAAAAAAATTGTCAATATTTTAGTAGAAGCAATACAAAATACTTACTTTTATCTTCAATACGCTAAAGAAAAAGATATTAGCGTTTTAAAAGATGTTACAACTTCTTTTTTCTTGGTCTTGGCTCAAAATGATTATCAATACGCATTATTTACAGGAAATAAAATTGATAACAAACAAGCCGAAAAACTCAAAGAAAGAGTAAGAGTTGTCAATGAACTTTCAGAAGAAGAATTACAAGAATTTTATATCAAATCTATCAATAAAGACGAACTTCCCACAAAAGGAGGAGCAGGAATTGGTTTAGTAGATATTCTAAGACGGGCAAAACACCAAGTGAGTTTTCAATTTGATGATTCACATAATGATTACACACAATTTAGTATATTAGTGCAAGTTCCTATTAATGGAGAATAAAATGATAAAAAATATTTGATTATTTTAAAAATAACATTTATCTTTGTCAAAAAATAGCGACAATCAAGCATAAAAAAATCTTGATTTGATAAAAAAAATAAATAAAAATGGAAAATATTGAAATAAAAGGTAGTGCAAAACAACCTGACGTTTTATTTAATGGAAAAACAGGAGAATTAGAAATAAAAGGACGTTCTATTCCTGAAAATTCGTATCAATTTTATGAACCTTTGTTAAATTGGTTGGATAAATACGCCTCTACACCTTGTCCTAATACAATTTTGTATTTTAAATTAGATTATTTCAATACAAGTTCCTCAATGTATATCTTAGGAATTTTAAAAAAATTAGAAAAAATCTTTTTGGCGGGCAACAAAGCAGAAGTAAAATGGTATTATCCCTCTGATGATGAAGATATGTTACAAACAGGTGAAGATTTGAAACAAATCGTCAAAGTACCTATCGAAATGATAGAAGTCGAAGAAGAAGACTAAAATTATTTTTTTGTGAGAACAAACACACACATTGTAAGCAAAAGCTGTGTGCTTAAACCATAATTATAATTAAAAAATAACTACGCCTATAAAATTACAATTTACTATCAAAATTAGTTGTTAAACATAGAAAAAAATACAAAAATTATCAAAGAAACCGCCAAAAATCTGGGGTTCGATTATTGTGGTATTTCAAAAGCTGATTTTTTAGAAGAAGAAGCAAATAATTTAGAAAATTGGCTCAAAAATCAATATCAAGGTGAAATGAAATATATGGAAAATCATTTTGATAAAAGATTAAACCCTACTTTGTTGGTAGATAATGCAAAGTCTGTTGTTTCTCTTTTATTCAATTATTTTCCTCAAAAAGACCTTAACGACCAAAAAGATAACCAATATAAAATCTCAAAATATGCTTATGGCGAAGATTATCACGAAGTAATCAAAAAAAAATTGAAAGATTTTTTATTGATAATTCAGCAAAATATTGGAGAAGTAAATGGTAGAGCCTTTGTAGATTCTGCACCTGTGATGGACAAAGTGTGGGCAAAAAAATCAGGCTTAGGCTGGCAAGGAAAACATACCAACCTTATCAATCGCAAAATAGGTAGTTTCTTTTTTATTGCCGAACTAATCATAGATTTGCCTTTGATAGCAGATGGAAAAGTCGGCGATTTTTGTGGTACTTGTACCAAATGTATAGATGCCTGCCCCACAGATGCTATTTTTGCCCCTTATCAATTAGATGCTTCTAAGTGTATTTCTTATTTTACGATTGAACTAAAAAAAGAAATGCCCGAAAATATCAAAGGAAGTTTTGAAAATTGGATTTTTGGTTGCGATATTTGCCAAGATGTCTGTCCTTGGAATCGATTTTCTTCGCCTCATCAAACCCCTGAATTTTTCCCATCTCCAACTCTTCTTAATATGTCTAATCAAGATTGGCAAGAAATTACAGAGGAAGTTTTCAAAACTATATTCAAAAATTCACCTATCAAAAGAGCAAAATTAGAAGGATTGAAAAGAAATATTGCTTATGTTGAAAAAGAAAAGCAAACAAATGGCAAATAAGGTTGTTTTTTGTGAGGTAAAAATACTAACAACAAAATAAAAAATAATACCCAATAAAAATAAAAAAAATTACTAACAAAAATGATAAATTTCAATCAATTTACCTTAGAAAATGGTTTAAAAATATTCGTACACGAGGATAGCACAACGCCTATGTCTGTGTTCAATTTGATGTATGACGTAGGAGCAAAAGATGAAAATCCTGAAAAAACAGGTTTTGCACATTTGTTCGAACATCTGATGTTTGGCGGTTCGGTCAATATTCCTCATTATGACATTGCGGCTCAAAACGCAGGCGCAACTAATAACGCGTTCACTTCCAATGATTTAACAAATTATTATTTGACCTTGCCTGCTTTTAATATAGAAACTGCATTTTGGTTGGAATCTGATAGAATGTTGAGTTTAGATTTTTCTCCTGATTCGTTAGAAGTGCAACGAAAAGTAGTCATTGAAGAATTTAAACAAAGATACCTCAATCAACCTTATGGAGATGTTTGGTTGCACTTGCGACCTTTGGCTTACACTACTCACCCATATCGTTGGGCAACAATTGGCAAAGAAATTTCTCATATCGAAAATGCTACTTTGGAAGATGTGAAAGATTTTTTCTTTCAATTTTATAGACCAAATAATGCTGTTTTGGTGGTCGCAGGCAATGTTACAACAGAACAAGTCAAAAATTTAACTCAAAAATGGTTTGGCGATATTCCAAGTGGAAAACCTTACCATAGAAATCTACCCAAAGAACCTGCTCAAACAACACAAAGACGCTTGAAAGTAGAGGCAAATGTACCTTTAAATGCTTTGTATATGGTTTTTCATTCAGAAAGTAAGTACGAAAAAAGTTTTGTTGCGACAGATTTATTGAGTGATATTTTGGGGCGAGGCAAATCTTCTCGTTTATATCAAATTTTAGTAAAAGAAAAACAATTATTTAATTCAATTTCTGCCTCTGTTTTAGGTACAATAGAAGAAGGTTTGTTTGTAATTCAAGGAAAATTAAATCCTAATATTAGTTATGAGGAAGGTGAAAAAGCCATTTGGGAAGTTATTAACGAAGTTAAAAACAATACAATTACTGAAAATGAATTGCAAAAAGTAAAAAATCAAGCCGAAACTTCTGAAGTGATGGCTGAAATTGAATTGCTAAATCGTGCTATTATGATTGCAAGTTATGCTTTGAATGGAAAAGAAAATGAAATCAATCAAAGAATCGAATGGTTGCAAAATGTTGCTACGGAGGATATTTTAAAAAGTGCCAATAAAATACTAACAGAACAAAATAGTTGTGTTTTGTATTATGGTAAAAAATAGTTGAAATTAAATCAAAAAAATATTATAATTATTGAGGTACTTTTTAAGGTTGATTATGTTTGAAATTTTAAACGCAATCTAATTCAAACCAAAAAAAAGTACCTTCATTGACTTTACTTTTTACAAAAATTTGAGATTGATGTCCCTCAATAATATGTTTTACAATCGCTAAACCAAGCCCAGAACCACCTTTTTCTTTTGTTCTGCTTTTTTCTACTCTATAAAATCGTTCAAAAATTCGTTCTAAATGTTCCTCTGCAATACCTTGTCCGTCATCTTCGATAGTTATTTTAATTTTATGATTTTCTATACTTGTTTTAACGGCAACTTTTCCATTTTCTTTGCCATATTTAATGGCATTTGTAATCAAATTTATCAAAACACGTAAGATTTTTTCTTCATCAGCATACACAAAAACTTCTTCAATTTCAGGTTCAAAAATCAAAAAAATTTTCTTTTCCCTTGCTTTTTCTTCTACTTGCTCAAAAGTCCTATCAATCAAAGCAATGATATTAAACTTTGTTTTTTTCATACTAATTACATGCGTTTCGAGTTGCGAAAGTGTAAACAAATCTTCCACCAAACCATTCAAACCATCAAGGCTATTAGCGGCTTTTTGTAAAAATTTATAACGCACTTCAATATCATCAACTGCCCCATCTAACAAAGTATGGATAAAACCTTGTGCCGCAAAAATGGGCGTTTTTAATTCGTGTGAAACATCAGCCAAAAATTCTCTACGATAGGTTGCCATTTCTTCCAATCTATCTATTTCTTGTTGTTTGTTTTTAGCGTAATGATGTAATTCTTCGTTGAGTTTTTGAATAGGCGTGATGTTAGAAATCTTTTTTTTGTATAATTTAAAATCTTTTTTTTTGATTTTTGCTAACATATTATAAGCTTCGTTAATTTCTCCTAAAACCAAAAATTCTATTGTAAAATAACATAAAATAAATGTAGAAGATAAACTTATGCCAAAACAAACAAATAAAATTAGGTTATTAGCATCTTTTACCAAAGAAACAAATAAAGTAGTTACTAACGCTACCGACAAAGCCAATAAAATAGAAATAAAACGAGAATTAAAACGCATACATAGTATAAAACTTTAATTTTTCAAAATTTTTTAACTTTCCAAAAGTTTTGCCGTTGCCTTTGTCCCAAAGGTAACTATTATTCACAGAAACTTTCCTGTGGGACACAGGAAAGGGCAAAAAACTTTTCAAAAGTTTTAAACTTTTGAAAAGTTAAAAAATTTAAGCATACATATCTACATAACCACCCAAACCCATATTTGAGCCAATGCCTGACGCAATAAAATGCCAGCCATCTTCTTCCAAACGCAATCTTCCAAATTCTACATCTGTATCATCGTTAAATTCTGCGTCTAAATCATATCTCAAAACCTCCCTTTTGGTTTCTTCATCTAAAATTCGAACATAAGCATCTTTTAATAACCCAAATTTATGTCTGCGAACTGAAGCCTCGTGAATGCTTACAACGATTATAATTTCTTTAATCGCTGAATTTATCAAAGTCAAATTTGCCAATATCATTTCATCATCACCATCACCTGCACCTGTACGATTGTCGCCTGTGTGTTGTACTGAGCTGTCAGGAGATTTTAGATTATTATAAAACACAAAATATTCTTCTGCGGGAAGTTTTCCGTTATTGCCCAACAAAAAAACAGAGGCATCAAGGTCAAGGATATTTTCGGTTTTCATTTCCCAACCCAAACCAATGATAATTTTTTTAAGAGATGGTTCTTTTTTTGTGAGATTAAAAGCACCTCCTTTATTGAGAGAAATTGCCATTTTTTTTTTAATTTTTTTTAGTTGATAAAATTAAATGCAAGATATTTTTTGCCGTTGCCTTTGTCCCAAAGGCAACTCTTATTCACAGAAACTTTCCTGTGGGACACAGGAAAAGGCAAAAAACTTTTCAAAAGTTTTAAACTTTTGAAAAGTTTAAAAATTTAAGCATACATATCTACATAACCACCCAAACCAATATTTGAGCCAATGCCTGACGCAATAAAATGCCAGCCATCTTCTTCCAAACGCAATCTTCCAAATTCTACATCTGTATAATCGTTAAATTCTGCGTCTAAATCATATCGTAAAATTTCTCTTTTGCTATCCACATCAACAATTCGAATATAAGCCTGTTGCAACAAACCAAACTTGTGCATTCGTAACTCAGCCTCGTGAATACTAACCGTAACGACAATATCTTTGATGTTTGGGTTAATAATTCCCAAATTCGCCAATATCATTTCATCGTCATCATCGCCAGCACCTGTACGATTATCGCCTGTGTGTTGCACCGAGCCGTCAGGAGATTTTAGATTGTTATAAAACACAAAATATTCTTCTACGGGAACTTTTCCATTGCTACCCAATAAAAAAACAGAGGCATCAAGGTCTATATTTTTGCCGGGTTTCATTTCCCAACCCAATCCAATCATCATTTTTGTAAGGGCGGGTTCTTTTTTTGTGAGGTTAAAAGTACCTCCTTTTTTGAGCGAAATTGCCATTTTTTATTTTATTTTATTTTGATTTATTATTAAAAAACTCATTTATTTTTTGATTTTTATCTTCATTTTTTTGATTAAAAAACTCATCAATTTCATTTTTTTTATCTTGTTTTGATTCATTTTTATCTTCATTTTTTTGATTTTTGGTTTCATTTTTTTGATTAAAAAACTCATCAATTTCAATTTTTTTATCTTGTTTTGATTCATTTTTTTGTTCAAAAAAATCTTTTATGGTGTCTTTTTTTTCTGTTTTATTATTTTGATTTTTATTTTTATCGTCAAAAAAATTTTCAAATTTTTTCATTTGATTTTGAATTTGTTTTTCTTTTTTTCGATTATTTTCTTCTTCTATTTCTTTTGATAATGCTTTTAAATCAGGAGTATTTAGTTCTATTTGTTGTTCAAATTGCTCTAAATCATCAATTTGGCTTGCTAAATGGTCTTGTTCTATAAAATTTTCTGCTTGTGCAAACACAATTTGGTTTTCAAATTCGTCAGTAGAAATTTGCAACGATTGTAGTTTTTGTGTGATTTCTTTTTGTGTTTGTGCTTGTGAAAGTTGTGCTACCAAAATTGTTTTTTTAGCACGAATTTCTACTAATTGTGTATTCATTTTGAGCAACTGAATCTCTAATTTTTTAACATTTTGGTTGGCACTTTCATAGATATTTTTATAATTTTTGATAGCAATATCAGCCATATTTTTCTCTTCGAGATATTTTTTGGCTTCTATTTCATTGCCGTTTTTCATAGATTTTATAGCTTTTTCGTGCCAATTTTTACTTTTTTCTTGGTGAAAAAAATAAGTATTTGAAATATCTTCTTTGTTTTTTTGTGCTTCTGACAACGATTTTTCACAATTTTTGATAGCTAAAGCAATATCCACCAAAACGCTTTCGATGGCTTGTTCGGGTGATATTTCTTCGGTTTTATTTTCTTTATTTTTCTTAAAAAATGACCACATAGATTGATGTTTTAATTTTTAATGTAAAAAATATGTAACTATTTAGGTTATTTTAGTGCAAGCGTGGACGCTTGCACCAGTTATAGTATCTCGTGCAAGCGTCCACGCTTGCACGAAGTTCTTTTTTTATAATATAGAATTGATATTTAATTAAAATCTCTAAAAAAATTTGCTAAAATATTTTTATCGTTGTCCAAAAATAGCAGAACCTACTCTGATATAAGTGCTACCTTCTTCTATTGCAATTTGATAATCACTACTCATTCCCATTGAAATTTCGGTCATATTTATATTTTTTTTTTGAATATTATTTTTTATTTTTTCAAAAAAAGATTTCAAATTTTTAAATTCTTGCCTGATTTGTTGTGTATTTTCGGTAAAAGTTGCCACTCCCATCACGCCTTTGATACAAATATTTTCTAATTTTTCAAAATCTATATCATTTAATATTTGATATGCTTCCTCAAAATTAAATCCAAATTTTGTTTCCTCCTCTGCGATATGAATTTGTAACAAACAATCAATCACACGATTACATTTTTTGGCTTGTTTATTGACTTCTTCCAACAACGAAAATTTATCAATCGAATGAATCATCGCCACAAAAGGCGCTATATATTTTACTTTATTGCTTTGTAAAGTACCAATTAAGTGCCATGCAATATCTTTGGGCAAGGTTTCATATTTTGGTACTAATTCTTGCACACGATTTTCTGCAAAGACTTTACAATTGGCTTGGTAGGCTTCTAAAATTTTTTCTGTGGAATGAGTTTTACTCACTGCTAATAACTTTGTAGAAGTATTTTTGATTTGTTGATTAAAATAATCTAAATTTGTTTGAATAGACATACTTTTTTTATAAATAATTATTTATTTGCAAAGATATGTAAAAAAAAAAATAATTTACAAATATCTACTAAAAATGTTATTTTTTTGTTTTTATTTAGTCCCAACCCCCACTGGTGCAAGCGTCCACGCTTTCACCAAAATAACCTAAATAGTTACCTAATTTTTACTCGTAAAAATAAAATTATTTGTTTTAAAATCTTATTACAAACATTATTCATTTTAGATTTTTAAAAAATAATCTAAAAAAAATTTGGAATTACACATAAAATTTATATCTTTGTGTAAATTATTATTTATTTGAAGAAAAAAAATTTTTTTTAGATTATATTATACCTAAATTTTTTCTTACAATAATAAAAATATTTAATTTTTTGTATGAAATTATACTTACTTTTTTTTATTATTTTTTGTTTATTTATTCCATTTTCTTTTGCCCAAAAACAACAAATTGATAGTTTACAAAGGGTGTTAGCAAAGATGGAAGCAAAAAATAATTTCCAATCAGATACAAATTATTTTGCTACTTATCACCAATACGCTTTCGCTTTTTATGCTACTAATCCTGATTCTACAATTATATTAGCCCAAAAAATGTTAGTTTGGACAATCAAAGCAGACAATAAAAAATGGGAATCACGTGCTTTGCAAGATATTGGCGGAGGATATTATGCCAAAGGCAATTATGCTTTGGGTTTAGAATATTACCTAAAAGCGTTAAAAATATTAGAAAAAATAGACTTTAAACAAGGTTTAGCGACTTGTTATAACAATATAGGAAATATTTATTCTTCTCAAAAAAAAAATAAATTGGCTCTTTTGCATTATGAAAAATCACAAAAAGTATATCAATCTATCAATGATAAAAAAGGTTTAGCAACTTGTTTGAACAATATTGCCAATCATTATCATCAACAAAAACAATACAAAAAAAGCCTCGAACTTAATTTTGAAGCCTTACAAATAAACCAAGAAATAAAAGACGAACAAGGAATGGCTTTTAATTTTAATAATATTGGTTTTGATTATTTAAAAACTGAACAAATCGAAAAAGCATTAGAATATTTAACAAAATCCTTAGAAATTTGTAAAAAAATTGGTGATGATGATTTAATTTCGGAGGTTTTGATGGGGCTTGGAGAAGTGGAAGTCGCTAAAAAAGAATATCCATCAGCCATCAAATTTTTAGAGCAAAGCAAAGAAGTTTCTATCAAAATAGGAAATCGAGAAAATCTACAAAAAATAATGTTTTTTTTGAGTGATGTGTATTCAAAACAAGGAAGTTACCAACAATCATTAGAATTTTATAAGTTACACAAAATTTATTATGATAGTTTGGTAAATGCAGAAAATGAAAATAATACTTTGCAACTGCAAGCACAATATGAATACGATAAAAAAACGGAATTTTTGAAATTAGAACAGCAAAAAAAAGACCTTATTAACGACAAACAAATTTCTGATTATAGGTTTTATATGGTTTTATTTTTATTTTTGTTGATATTGTTTGTGGCTGGCTTTGTTTTTACTTTTACAAAACAAAGAAAAGTAAGTAAAACAAATAATATTATTTCTGAACAAAAAATAGAAATTGAAAATCAAAATGCAGAACTGGAAGCACAAGCCGAACATCTTAGACATGTAAACGCATTGAAAGATAAACTTTTTTCTATCATCGGACACGATTTGCGTTCTCCTTTAAATCAATTAAAAGGCGTTCTCAATGTATTAGAATTAGGTTTTTTGAACGAAGATGAATTTAAAAATATACTACCAAGCCTTTCTCAAAACGTAACAAACGCCTCTTCGTTGCTTGATAACTTGTTGTATTGGGCAGAAAGTCAGATGAGTGGAGAGATGAGAAAACCAAAAGTTTTTGATTTAAAAACGATTATTATCAATAATATTCAGTTATATTCACGTCAAGCTACACAAAAACAAGTGATGATTGATGAAGAAATTGAATCTAAAATTATAGTATATGCTGATAAAGATATGCTCGATTTGGTGGTAAGAAATTTATTGAGCAATGCAGTAAAATTTTGTAACGCAGGAAGTCAAATCAAATTTACATCAAAAATAATGGAAAAATATGCTGAAATTTGTATCGCTGACACAGGAATCGGGATAGAAGCCAAAAAAATTAAAAAAATATTTGGAGAAGGACACGCCACAGAAAGAGGAACAGCAGGCGAAAAAGGAACAGGTTTAGGATTGACTTTGTGCAAAGATTTTGTCGAAAAAAATGGCGGAAAAATTTGGGTAGAAAGCCAAGTAGGAAAGGGAACAAGATTTTATTTTACGGTTATTTCCGCAGTGTAGTTAGGATAAAAATAGAACATAAAAACATAAAAACATCGAAATATGAAAATTCTTTTGATTGGAGCAGGCAACATGGGACAAACTTATGCCGATAGCTTTATCGCACAAAAAGTTGTCAAAAAAGAAAACCTTTTTATCCTCGAACATCTGCCCGAAAAAGTGGAGCAATTGCAAAAAAAAGGCTATCAACAAATCTGGCTCACGCCCACACAAGAAATTATAGAAATGAATTTAATTATTTTGGCGGTCAAACCACAAGATAGTAATTCTTTGTTTGAAAATATTAAAAGTTGGATACTTCCTTCTCATTTGATATTGTCGATTATGGCAGGAGTAACCATGGAAGGCATCAAAAAAGGACTGCCCACTCAAAAAATTGTCAGGGCAATGCCGAATTTACCCGCACAAATTAGTATGGGAATGACAGGTTTTACAGCAGATATTTCTGTGAATAGAGAGGAAATTTTTAGTGTGCAAAATTTATTAAACACCACAGGAAAAACTTTGTTTTTTGAAAAAGAAGAAATGTTAGATGCCGTTACAGCCGTTTCAGGTAGCGGACCTGCATATATTTTTTATTTTATGAAAGCAATGATGAAATCTGCTATGGAAATGGGATTTTCAGAAACACAATCTGAAATGCTGGTCGAACAGACTTTTATGGGAGCAGTGCATTTGTTCAACAACAATACTTTTTCTTGTGAAGAATGGATTGCAAAAGTTGCTTCAAAAGGTGGTACAACCGAAGCCGCTTTGAAAGATTTTAATGCGAACTTATTGGAAGATAAAATAGGAAATGGTTTGCAACAAGCACTCAAAAGAGCGATTGAATTAGGAAGATAGTAAATTATTAACAAATAACTTTATTTTCAGATTAAAAAAAATGACAAAAAAACCACTAAAAAAATATATTTCAGTGGTTTTTTTGGTCGTTATTTTTTTATAAAGACGTTTGAATTTCTGTGTTTGAGTTTGTATTAGGATTTTGATTTTCCAAATTAGCATTTTCTATATTTTCAGTAGATTCTTTTACTTCTTCTTTTTTACCAAAAAATCTATTTTGATAAATTACCATAAAAAATACTCCTACAAAAATAGAGGCATCAGCGATATTAAAAATAGGCCACAAAGCCACGTGAGAGCCACCTATCAGCGGCAACCATTCAGGCAAAAAGCCTTGCCAAATATCCACATAAATCATATCAATTACTTTTCCATGAAACCAAGGCGTAATCGCATCTTTAGGAGCATTATCCAAAAACACACCATAAAAAGTGCTATCCACTACATTGCCCAAGGCACCCGCCAAAACCAACGCAACACACCAAGCCAAACCCGTTTTGTTATCTTTTTTGACTAAATACACAATATAATAGGCAATCGCCGCTGTGGCTATCAATCTAAATAAAGTCAAAATAAGTTTTCCATAAGGAGTATCTAATTTAAGCCCAAAAGCCATTCCTTCATTTAAAATATAATGTAATTTGAGCCAACTACCAATCATTTTTATTTCGCCAGCCTCACCGGGTAAAATAGTAAAATGTACCCATAATTTTACAAACTGGTCAAGAGCAATGATAAGAAAACTAATAATAAAGTACTTATAATATTTCATTGAATAAGTTAAAATTTAAAAATAAAGTATTTAAAATATAAATAATTTTGCAAAGTTAGTGATTATTTTTTTTAATTTATTACAAAAATTAATTTAATTCGTAAAAAATAACCTTATTTTCTAAAAAACTTCCTCTACAAACAAGGGTGTCTTTGATAAATATCACTACAAAAGCACGTAATTTTTGTTTGCTTTGCAACAAAGGGCAATTTTTTATATAATTTTTGATTTGAGTAATGGCTTTGTTTCGTGTTCCTCACTAAAATTGGCTCTTTCTCTTAGCACATGCCCATAATATTGCCAATATAATTCTTCAATTACTAAATTAGGAATTTTAAATTTGAGCGTAATACCATATTCACTTTCTTGTTTGATAGTTAGATTGCCTAAGTAACACAAAAAATTGATAAAATAAGTAGTATCAAAAGATTTATCGTAATTAAATTGTAATACTTGTAAATCTTCAACTTCTCCATTTTCCAAAATTTCATTCAAAACTTTTATATTTGTTTCATAATTTATCAAACGAAATATTTTTTCTAACTTAAAATAATCAGGAGTGATATTGGGGTCAAGCATTAGTTTAGGAAAATCTTGTTCTTTCTGAAATTCTTTTAAAAAGAAAAGTACCATATTGGAGTTATAAATGGTATGTTTGACTTGACTATTAAATTTATAGCCATTATACCACCTTTTTAAAATATCTAAAATTGTACTTTTTCGAGATTTATCTTCTAAAACCATATCTAATAAATCCTCTACTTGTGCCTGTGTAAATCCTATTAAATCATTAAATTCTTTGGCTTGTGATAAATGAGTAATAATATTAAAACCACTTGTTAAACTATCAAGTGTGATTGGTGAAACTCCAGTAATAAAAAGGCGATTGATAACTCCAGATTGAGTAGCAATTTTTATATTTTCATAAAATTTTCTTACATATCCATCTTGTCCAACAGAGGTTCTAAATTCTGTGAGATTGCGAATCAGAATTTCATTGGTGAAATGGTCATATTCATCAATAATCAAATAAATTTTTATTTTTTCGTTTCGATAACAAGCAAATAATTCTCCTATTATTTCTCCTGCATTGTTTTTAGATAAAATTTCGTCAGTAGTTTCTTTGTCAAATAATTGATAAGTTTTGATGAAATCTCTGACAAATTTTTTAATCATATTGATAAAAGATATTTCTGTATTTTTAGTATCTCTTGTATCAATGCCACTAAAATCAAATTTTAAAATTCTAAAAGTGTTTGCATAATTTGTTGGATTTTTACCAATATATAAGTTACTAAAAATGGTTTCAAAATTATCTTTTTTATTGACATCATAGTAATATTCCAAGATAGAAACAAACAAACTTTTTCCCATTTTGCGTGGGCGAAGAAATGAAACATATCTTTCTTTTGTTTCTAAATCTACTAAAAAATTTGTTTTATCTACAAAAATATATCCTTCTGTTATAACATTTTCAAAATTACTTATACCATAAGGAATTAAAATATTTTCTTTTTTCATTTTTTTTCTATCTTATTTTTTAACACCAATGAAAATAAAGGGGCTAAACTTCCGATTAACAACAAAATAGCGGCAGTAGGCAAAAGCAAATACAAACCTGATAATAATTTTGTACTTTCTAATGGCATATAACGCAATAAATTTACACCAATAAACTGCTCTAACATATAAGGAAAAAAAATGATAGCAGGTAAAAGGGCATACACAGAATTTAAAAGCAAAAGTAATAAATATACACCTAAAATGCCTACGCCTATTATTCCCAATCCTTCCAAACCTGTATTTGTAATCGAAGAAGAAGCGCCTGTTTTGATGGTTGTCCAAGCGGAAAAATGTGAAATAATACCTAAAATTGCACCTAAAAATCCTACTATACGCAATAAAAATATACCAATTTGTACATTTCCTTGTAATAAATTCATATCATTATTTTTTTTAAAAGTGATTGTAATATTTTTTATTTTTTTTAATAATTTATCCACAAAAATAATACAATTTCAGCATATAAACAATAATTTTAATTAAAATTTTGGTTGAGCCATTCGGCTAAAAACCAAATACCAAAAATTTCATTGCTAAAATCTGCTTTTTGTGCTTGATGTTTTTCCCAAAAATCAATAAAAATGGAGTAAGATAAATAATCAAAAATGATATGTTTTTTATGTAAAGTATTGACTATCAATTTTTTATATTTTTCCTGTCTTGTCCATTCCCCAAAAGCCATTCCAAAACCTTCTTTTTTTCTGTTGGCAAATTCTTTTCCGCCTTTGTTAATGAGCAATTGTTTGAGTAGCCATTTTTTACCATTTTTTAATAAAAAATTAGTTTCCAAATTATCTACAAAATCAATAATTGTATTATCCAAAAAAGGAACTCTGATTTCTACGCTGTGTAGCATTGCGGCTAAATCATTGATTTTCAATACATCTTCACTTAAAAAATTGGCTCTTTCGTATTCCAAAGCCCACTTTAAATTGTCATTTGTGGGAATATTGAAGAAAAAATTTTTATTGGTTTGCCAATGTGTTTGTGTAAAATGAACAAAAGTTGTAGGAGAATGAAAATCTATTTTTTCGACTAATTTTCTCCATTTTCGACCTAAAAATGTGGTTGGAATATTTTTAAATAAAGTAATCCAAGATGTTCCAAATATTTTTTTGAGTTGTAAATAACTATAAAATGCTTGGTGTCTGTGATAGCCCGCAAACATTTCGTCTGCTCCTGCGCCTGTGAAAACGACTTTGTGCGTTTTTGAAGCTTTTTCTGCTAAATGATAAGTAAGCAAAAAAGAAGCATCAGCAATTGGATTGTCAATTTTTGATACAAATTCTTGAAAATTATCTAACACATTGCTTGTTATCAACACAGGTTCCCAATGAGCATTAAATTTTTTGGCGGCTTTTTCTGCAAAATTTGTATCTTCAGAAACAAAACGAATATCTTTTTTTTCGTGGATAATGGTAAATGCGGTTGGTTTTGGATAATTATTTTCTTGCAAATAGGCTAATAATAATGTAGAATCAACGCCGCCACTTAAAAAAATTCCTATGGGAACATCTGCAAAACATTGAGATAAAACTGCTTGGCGCAACAAATTATCTAATTCATTGATTTTTTGTGTGTTGGTATATTGAGTAAATATATTTTTTTTTGATTTTTCTTTTTTTTCTTCGAATATTATTTCCTCAAATATTATTTCCTCAAATATTTCTTCCTCGAATATTTTATCTTCACTTTCAAAAAATATCAAATTTGGATTGATTTTTCTTTCATTTTTACAACAAACGGGAATTATATTCTCAAAAAAAGTTTGGTTTTTTTCTACAAATCTATCATATAAATAAGGTAAAATTTGTGAAGTATTTAGTTTTTTTTCGAGTAATCTGCTGGCTAAAATTCCTTTTATTTCTGATGAAATTAGTAAATAATCATCATTTTCAAACATATACAAAGGTTTGATGCCTAATTTATCTCTATTAAATTTGATTGTATTATTTTTCAAATCTACAAAAATATAAGCATATATACCATTCAATTGTTTTTCATCTTTGTTTTCCATCAAAAAATACAACAAAACCTCTGTATCAGAATGAGTTTTGAAAGTATATTTTTCTAAAAGTTCTTTTTTTAAATGTTGATAGTTATAAATTTCACCATTAAAAACGAGTGCAAATTCTTTATCTTCTGATAAAAAAGGTTGATTGGCTTCGCTTGATAAATCTAAAATTTTAAGGCGATTATGACCTACATATAAATTTTGATGACAGAAATAATCACTATTTTCGTTGCCTCGATGAAAAATTGCTTTATTCATTTGTTGAATAATTTTTTCATCTTGTAAATTTTTTTTATCTAAAAAAAAATTGATACCACACATTTTTTTATAAGAAAAATTGCTATTTTTTAAAAAACTCGTCTTTTCCCTTATCTAAAAAAAGTACAAAATTTTGTGCATCAGCATTATACGCTTGTGGCTCTGTTAATAATTCTCCTTCGTGGTCAAGCAAACAATAATAAGGTTGTGCATTGTTATTAAATTTTACGATTTGAAAATCAGAATTTTGCTCACCAATTGTTTTTTTTGTTTGTTTATCATACTTCGAAACATACCAATCTTTTTCAGGCAATAAGTTTCTATCATCAACATATAAAGCAATCAAAACATAATCATTTTTAAGCCTTTTCAACACTTCGGGTTTGCTCCAAACACGTGCTTCCATTTCTCTGCAATTGACGCATCCATGCCCTGTAAAATCAATAAAAATAGGTTTTTTGACTTTTTTGGCGTATTCTAAACCTTCTTTGTAATCAAAAAAACCATCTAATTTGTGTGGTAATTTTAAATATTGACTATGTTTTTTGGTGATGCTATTCGAGGCATTTGTATTGTCTGAAAAATTATTATTCACGTACAAATCTTCTCCTTCCATAGTTGTAATCGGTGGCAAAATTCCTGCTAATGGAGGCAGGGGCGCACCAAACATACCGGGGACTAAATAGATAGTAAAACTCAAAGTTAAAATTCCCATTACCAAACGCATCACGCCAATTCCTTCGTTATTTGATTCGTTTTTGAGATTTAATTTACCTAATAAATATAAACCCAAAACTCCAAAAAGTACAATCCATAAGGCTAAAAATATTTCTCTATCCAAAATTCCCCAATGATATACTTGGTCGGCGGTACTCAAAAATTTGAGTGCAATCGCTAATTCTAAAAAACCCAAACTTACTTTCAAAACACTAAACCAACCGCCTGATTTGGGTAAATTGGATAACCAAGTCGGAAATATTGCAAACAATACAAAAGGCAAAGCCAAAGCAGTCGAAAATGACATCATTCCGACAATCGGTTTTAAAATCTGACCGCCTGCCGCCTGAATAAGCAACGAGCCAACAATCGGACCTGTGCAAGAAAATGAAACCAACACCAATGTCATTGCCATAAAAAATATGCCATAATAACCACCTTTGTCTGCTTGTTTGTCTGCGCCCATCACCCAACTATTTGGCAATGTGAGTTCGAAAAGTCCCAAAAAAGACAAACCAAAAACTAAAAATAAGAAGAAGAAAAAAACGTTTGGCAACCAATGTGTACTCAGCCAATTGGCAAAAGCAGGTCCGTTGATAGCCGCGACAGCAGTGCCAACGATGGTAAAAATAGCCACAATAGAAAATCCATAAAAAAGTGCTTTTTTGATACCTTCTCTATGATAATGCCTTCGCAAAGCCAATTTTTCGGCTTCTGTCATCTCCTCTTTTTCTTTTTTTCGAGGTAATTTTACAAAATATGTAACCGTAGAAGGCAATAAGGGAAAAATACAAGGCATCAAAAATGCGGCAAATCCACCCAAAAAAGAAGTCAAAATAAAACTCAACCAATTCGTATTTTCGCTTTTTTTGTCTTTATTTTTTGTATTATCGATTTGTAATGTATTATCTTTTTTTACGTCTTTGTTTTCGGTTTCAGCAGGAACTGGACTGACTTCGTTGGTGTCTTTGGTTGATTTTTCTTGTGTTTTTTTTAAGTCAGAAGAATCTTTTATATTATCTTTTTTTTTTTCGTTTTCTTTTTTATTTTCTTTGATGACCGCCACCTCAAAACTAACATCTTCATTGCCATTGACGCAAAGTCCTGAGGTAAGATTGCAAGTTTGAAAGCTTATATTTGATTTAATAACAGGGTTTTCGTCTAAAATTTTGATTTTTTGTTTGAAAATGGCTTGTTTTTTGGCAGTTGTAACTTTCATTTCAAAAATATCATCATATTTTTCGACTCCGTTTGTGGGTAAAACTATATTGCCCATCAATTGAAAAGTAGCATTTTTTTTGAAATCTATTTTGACAGGAATAGGTCCATCATCTTTTTCGGCAGCAGTATAAATATACCAATTTTGGTCGATATTTGCAGTAAAAATAAGTTCGATTTCATCACCAATTTTTACTTGTTTTTCGGTGATGGAAGTTGTCCAT
>RDXZ01000060.1 GCA_004293265.1 Bacteroidota bacterium | reverse complement strand
CCAGAAATAGAAAAAATAAGAAAAGAATTGAAAAAGTAGGTTTTCGAAACCATTTTACAAAAATAATATGCCAATCACATTAAATTTTAATATCGAAGAGGATATTTTTTATAAACAAGGCGTTGAAAAAGGTATCGAAAAAGGAATAAACCATGGCGAAGCCAAAAAAACTAAGTCGGTGGTTATTAATTGTATTCAAAAAGGTTTTGATAATCAAACCATTTCAAAACTCACAGGTTTGTCTATTCCAGAAATAGAAAAAATTAGAAAAGAATTGAAAAAGTAAGTAATTTATTTAGTCCCAACTTTGAAAAAAATTGGGACTAAATAAATACAAAAACACGTTGATTTAAAAAATATATACCCAACTGCTGCAAGCCTTGTCCCAACTGGTTTAAATATATTCCCCCAAAAAAAAAGTAAAACTGGCGCAAGTTTGAGCGCAGCGGTAACTTGTGCCTTTGTTAATAGAAGTTTCCAGACTTCGGTCATTCGGAGAATGACAATGTTTCGTCCCAGTATGTTTTTTATTTTGAACAAAAGTAGATATTTTTTCTTATTCAAACAAAATATTTATCAAAAAAACCTTATCAAATAAAAAAATATCTACCAAACCAACGATATTTCCTTGAAATAGTGTACTTTTTTTTATTTTTTACAGGCTTAAACCACTTGGGGTAATAAAAAATATCATTTTAATTAATTTATTTTCCTTAGATGTATTATTAGATATATTTACAACAAATATTTTTGTTTATTTGTGATTTTAAAAAAAAATCATTTATCTTTGCGTCATCATTTTATTAAAACTTTATCAAAAACAAAAACACATAATTATCATTTAAAATTGTAAAAAAAATATGGAAATTAGCCCTAAAAAAACAATAAAAAAAAATCGAATTAAAAAAATATTAAAAATAATTGGTTATTCATTCTTAGGTTTCTTTTTATTTCTGGTTGCTTTGACTTGGATAATTCCTTTTTTCTTTTCTGATACGATTAAATCAATGATTGACAAAGAATTACAAAAACAAGTCAATGCTGATGTACATTTCAAAGCCAATGATTTTAGTTTGTCTTTTTTAAGAAGTTTTCCAAATTTGAGTGTTGGGCAAGAAAATTTAAGCGTTACAGGAAAAGGTGAGTTTCAAGGTGATACTTTAATTTCTTTCCAAAGTTTTAGGGCAAGCGTCAATGTATGGAGTTTTTTGTGGGGAAGTGAACCACAAGTTACGGGCATTTATCTCAAAAAACCTCGAATTTTTGTGAAAGTAAAAGCCAATGGAAAAGCCAATTATGATATTATGATTCCACAAATTGATACTATTAAAAAAGAAGAAAAACCTTCTGAATTTAATATCGGTATTCGTTGGTGGGAAATTCAAGACGGACATTTTGTGTATGATGACAAAGTTCAAAAAATTTATACTAAAATAAATAAATTAAATCATAGAGGAAGCGGAAATTTTAACCAAAAAATATTTGATTTGACTACTTTTACGTCTTTGGATAGATTAAAAGTGGTTACTGACGGCAATGCAATGGTTGATGATAGATTGCTTGAATTGGATTTGACGTTGAATATAAATAACGAAGAAAAAAAATATACTTTCAAAAAAAATAGCATCAAAATAAATGATTTTGTATTTGGATTTGATGGCTATGTGCAAACCCTCAAAGATAGCACTACCAAATTAGACTTGACTTACAAAGCCCAAGAAAATAAGTTTAAAAACATACTTTCGTTAGTGCCTGCCATTTTTACCAAAGATTTTAAAGATTTGAAAACAGATGGAAGTTTAGCTTTTGACGGAATGGTCAAAGGAATTATAGGCAAAGAAAAATTACCTGCGTTCAATCTTAATCTAAAAGTTACAGACGGAATGTTCCAATACCCAAGTCTGCCAACGCCGGTCAATAATATTCAAATAAATTTGATGGTTAATAATAAAGATGGCGTAATTGACAACACTTTTATTAATTTAGAGAAATTTCATATCGATTTAGGAAAAAATCCAATTGATGCTAAAGCAAAAATTGAAGGACTTACAAAAATAAATACAGATGCCAAAGCAACTGCCAAGATTAATTTGGCAGACTTAAATAAAATGTTTCCAATGCAAGGATTGGCTTTGAAAGGAAATTTTAGCCTTGATGCCTACGCAAAAGGTATTTATAACACATTGACAGGTTCGTTGCCTTCGTTTTCTGCGGGAATGAATTTATTGAATGGATATGCCAAAAGTTCACAATTTCCCGAAGCGTTAGATAATTTTAATTTCGTTTCACATATCAAATGCCCCACAGGAAAGTTTGAAGATTTTGAATTGAAAGTTGATGATGCTAATTTTTCGTTAGACAAAGAAAATTTTGAATTGAGTGCGTTAGTACAAAATTTAAAAGATGTTGTCTATGATTTGAAAGCAAAAGGAACAATAGATTTAGGAAAAATTACTAAAATATTTCCTTTGGATAAAACACAATTATCAGGAAGAATTATGGCTGATATTGAAAATTCTGCCAAAGTCGCTGATATTTTAGCAGGACAATATATCAAAGTAAAAACTTCAGGATTTGTAAAAGTAGATAAACTAAGCTATGTTCACAAAGAATATTTGCCTTTAGGTTTTAAAATCACACAATCAGAAGCGAAATTTACACCACAAAGTCTGAAATTAGAAAAATTTGATGGTTTTTTGGGTAAAAGTGATATTCACGCACAAGGAGATTTAACTAATTATTTGGCTTATACTTTTAAAAATGAAACCTTAAAAGGCGTGCTTAATTTTCAATCTGATGTTTTTGATGTCAATGAATGGATACCTGCGGGTGCTACACCTGTACCGACTACCAACACCAATACGCCAACACCTCAACCCACTAACACAAAAGATAATAAAAATACTCCGCCTCCACCTGTTGCATCTGCGGTGGTAGAAATTCCTAAAAATATTGATTTTATTTTAAATTCAAAAATAGGAAAAATCGAGTATAAAAATACACCTGTTAAAAATCTAATAGGAAAAATTTTAGTAAAAGATGGTATAGTTTCGATGCAAAATGTTACTTTTGACTTCTTAGGAGCAGGTTTTGTAACCAATGGAAGTTATAGTAGTGTGGATAAATATAATCCAAGTTATAGTTTTGATTTGGGAATTTCTGATTTGTTTTTAACAAATTTATACAAAGCATATAGTACAGATTCTAAATTGGCTAATAATTATGGAGGAAAAATCAATACATTGTTTAAAATTGCGGGCAATTTAGACCAACAAATGATGCCAAAATTTGATAAATCTATGAATGGCAATTTTTCGATGGCAGTAGCACAAGCCTTGATTAAAGACCCCCAAATATTAGACCAAGTAAAAAACTTTATCAAAATACCCGAAATGGCTTTCAAAGATTTTAATATCAAAGCGCAAATCAAAGACGGAAAAGTCAATTATAATCCTTTTGATATTGAAATGGGAAAATATAAAATGAGCGTCAGTGGTAACAATGGCGTGGACGGAAGTTTAGATTTTCGTTTGGGTACGCAACTTCCAACCAGCCAACTGAGTATGATAGGAACGGCGGCTTTGTCTAATATTTTAGGTAAAAAAATTGATACAAAGGATATAAAAGCAACTTTTGCTATCACAGGCAATTACAATAATCCAAAAGTAAATTTGGTAGGTAGCGATGGAAAAATTGTGAAACCAAAAGAAGCGGTCAAAGAAAAAGTAAAAGAAGTGATAGAAGATAAGAAAAAAGAAGTCGTCGAAGATGTAAAAAAACAAGCATCTGAAAAAGCAGAGGAAATTTTAGCAAAAGCAAAAGAACAAGCTGACCAAATCAAAGCAAAAGCAAAAGATATTGCAGATAAAATCAAAAGCGAAGCAGATATCAACTATCAAAAAGCCTTAGACGAAGCCTATAAAAACGCCTATGATAATGCCCCATTTGCCAAAGGAAAAGCAGGAGATTTAGCTAAAAAAGCCGCAGATAAAATTGCTTCGCCTGCACGCAACGAAGCGTATAAGCGTGCCGCACAAGTAGAATCCGAAGCAGAAACCAAAGCCAATCAAGTGATGAGTGAAGGACAAAAGCAAGCAGACAAACTAAAATAAATTATACAATTGAAACCTATAAAATTTATAAATATTACAATGAAAAATTTAGTTTATGCAAGCCTTGTTTTTATACTTATGGCTTGCGACCCAAGTATCAAAAAAGATGCCGCAGTCATTCCACAAAATCTTAACTCTGAACATTTGCAGTTAGGAAATCCAAGTAATGCGACCATCAATCCACTTATGCCTGATAATTATTTGATTATTAGGAACGAGTACGCCACTTCCTATAACAATTCAAAAGGACACGCCAATTGGACAGCGTGGAATTTGACCAGCAGTTGGTTAGGAAGTGTGTCAAGAGGAGATGATTTTAGAGCAGACCCAGATTTGCCCGACCAATTTGTGAGAGTGGGAAGCGGTGATTATTCAGGTTCAGGATTTGATAGAGGGCATCTTTGTCCATCAAGTGATAGGACAAACACAGACCAAGCAAACTCGATGACTTTTTTGATGACTAATATGATACCGCAAGCCCCTGCGAACAATCAAGGTCCTTGGAATACTTTGGAAAGTTATACCAGAAGCCTTTTGAGTGGAGGCACAATGGAGTGTCATATTTTCGCAGGTGCGTATGGTACAGGCGGTTGGGGGAGTACACCACCTCCACAAGGTATGCAAGGGCAGCAAATCCCAAATGCAAGCATTACTAATTCACTTCGAAATGGGCAAATCAATGTACCTGCTCGCACTTGGAAAATTATTGTATTGCTTCCAATTGGTGTCAATGACGAAAATCGTATCGATGCAAACACACGCGTAATTGCGGTAGATATGCCAAATAGATATGATATTAATACAAATTGGAGAACGCCAAGTTATCGAAAAAGTGTGAGAGATATTGAAAACGCTACGGGACTTAATTTTATGAGTAAAGTTCCACAGGCAATTCAAGATATTATCGAAACAAGGGTTGATAATTTATAAAAATAAATAAAAAAATGGAAACTTATCACGATTATGTCATCAAAGACGGCAAATTTGTAGGCAAATTTGAGGAAATGTACGAAAAATTTGAAGATCCTTGGACGCAATCCGTACAACCTAATAAATATTCGAGAATGGCAGGCATTGTTCATCTCAAAAATATCCAAGTAAAAAGCATTTTAGAATGTGGTTGTGGTTTGGGTTATTATGCAGATTGGATTTATAAAGAAACCAATGTTGTTCCTAAAAGTGTTGATATTTCAGCGATAGCCATAGAAAAAGCAAAAAAAATCTTTCCAAAATTAGATTTTGAAGTGGCAGATATTTGTGTAGATTTAGAAAAATACAAAGAAGTTGATTGTATTGTGTTTGCAGAAATAATTTGGTATATTTTGCCTAATTTGAAAGATATTTTTGAAGTGATGAAAACGCATTTTAAAGGTAAATATTTGATTGTCAATCAAGTATTTTACAAAGGTAGTCAAAAATACGGCACAGAATATTTTACAAATATGCAAGAATTTATTGATTATGTTCCTTTTACTTTGATAAGCAAATGTGAAGCCACTTCGGTCAGTGATACTACTATCGAAACTTCGACAATGTTTCAAATTTAGTAAAAAATAAAATAAATATGGAGATAGTTTTAGTATCAGTGTCCAAACTTATACCAAAACTATCTCCATAGTTATAAAAGTTTTATCATTATCTTTGAATAAAGTCTATTGAATTACTTTTCCTTTTTTATCAATTTCTACAAAACGTCCATCAATTTTTACTTTTGCTTTTCCTTTTTCAAAATCCAAAGCCAAGTCAAATTGTGGCTGAATGCGTATTTTTCCTGTGGTATCGATATATCCCCATTGTGAATTTATCCAAACAGCCGCCATATTATCAGAAAAATTACGACAACCATCATAATTTAACCCAATAATTTCTTTTCCTTTGGTATTGATAAATCCCCATTTTTTATTTTTACTTACTTTTGCTCTTTTTTCGTAAAAATTATCGCCCCAATCGTATTCATTTTTTGTAATTTCTTTTCCTTTGAGTGATACAAAACCATATTTTTCTTTTTGTATAAAATAAATAACGCTATCTTTGAAAAGTCCTAATTTATCATATTTTGCAGGGACTAACCATTTTCCTTTGTCATCAATCACGCCCCAAAATTTTTCTGTTTTTACTTTTGTAATTGTATCTTGAAAATTTTCTGCTTCTGTAAATTGTGCAGGAATAACGATTTGAAATAAAGAATCTAAAAAACCATATTTTCCATTTTCTTTAAATCTTCCTCTTTTGAAAGTAAATTGACGAGGTACTTCTTCAAATTTTGTGGTATCTGCCATTTGTACTTTTTCAAGTTTTTTAGGCAAAGGTTTGTTACTTTTTCCGACAGAAAAACTTGTGCTATCTGCCATTTCTTGTTTTTTTGCATTTGAACTACAAGCCTGCATACAAACACAAGCCAATAAAAAAATAGTTACTTTTTTATCGACAATTTTGCACATTCCGCAACCTTTTGCACAACCTTTTTTGATTGTAAAATCTCTTTTGAATTTTGAAAACAAAACATATACTGCCCAAAAAAGACAAACAAAAATTAAAATTATTTGTATGTTCATAAAAATTCGTAACCAATATCTTTTCTGAAATATTTACTATCAAATTTGATTTTATCTGCTCCATTTTTACTTTTCTCCAACGCATCTTCCAAGTCGTTTCCTAATGCTGTGATTGCCAAAACACGCCCTCCGTTTGTGATAATTTTTCCTTCTTTTTGCGTTGTACCTGCGTGAAAAGGAATGACATTTTTCAAATTTTCCCAACCTGTCATTTCTTTTCCTTTTTCGTATTGTTCAGGATAACCACCTGCAACGAGCATAATGGTAGTGGCTGTTTTAGGATTTATTTTTAGTTCAATTTTATCCAAAGTTCGGTTGCCGACTGCTTCAAAAATTTCTACCAAATCATTCTCAATGCGTGGAATAACTACCTCTGTTTCGGGGTCGCCCATACGCACATTATACTCAATCACGTAAGGTTCGCCTTTGACATCGATTAAACCAAAAAATATAAAACCTTGATAATCAATATTTTCATTTCTCAAACCTTCCAAAGTTGGTAAAATAATTTGTTTTTCTACTTTTTCTAAAAAAGTATGATTAGCAAAAGGAACAGGAGAAATAGCACCCATTCCACCTGTATTCAAACCTGTATCACCTTCTCCAATGCGTTTATAATCTTTGGCTTCGGGCAATAAAATATAATTTTTTCCGTCAGTCAATATAAAAACTGATAACTCAATTCCAGCCAAAAATTCCTCAATAACTACTTTTTTAGAAGCTTCTCCAAATTGATTTTCTAACAACATAGTTCGCAAAGTGCTTTCAGCAGTGATATAATCCGTAGGAATTATAACTCCTTTTCCTGCCGCCAAACCATCTGCTTTTAATACAATTGGTAAAGAATGATTTTTGATATAAGTAACTGCTTCTTGATAATTGTCTTTGGTAAATGTTTTATATTTTGCAGTAGGAATACTATTTTTTTTCATAAATTCTTTTGCAAAATCTTTACTTCCTTCCAATTCTGCTCCGTTTTTATCAGGTGCAATCATAATCAAGTGATGAAGTTCTTTATTTTTTTGTAAATAATTTCTAATGCCTTTTACCAAAGGTTCTTCGGGTCCAACGATAAGCATTTCGATTTGATTTTCGATGATAAATGTTTCAATTTTTTCGAAATCATTGGGAGAAATATCTATGTTTTCAGCGATTTGTGCTGTGCCTGCGTTGCCTTGTGCGACATATAGTTTGGTTAGTTTTTTGCTTTGGGACAATTTCCAAGCCAATGTATGTTCACGTCCTCCACTTCCCAAAAGTAATATTTTCATTTTTGATGGTCTTTTAGAATTTGATTTTGAAAGTCCAAAGGTAGCAAAAAAATAGAAACAATACAAACAATTTCATATCTATTTTTTGCATTATATTTTCTATTTCTGACTTTTTATTTCTGGCTTTTATTTCTGACTTTTTATTTCTTAGCTAATTTTTACTCCCAACATCAAAATATCATCGATTTGTTTTTGTGGATTATTGTGTCCAAAACGCCATTTATTCAAAATATCTTCCAATTCTTTTTCTTGTGCGTCCAATCTAAGTGTTTGTAGTTCGGTCAAAATTTGTTTTAAATATTTATACATAAATTTTCGTCCTCTTTCACCTCCAAATTGATCCTGAAATCCGTCTGAAAATAAATAAATGATTGTAGGCAAACTAATATCAATCGTATGTGTTGTAAAGGCTCTTTCTTTATCTCTTTGTGTGCCACCAATCGAACTAATATCTCCTTTTACTTCGTTTAATTCGTTGTTTTGGAAGTAAATTAATGGATTTCCAGCCCCAGAAAAGTGCATTTTTTTGGCATTATGGTCAATACAAACCAACGAAATATCCATTCCGTCTTTGGCTTTTGAAGAACTTTGGTGCAAAGCACGTCTAATTTCTATTCTCAATTGTTCTAAAATTAAGTTCGGCGTATATATTTTATTTGATATAATTACCTCATATAAAAGTTGGTTTGAGAGCATACTCATAAATGCACCCGGCACTCCATGACCTGTGCAATCGACTGCCGCCAAAAAAGTTTTATTTTCTTCTTCGAGATATTGAAACCAATAAAAATCACCAGAAACAATATCACGCGGTTTGAATAAAATAAAATGTTCGGGGAATATTTGATATATTTCCTCTCTCACAGGCAAAATTGCTTTTTGGATATTTTGAGCATAATTAATACTATCAATAATATCGTGATTTATTTTTTCAATTTCATCTTTTTGTGCTGATATTTCTTCATTCAAATCTTGTAAATTATCTCTTTGTGTTAATATTTCTTCTTTTTGTTGATTAATTTCTTGATTTTTTAACATCAATTCTTTGTTTGTTTTTTGTTTTTGTCTATTGTTTCTAAACAATAATCCAGACAAAATCGCCACAGAAATCAAAACAAAAACCACAATCAACAACACTAAGTTTCTAAACACAATCTTATCATTTTGAATTTCTTTATCACGCGTAAGAATATCAATTTGTGCTTGTTTTTTATCACTATCATAAATTGTTTGTAAGTGAGCAGTTTTGATTTGTGTTTCGGTTGTTACTAAAGAATCTCTTAATTTTAGATAAATTTTTTGGTATTTGAATGCTTCATTAAAATTATTATCTTTGGCATAAATATCGCCTAAAAGTTCATAATTTTGTTTTTCCCAAGTTTTTTCATTATTTTTTTTAGCCAATTGTAAACTTCTTTTGGCTAATTCTAATGCTTTTTTTGAATTATTTTGTTTGAGATATGTGCGTGAGAGATAAAATAAATACTCAATAATTGCCTCATCAATACTTAATTTTATAAAAATATCTAACGCTTTTTGGTAGTAATTTTCAGCATCTTTCCACTCTTTTTTGTCTTCATATACTTTTCCTATGATGCCGTAGGCATAAGCAGTATTGTCATTTAAAGGCTTTTTTTGGCTTAATTGCAATGTTTTTTTTTCAAATTCGATGGCTTTTTCAAACTTGCCTTGCATTTGATACACCTCACCAATATTCAAAGTATAAATGGCTTGCGCATTTTCATCATTCAAATCTTTTGAAATTTGGTATGCTTGTTCGTAATATTTGAGAGCCAAATCATAATCTCCTTTTCGAAAATATAAAACCCCAATATTATTACAAATAGTGGCAATACCTTTTACATCTTTTTTCTTTTCGTATATTTTTAATGCTTCAAGTTTGTATTGCAATCCTGTGGCATAATCACCACTTTGTACGTATATACTTCCGATGACATCATTGGCTCTCGTTTCTCCTTGCCAATATTTTATTTTTTTTGATAAGGTTAAAGATTTTTTTATTTCTATAAATGCTTTTTCAAAACTTGTAGATAAATAAAAAAAACATAGGTCTTGATGAATAGCAACTTTTATGGTATCGTGGCTTTTATCCAATATTTGTGTCAAACTATCAACATAAGCAGAAGATTTCTGTGCAAATAAGCCTATTTGCCCAGAAAAAAACAACAGCCAAAGCAAGAAAAGTAATTTTTTATTCACGTTTTTTATGGATATTCTTATTTATAACCTTTAATTTAGTCAAAAATTATGCACAAAATTACAGAAAAAACTATAAAAACCAAAAAAGCGTATATTTTTTTTTGACAATTTAAAAAAAAATATTTTTTTTTATCCTTGTTTTGAAACAATAAAAAAATAAAAAAAACGCTAAGTAACACATTTAATACAACTTGTTTATACTTTTATCGAAAAAAAGAAGCAGTTTGTCGATAAAGTTTGGATTTTTATATATTTTATTATTATATTTGCCTCAACAAAATAAGTTACATACAACAAAAAATTTAAAACTATGATTAATTCTAACAAAGAACTTATCTCTGATTTACAAAATAAAATCAAAGATTTGAAAAAAATTCAAGATATACGTCAACAAATATTGACAGACATCAAAACAAAAAATGGTATAGCACCAAATAAAGGCATCTAAACTATTACTTTTTAATAATCCAAAAAAAAATGAAGATTATACTACAAAAAGGACAAAAATAAGCAATTATTTTTGTCTTTTTTCTTTCTATACTAAAAAATTTGTTTTTTCATTTTTTTTCATTTAATTTTGTACTAAAATTTAACAGAAATATAAAATGTCAGTCCAAAAAAAAGTACAATGGGAAACAATTAAGGAGTACCAAGAAATAAAATTTAGTTATTTTCAGCCAGAAGGAAAACACATCGGCATTGGAAAAATTAGTATCAACCGACCTGAAAAAAGAAATGCTTTTACACCACTCACCGTTACAGAAATGCGAGAAGCGATGGATATTTGTCGTTATGACGAAAGAATTGGCGCAATTGTTTTGACAGGAGAAGGAGATGAAGCATTTTGTAGCGGAGGCGACCAAAGCGTCAGAGGCGTAGGCGGATATGTGGGCGGTGATGGTATTCCAAGATTGAACGTGTTAGATTTGCAAAAACAAATTCGTTCTATTCCAAAACCTGTCATCGCGATGATTGCAGGTTGGGCAGTAGGAGGCGGGCATGTGTTACACGTGATTTGTGATTTGTCGATTGCGGCTGAAAATGCACAATTTGGACAAACTGGACCTAATGTAGGTAGTTTTGATGGTGGTTTTGGTGCATCTTATTTGGCAAGAGTGGTTGGGCAGAAAAAAGCAAGAGAAATTTGGTATTTATGTGATTTTTATAATGCCAAAGAAGCATTAGATATGGGGCTGGTCAATAAAGTTGTGCCATTAGAAGACTTAGAACTTACGACTGTGGAATGGTGTTCAAAAATTTTGGATAAATCACCTATCGCTTTGCGTATGTTAAAATCGTCTTTCAATGCAGACCTTGATGGGCAGGCAGGTATTCAAGAATTGGCAGGAAACGCAACTCTATTGTTTTATTTATCCGAAGAAGCACAAGAAGGTAAAAAAGCATTTTTAGAAAAAAGAAAACCTGATTTTAGTAAATTTCCTAAATTTCCATAATAAATCCAAAATAATTACTAAAAATGTAACTTTCCAAAAGTTAAAAACTTTTGGAAAGTTCTAAAAAAACTTAATTTTTAATTATAGTTTGAGTTTTTGAGCCATTTTTAGTTTTAAATACAACCAAATAAACGCCTTTTGAAAGTTTATCAAATTCGTTTTGTAGATTATTTATATTATTAATGTCTGTTATTTTTTTTCCGATATTATCAAAAATAATCATGGACACATCTTCAGTTTGATTGCGAACATAAACTTTTTCTGTGATAGGATTGGGATAAATTTCGATATTGATTGCTTGTTTTTTGTTCACAAATTTAATTCCTAAATCATTGATTTTTCCGTCATTATCCGTTTGTTTGAGTTGATAATAAGCACTTTGATTGAATTGATTATCAATAAAATTATAATTTTTGATTTGATTCGAATTACTTTGTCCATCTTTGGTAAAAAGCAAAGAATAATCAAAACCATTGATAGACTTCCAAATTTCAAACCTTTTATGATTGATTTCGATAGCAGTTGCCCAAGTCAAAATTGTTTCATTTTCACTTTGTTGTCTTGCTTCAAAAGACAACAAACTAACAGGCAAAGACGTATTTGCACCACTCAAAGTCCAAGTAGAAAAACCTGTAACATTGTTATAAGTAACAGAACGATTGCCTACATTGACTTGCGTGTTGGGAGTATAATTTGCCCAACCTAAGCCTGATTGCCAGCGTGAAATATTCAAAGGTTCTGCTACTGTTCCTAATTCACTTGAAGCATAATTGATAGTAATCGTGGATTGACCTGAGGCAGTGCCTGTAATGCTATACAAACGTTTTACTCCACTACCAAAACCTGACGAATAATGAAGACGTTTTACACTCACCACATAATCACCTGTTCCGTTATGATTCAATAACAAACCTAAACCAAAAAAATTAGTTGCGGTATTGGTTACAGTAGCACTATAATTGATTGCGCCGCCTTTGTTTGCCTCCGTTGTAGCGGTATTATCCAAAATAGTAAAGTTATTAGGTAAATCTTCTTGGATAGTACCACCATTAACATTAAAATCTCTACCATTTAAGTCCAAATCTGCATTAACCAATCTAAAAAGCCCTGATGTCAAAGTAATATTGCTATTTACTTTTACAATGCCATTGTTCTCTAAGGTCATACCATTTGTACCATCTAAAGCCAATGTAACACCACTTAGTTCTGTATTCGTGCCTGCACCATTGATGACGAGTTTGCCTGAACTTGCTTGTTGGTTAATTGTGCCTGTGCCTCTAATACCATTTCTAAAAAACTTAGTTCCACTACTGACAAAAGTGATATTACTATTTGCCTCAAAAACGCCATTAATGTTTAAATCATTAGGACTACCCGCCCCTACACTGGCTACGACTTGGGTTATTCTAAAAACAGGAATATCCGCAGTAACAGACGTTGAAAAATATGTAACATTACTTGAACCAAAACCTCCTGTGTTGTTCCACTCAAAAATAGCACCATTGGCATAAATAACTTTTGTATTCGTACTTGTTCCACCTAAATTTTGGGCAACACTTCCACCATTTAATCCTACTGTATAACGCAAAGTGCCATTACTATTGACAAACAAAGTACCTGTAAAAGTAATATTGATGCTGTTGGCTGTGCCATTGAGTTCTAATATTCCACCACCATTGACGATTAAGTCGTTTTCACTTGGTCGGTCTGCAATGGTTGGAGAGGCATTTGTGCCAAAAGTCAAAGTGCCATTCACAACAGTTTGGTCAAAAGTGCGTGCATCTGTCATACTGATATTATGCCCTGTTTGGATTGTGATAATATTCGCATTGTCATTAGGCACAAGTGTAGCGGTTATCCAGTTGGTATTATCCGCAGAACTTTCCCAATTTCCTGCTACATTCCAGTTACCTGTTTGTTTGCTTCTGAAATAATCGGTGGCAGTAGTTACACAACTTCCGCTTTGGGTAATGGTAAAGGTATTGCTATTTGAACCTGTTACACTTGGATTGTTGGAAATCACTCTTATCAAATATCCCGTACCTGTGGGCGTGCCTGCGGGAACGGTCAAAACGATAGCACTTGGGCTATTGCTTGTGCTTGTGATGCTTGCAGTTGCTAATGGACTTGCAAAACTTCCTGATGCGTCAGAAAGTTGGGCGGTATATTGGTTGCCTGCGATAAATGTACCTGTGGAAGTTACATTGACATTGATGTTTTGGGTAGCGGTGCAATTGGCTAAGGTTACATTGGAGATAGTAGAAGGTGCGGAGATGGTGTTGCTTACTGCTAATGTACCTTCTAATTGCACATCATCAATATTCCATCTCTCGTTTGCATCATTATTCAATGCTGTTATTCTTAAATCAACAAAATTAGTTCCATTAGGTATGTTGACTGTAAGTGTGGAGTATATTGTACCTGTATTTGTACCTCCTGTACCTGCTACTACTACATTTGTACCAGAGGTAGTGGCTACTCCTGTTGAACTATATCTCCAACGAGCGTTTGTAGTGCCCTTTAATGTAATATCTGCGTTTATTTCTGTATCTGTAAGAAAACTGCTATTGTTCAATGCAGTAAATATCCTTACATAATCAGTAGCATCAGCACCATTTGCTGCACTTGCTGATGTACTTGAAACTCTTATGGTAATAGATACAGAAGAATATGCAGATATATCTATATTATCAAAATCAAGTGTGGAAGTTGTATTACTTATCTGAAATGAACGACTACCATTTCTAATTCTTTGATTAGTAGGCGTATCAGTGCTTCCTGTTGCTGTTGAAATACCCCCTCCCACATTTGTAAATGCCCAAGTAGGCGTAGCAGGAGTTGCTTCAAAATCTTGTATAGCAATTGTAGTTTGCCCAAAAATAGCATTCCCAAAAAGTATGAGGATTATAAAAAGTAAAATCTTTTTCATATTATAAAGTATTATTTTTTTTATTGTTTTAAATAAAATTTTCTGCAAAGTTCTATCATTAGAATCACAAAAAAAAGAAAATGTTAAAACTTCACAATAAAATAATATTGGAATATATTTAATAAACAAAGTTTAACTATTTCACAAAACTCATTTGATTTTTTTGAGCGAATAAAATAATTATTTGTATTTCTTTTTTTTTTTCTTTATTTTTGCAAAAAAAATAAAAAAATATGTCTTGGATTGCCGCTATTATTTTAGCCATTATAGAAGGTTTAACAGAGTTTTTACCTATTTCTTCCACAGGTCACATGGTGATTGCCTCTGCTTTTATGGGGATTAACGAACAGAATTTTACAAAAATATTCGAAGTAAATATTCAATTTGGGGCAATTTTGTCAGTAGTTGTTTTGTATTGGAAACGTTTTTTTCAAAGCATTGATTTTTATTTCAAACTCATTGTGGCAGTTATTCCTGCCGTTATTTTAGGTTATTTGTTGGGTGATTTGATAGATGCAGCTTTGGAAAGAGTTTGGGTAATTGCACTTAATTTGCTTTTAGGTGGTATTATTTTGCTTTTTATAGACAAATGGTTTCAAAAAAATGAAGAAAATAATCAACCAAACAATGAAAATAAATCTGAAAAAAATAAAGATATTTCCTACAAAACTTCTTTGATTATAGGTTGTTTTCAGTGTTTGGCGATGATTTTTCCCGGACTTTCTCGCTCTGCTTCCACGATTGTAGGTGGATTAACCCAAAAACTTACTCGTTTGCACGCCGCCGAATTTTCATTTTTTTTGGCAGTGCCGACTATGTTTTTGGCTTCAGCCCACAAATTATTAAAATCTTATCAAACAATTTCTATCGAGCAATGGCAAATATTGGCTTTGGGCAATTTAGTAGCGTTTGTTGTGGCGATGTTGGCTATTAAATTTTTTATTGGCTTTTTAGCAAAATATGGTTTTAGATGGTTTGGATATTACCGAATTGCCTTAGGTTTGACCTTATTGATTTTGTTAGCAATGGGCGTAAAACTTACTTTGTAATTTAAAAATATACGGTTAAAATAAAAAATGTAGCACACACTTTTAGTGTGTGGACAGAAAATAAAAAATGTAGCACACACTTTTAGTGTGGACACACACTAAAAGTATGTGTTACATTTGCTCAAAATCTATCAATCTGCATTATACAGATACCAAAAAAATAAACAAAATGATAAAAATTGAAAATATAGAAACCAAACGCACTGCAAGATATGCAACGTATGGTAATTTAGATGAAAAAACGACTGATGTTTGGTTTGTGATTCATGGATATGGGCAATTGGTAGAGTTTTTTATAAAAAAATTTACATTTCTTAACCCCGAAAACAATTTTGTGGTCGCACCCGAAGCACTATCAAGGCACTATCTCAACGGAAAAGATAACAAAGTTGGGGCAGTTTGGATGACAAAAGAAGATAGAGAAAACGAAGTAAAAGATTATGTAAATTATTTGCAAACTTTACAAAATACGCTCTTAGGCACAGGCACACATACATATCGCATACATATTTTGGCTTTTTCGCAAGGCTGTTCTACGGCTTGGCGTTGGGTAAATGCAGGCAATACGAAGGCAGATAGTTTGATTTTGTGGGCGGGAGATTTTGCTCACGAAATTGATTATACAAAAATTCCGATAAGATTTCCTTTGATGAAAATTTTATATGTATATGGTTTGCAAGACGAGGTTTTGTCTGATTGGCAAACTTACGAAGTATTAGAACAAAAAATAAAAGATATGCAATTTTTGTTGTCTAAAGTAATTAGTTTTGAAGGAAAACACGAATTAAACCAACATATTTTGAAAGAAGTAGAAACTTTTGTTACTCAAAAATAAAAAATGGATAAAAATAGTGTATTATCAAAAATAACTAAGTTTTGTGCTTATCAAGAAAGATGTTTGATGGAAGTGAAAGAAAAATTAAATACTTTTGATATTTCAAAACAAGAAGAAAAAGATTTAATTCAGTTTTTGGAACAAGATAATTATTTTAATGATTTGAGATACGCACAATCTGTAGTCAGAGGTAAATTCGGACTTAAAAATTGGGGCAGAATAAAAATTGTTTATGCACTCAAACAAAAAAATATTTCTATCAAAAATATTGACATTGCCTTAGAAGAAATCACTGAGGAAGAATATGAAAAAACTTTGACAGCACTCATCAAAAAAAAAGCAAAACAACTTTTGGAAGAGAATACATTGGAAAATAATACAGAAAAAAATATATTCAATCAAAAAATTTGGACGTATGCACAAAATAAAGGCTACGAAAACGAATATATCAAAAAAATTATCAAAAATTTAGATATAACAAACTTATCTATTTAGGTTATTTTTTCGTGATGTTCCAGATGTCCTACTTTGTCCTGCTGAACGAAGTGAAGCAACTGCTTGTTAAAGGTCGTTTTGTAAACGAAAAGGTAGATTTTTCGCTTCGCTCAAAATGACAAAATAACGCTCAAAATGACAAAATAACGCTCACTCTTTTATTTATCAAAAAATAACCTAAATAGATACTAAAAAACTTAGATTGACCTTTTTTTAAAAGAAAATTCAAAAAATATTTCAACTAAAAAATGAATAAAAATTTCACAGATGGCATTAATTTTCTTTCAAAATTGACACCCAAAAAAATAAAAAACGCGTATCAAATTTGGAAAAGCTATCATCAATCTAAAAAAACAGGCATCGCACTCCACAAAGGTCTGCCAATTAGTTTGGCTTTTGAACCCACTACTTCCTGTAATTTGAGATGCCCCGAATGTCCAAGTGGATTGCGAAGCTTTACACGCCCAACAGGTATGATGCCCGAAGATTTATTCAAAAAAACAATAGATGAATTGTACCAAAGTCTAATTTATTTGATATTTTATTTTCAAGGAGAACCTTTTTTGCACCCCAAATTTTTAGAATTAGTCAAATATGCCTCTGAAAAAAAAATTTATACAGCTACTTCTACCAACGCCCATTTTTTACACAGCGATTTAGCCAAAAAAACGGTGGAATCAGGTTTGGATAGATTGATTATTTCGATTGACGGCACTACTCAAGAAACTTATCAAGCATACAGAATTGGCGGAAAATTAGAAAAAGTAATCGAAGGAACAAAAAATATTATTCATTGGAAAAAAGAACTAAAATCAAAAACCCCTCACGTAATTTTTCAATTTCTGGTCGTAAAACCTAACCAACATCAAATCGAAGATGTAAAAAAATTAGCCAAACAACTCGGAGTCGACGAAGTAGGTTTGAAAACCGCCCAAATTTATGACTATGAAAACGGCTCTGATTTAATTCCTACTATCGAAAAATATGCCCGATATAAATTAGGAAAAAATGGACTATATGAAATCAAAAACACCTTAGAAAACCATTGTTGGAAAATGTGGAACGCTTGTGTAATCACTTGGGACGGATTAGTAGTGCCTTGTTGTTTTGATAAAGACGCACACCATAGATTAGGCGATATTTCTCAAAAAACATTTACAGAAGTTTGGCAAAGCAATGACTATCAACAATTTAGACAATTGGTATTAGAATCAAGGTCTAATATCGAAATGTGTAAAAACTGCACTGAGGGAACAAAGGTTTGGGGATAAAAACAACGACAACAGCCATTTTTCAGTTTGTCAAGTGATTGACAACTGAAAAATCGTTTTGTTATTAACTTTGACAAAGTTTTAAACTTTGTCAAAGTTTTATAAGGAATGAAGGTTTTTTTTCGCAGTTGTCAATGTCGAAGACTTGACAATCTGCGAAAAAAAAAACGGCGAAAAAAACAGCCATTTTTCAGATTGTCAAGTGATTGACAACTGAAAAATCGGACTGCGAAAAACAACTGCGAAAAAAACAGCCATTTTTCAGATTGTCAAGTCTGCGACATTGACAACTGAAAAATCGGACTGCGAAAGATTTTCGTTTTTCGCAGTTGTCAATGTCGAAGACTTGACAATCTGCGAAAAAAAACGGCGAAAAAAACAGCCATTTTTCAGATTGTCAAGTGATTGACAACTGAAAAATCGGACTGCGAAAACAACTGCGAAAGATTTTCGTTTTTCGCAGATTGTCAAGTCTTCGACATTGACAACTGCAAAAAAAAAGTGTAAGAGTGTAAAAAAGAAAAGGGCTACAAATACTGGGGGCACAACGAAAACAAACGAAAACCATTGAATCCGTTGACGTCACGAGCATTGAAATCACCGCGAATGGCAAACGAAGCACCGTCATCATAGTTGAACCACGAACCGCCACGCAGGACGATAGGATTATTGGCACGATTTTTGTTATCAAAAGTAATACTATTTAAAATATTTCCATTCACATACATAGGATTTAAGAAGTTATCTGGGATTTTAGATATTACTTTTTCTTCGTATTCATCTAAACACCATTCAAATACATTTCCTGACATATCATAAATTCCCAATTCATTCGGTTTATAACGACCAACATTGTGCGTCCCATAATCTGCGTGTTTTTCTCCTTTATCAAGACTATTTTTAGAATAACAAGCAACTTCATCAATATTATTACTGCCTGCATAAGTATAACCTTTGCTTAACCTGCCTCCTTTGGCGGCATATTCCCATTGTGCTTCGCTGGGTAATGAGTATTTTTTACCTGTGAGCATAGATAGTTTTTCGGTAAATGCTACTGCATCAAACCAACTTACACGTTCTACAGGTTTGTTTGTTCCTTTGAAATAAGATGGGTTATTGCCCATAATGGCTTGGTAAAGTGCTTGTGTAGTAGGAAATTTGGCTATATAAAAACTATCGAGTTGTATTTTCTTTTCTCCTTGAAACAAAAAAGGATTATTTGCGTCTGTTCCTTCTACCCATATCATTTCAAAGGAAACATTATTGATGGTTTCAGTGTAGTTTTTATTGATTATTTTGATATTATTTTTTTCAGTTTCTAAATTGTTTATTTTTTGGTTTAGATTTTTGATAATGTTTTCTTTTTCAGTCAATAATCGGTCTTGCGTATTGATTTGTTGGGTTAGTTTTTGGATTTCGTTGTTTTTTTCGGTGATTAAAGTTTTAAATTGTTCTATTTCTACCTGATTATTATTTGTTTGCTTTGCATTCTGTTTATAAGTTTTCAGTTTTTCCTCCAAAGTTGCAATTTCTGCTTCTAACTGTTCGATAAGATTTTCATTTGTTTTATTTTTTCTTTCGAGAATTAGATTATTTGCTTGTACTTTGGCTAATTCGTCTTCGTATTTTTTATTATCTTGCACGAAGTCATGTAAAAGTAAATAAAGTTTTTCTCTCATTTCAGAATGAGAATATTTATTATCTTGAAATTCTTGATTTAGTTTTGAATATCTATTTTTAGGAATATTATATTCACTAAATTTTATCAAAACTTGTCCAAAATAATTTCCATCAACTAATTCTTTAATCTCCTCTGCTTGTTGTTTTGTGAGCATAATCTATATAATTTTTTTGCAAAAGTACGTGTTGAACACAACAGGCTAAAGCCCGTTGGTACGTTGTTTATGTCTTTTATTTTTTTGCAAATATATTATTTTTTTTAAAAAATAAAAATAAAATTGATAAAAAATTTTTCACGCCCTCGCTTGTGTCCCCCCAACTGGTTTAAGTCTTCCAAAAAAAGTAAAACTGGCGCAAGTTTGAGCGAAGCGGAAACTTGTGCCTCTGTATTAATAGAAGTCTCCAGACTTCAGTCATTCGAAGAATGACAATGTTTCGTCCCAGCATGTTTTTTATTTTTGACAAAAGTAGATATTTTTTCTTATTCAACAAAATATTTATCAAAAAAATCCTAACAAACCAAAAAATACGCCCAAACCAACGCCTTTTCCACTCTCCGA
>RDXZ01000264.1 GCA_004293265.1 Bacteroidota bacterium | reverse complement strand
TTTTATACCAACAAAAGTAGTGTAACAGAACTTTGTTCACAATGTAATAACGAAATTCGTTATTGATAAATTATCACTTTATTTAATGATTCTTCCTTAGTTAATTTTTGGTATTAAATTTTTCAACGATATTTTTTTATGATGCTTCATTTTTAATAATAATTACATGGCACAACAAACAAACGAAGAACCTCAAATTTCGATAGATCCTTTGTTGAAAGAACAAATTAATATCTATCCTTTGGAAGAAAAAGCACCTGTTTTGAACCAATTTCAATCTCTTTCTATTGGTATTCCCAAAGAACATAGTATTTTTGAAAAAAGAATCCCGCTCAGACCTGAATCAGTCGCATTATTGACAAGATTAGGGCATCAAATTTTGATAGAAACGCAAGCAGGCGAAGCATCACAATTTAGTGATAAAGAATTTAGTGAAGCAGGTGCAAAAATATCTTATTCTCCCGAAGAAGTTTTTGCTTCTGATTTGGTACTCAAAGTCGAGCCTCCTACTTTGAAAGAAATTGAGTATATGAAACCTAATAAAGCCCTTATTTCTGCACTCAAAACCGCTACTCTTTCCGCAGAATATCTCAAAGCATTACAAAAAAAGAAAATTACTGCCGCCGCTTACGAACTTATAGAAGACAAAGTAGGAGGAATCCCTGTGATGCGCGCTATGAGTGAAATCGCAGGAAGTACTGTGATGTTGATTGCCGCAGAATATTTGAGTACACAACACGCAGGCAGAGGTATTATTTTAGGAGGAGTTACAGGTGTGCCACCCACGAGAGTAGTGATTATTGGCGCTGGGACTGTGGGCGAATATGCCGCAAGAACCGCCTCAGGTTTGGGGGCAGAAGTCAAAGTTTTTGACCAACATATCTATAAACTAAGACGTTTGAAATATGCTATCGGTCACGAAATTTATACTTCTACTTTTGATGAATTTTCTTTGCCCGAAGCGATTAAAAGGGCTGATGTGGTAATAGGTGCGGTCAGAGGAGAAAAAGGCAGAAGTCCGATTATCATTACCGAAGAAATGGTCAGCCAGATGAAAGCAGGTGCAATTATTATTGATGTCAGTATAGACCAAGGAGGTTGTATCGAAACATCAGAATTGACAACTTTGCAAGACCCAATTTTTAGAAAATATGATGTGGTGCATTATTGCGTACCCAATATTGCTTCTCGAGTTGCACAAACTTCAAGTACGGCTTTGAGCAATATTTTTACGCCTTTTTTGCGTGGTATTGGTATTTGTGGTGGTTTTGATGAGATGATTTTTCAAAATCAATGGTTTTTGAGAGGGATTTATGCGTATAAAGGACATATTACTAATCACCATATCGCTCATAAATTTGGTATCACAGGAAAAGATTTGAATTTATTAAAATGGTAAAAAAATTATTTTCGTTGGTATAAAAATGGTATCTATTGAGGTATTTTGGGTGCAAGCGTCCACACTTGCCCCCAAAATATCAATAGTTACAAAAGTTAATCTTCTTCCGGCATATTTTTGGGAAGTCTTTTGTTTCGTGGTTTTGCTAAGTCCATCAAGCGTCCTATAAATTCTTGTTCTGAACGATAAATTTCAGCCAATTGCCTAATATTAATAATTTTCAGAAATTTTATTTTGTATGCTTTTTCGATTTCAACCTCTTTTTGTTTCATTCCTAACATTTCGTCAATATTTTTATTCAAATCTTCGTCTGTAGAAGTAAGATTGAGGTTTGTTCTTTTGGCTTTGATAATTTTTCGACGAATTTGTATTTTTTCCCAACTATATTCGTCATATAATTTTCTAAAAGGCTCGATTTGTTCGGGCTTTAAATTGAGTTGGCTTTCTACAATTTCTTTTTTTAAATTATCAATTTCTTGTCTTTTTTGCTCTAATCTTTCTCTAAATTTTTCGGGATTTTGTGCAAAAACATTTGTAGAAATTATAATTATCAAACAAAAAAAGAGTAAATAATATGTTTTCATTTTTTATTTTTATGATTATTTTTTTAAGATTTGATTTAATTCATTAAGATATTCTTCTGAAATATCAGAAATTTCGTGGTTTAAAAAATGTTCTTCATTTTCTAAAGCCAAAGCGATTTCTTCTGTATTTGTTTGCTGATTTTCCATCAATTCTGCAATTTCTTGCAAGCTTATATTTTGATTTGATAAATAATAAGATACATCATCAGAAGATAATTTTTCTAATTTTTTAGTAAAATTTTTATTTTTATTTTCAATTTTATTTTGATTTTGTGTTATATTTTTTGCTATTTTAGATTGAATATTGATTTTATTTTCATTATTTTTTGAATTATTTTCAATTTTTGTAGATAAATTTTTATTATTTTTTGAATTATTTTCAATTTTTGTAGATAAATTTTCATTATTTTTTGAATTATTTATATTCAATTTTTCATTATTTTTTGCTAAATTTTTATTATTTTCAACATTATTTATAAGACTAAAATAAGGATTAAAAACAAACCAACCTGCTAATACTGCCGCCGCCAAAGATGAAAAAATCATTATACGAACATTAAAAGAACTTTTTTTATTTTCTATTTGCTCTTTTTTAATTTTTTGATTGATTTGTTGAGGTAAATTTTCAAAATAATTATCAGGAACTTCAAAAATTGCGTTTTGTTTTTCGTTCAAATGAATTGTTTTTGATAAAATATTTCCAGTCAAATTTTCAAAATAATTATCAGGAACTTCAAAAATTGCGTTTTGTTTTTCGTTCAAATGAATTGTTTTTGATAAAATATTTTCAGTCAAATTTT
>RDXZ01000059.1 GCA_004293265.1 Bacteroidota bacterium | reverse complement strand
GCAATTCCTCATGAAAATAATGATGACAATCTGAACAATAAAATTGACGAGTAGTTATATGTAAATAAACCTCACGAGAACCCATATTCAAGTCGCGTAAAACCCGACAAGTTGATTGATGTATGCAAGAAATTTCTTGCTTACAAATTGGACATTCCCAAGATTTTGTTTTTGTTTCACAATGAATGTCTATCTTATTAAGTCAAATATAAATCATTTGTATTCATAATGCAAATTTACACCTTTTTTAACAATTTTGCAACTTATTAACCAATCCACTAAAATTGTCAGAGTACCATAAAATTTGTTTTTTAAAATGAGAAAATTTATTTTTTAGTTATCCAAAGTCTTTTCAAAAATCTATCTTGTGAGCCTACAATGGCATTTCTACCATGTAATATGTAATGATTATTCACTATCAGAATATCATTTTTTTGCAATTTGAGTGCAACTTTTTCAGTGTTTTTAATGGCTTCATAAAATACCTCTAATGCTCGTTTTTGTGTATTAGAAAGTTCCATTTTCATAAGCCAAAACGAAAAATAAAACCTAATTTCTTGTTCTTTAAAGTACACAAGTGGGCAACTTTCATCATCATCTTCAAATACTTTGTGTTCAAACAAATGTATCGTTTTAAGCGCATCTTGAGTTGGTTTATCAACCAATGCAAATGCTTTTCTTGCGTCTAAAAGCAATGTTTCACCTCCTTCTGAAGTTTGTTTATAGCAAAACCAAGCAACAAAATTTGCTTTATGGTGGTCAGTATGTAAGCCCAAACCTTTGGCTGAAGTTACCAATGCTTTGCTATCAGGTTTTACAATTACATTCGTTTCTTGGATAATTTCGCCCAAACCATTGGCTATTTCCAAAAATTGTTTTTCGGTTTGATTGGTAAAATGTTGCCAACCATTTTTTACTAAATCATTCATATTTTTACGGCAAAATTTTAAGTTTTTCACACCACAAAATTAAGACTAATTTTCTAAAATCCCTCCCCATAAGAAGATACATTTTTGAAATTAAATAATTGATAATCAATATCTTACAAAATATTTTCAAATCATTATGGGTAAAATTAAAGTTCTCTTATTTTTTACTGCAAAGCATAGTCAAAATCTCTCCGCCTGCTTTCACAATCAATATATTTTCTAATAATTCCCACGTGTCAAAACACGTTATTGGTTTTGTTAAAAAAAACTTTTGGAAAGTTTTAAAACTCTCCAAAAGATAAAATAAAAATTATTTATTTTTTTGGTTTGGGTTTAGTTGTTTGCCCTTGTTGCCTTGATTTTGGTCATACTGTTTGTTTGTACCAATTGTGCCTTTGTTAGCATTTTGCATGTTAGCATTGTTGTCTTGTGGACTGATTTTTTTTGACATATTCATAAATATTTTAGTTATTAAAATAAAATTATGTAATATTTTACATATATTACTACATAAAAATATAACATAAAAATTTTAAAAAAGTTCTAAAAAAGTTATATATTTGCAGAAATATTTTACGACAATTACTACCTTATATTTTTTTTATATGTATTCTATTGAAATTCAACAACTTAAAGTTTATGCTGATGGAACATTTAGCATACTTATCACAGGCGAAAAAGGTACGGGCAAAACTTTTTTAATTAAAAATACTTGTAAAGATATTTTTAATGAAGAAGTTTTTATTTTTAAATATACAAATTCAAATTCAAATTTTGAAGAAAAATTAAAAGAAAAACTAAAGGAAGCAAACAAAAAAATACTTGTTTTTGATAATATTGAAAATATATCATTTGAAAATCAAATAATACTTTTTGATTGTATTTCAACACGAAAAGGTGGTTTTTTTGATGTTTTTAAGGACGAAAAGATTACTTGTCAACTTATTTTTGTGAGTAATTTATCATTGACGCAACTTTATAATACAGAATTTTATATGCCATTAATTGATAGAATTTCGCAACAAATTATAGAATTGAAACCATTGCGAAAACTAAATTTTGATGAACTAAAACAAGGATATGAAAGTGTTTGGAAACAAATGAAATTTAAAGATAAACAAGAAAATGAACTACCTTATGTGCCTAACGATGAAATTTTGAATTGGCTAAAAACGCTTAATTTAGCAGGTAATTTTAGAGATTTAGAAAAAATTGCTATCTTGCATTGGCGTTATTTGATATTTACAGAGGAACAAAAAAAAATATTTGGTGTGGAAAATGAATTTCAGTTTGTTAAAAAAGAGTTCGAAAAATCTAATATAAAACCTGAAAATGAATTTTTTGTTTTTGATAAAAATGCAGATGATATGATAAAAGATTTTAGAAAACAACTTGTTTTGTGGGCTGAAAAAGTGTATTCTGAAACCCCAAAAATATTAGAAACGCTTAGTATTTCTGAAAAAACTTTATACAACTGGAAAAACGGAAAATAACATGAAAAAACGCTATCCTCGCACACTCTCATCAGGAGCAAACAATACGGTAATTGCTTTGAACGAAACCGAAGTAGGCAAACTTTATACGGGAGATACTCGCTCCGATATAGGTTCAGAAGCAGAAAAAATGAAGTTTGCCAATGCTATTAATTCGTTGATAGTCAAGTTTCTACGCCTCGACGAACTCAACGAAGATACAGAAATGCTGGTTATGGAACGACTTTATCCTATGGATTTTAGAGCGTATGAATACGAAAAAAGAGAACTCTGGCTCGAAGTGTTGGAAGATGAATTGAAGGAATTGCACAGGGCAGGTTTTGTGCATAGAGATTTGAGGCGACCTTCTGATATGGTTGGGTTCAAATTTGATAATATTTTTTTGACAAATACAGGTTTTCGATTGATTGATGTAGGAATTTCTGCCCTCAAAACGCAAGTAGGTGAAAGGCTTTTTGATAGATATGTAACGCAAGAATTGCAAGAGTTGGAGGAGTTACGAAACTTTGTTTTAGGACGATAATATAAAATCTTATGCACATTCTCAAAATAATTCACGGCTATCCGCCTACATATAATGCAGGTTCAGAAGTTTATTCGCAATCTATTTGTAATCAATTAAAAAAAACAAATAAAATTTCGGTTTTTACACGTGAAGAAAATTTATATTTGCCTGATTTTAAAATTCGCCAACAAAAAAAAGATAACATAGATTTCTTTTTTGCTAATATGGCAAGGGCAAAAGATGGTTTTTGTCATTTAGAATTAGATAAAAAATTTTCAAAAATAATCGAAAAAATAAAACCTGATGTGGCACATATTGGGCATTTAAACCATCTTTCTACGGGTTTTATCGAGATTTTAAAAGAAAAAAAAATTCCAATAATTTTTACTTTACACGATTTTTGGTTGATGTGTCCGAGAGGACAATTTTTACAAGTCAATTTTGGAAATGATAAAATTCACCAACTTTGTGATGGACAAGAAGATAGAAAATGTGCTACAAATTGTTATCGACAATATGCCACAGGATTGCCTTTTTATACAAATTATAATATTAATGAATGGAAAGAGTGGGTGCAAACTCGTATGAACGAAACAAGATACATTGCTCAAAAAATAGATATTTTTATCGCTCCTTCACAATATTTACGCAATCGTTTTATAAAAGATTTTCAAATTCCTGAGCAAAAAATCATTTATTTAGATTATGGTTTTCCATTGTCATATCTACAACCTATTGAAAAAAAACAAAGAGATTTTTATACTTTTGGTTACATAGGCACACATATTCCTGCGAAAGGCGTTAATATTTTGATAGAGGCTTTTCAAAAATTGCCACAAGAAAAAGTAAAACTCAAAATTTTTGGACGCGAAAATGGTCAAAGTACGCAATATTTAAAAGAAATTTCGGAAGGTTTTAATATCGAATTTTGTGGCGAATACATTAATCAAAACCTTGCAAAAGTGGTTTTTTCGGAGGTTGATTGTATTGTTGTGCCAAGTATTTGGGCTGAAAATTCGCCTTTGGTTATTCACGAGGCACAAGCCTGTAAAATTCCTGTCATCACTACTGATTTTGGAGGAATGGCAGAATATGTGCAACATTTAGAAAATGGATTGCTTTTTGAGCATAGAAATACAAAGGATTTGACTGAAAAAATGCTTTTTGCTTCTGAAAATAAAAATTTGATGAATGAATTAGGTAAAAAAGGTTATCTTTATTCTGAAAATGGAGAAGTACCCAATATTGAAAATCATTGTCAAATATTAGAAAAAATCTATCAAAAAATAATACAAAATTATGGGATATAGCAATTTTAAAACGCTAAAACAAACGCTCAAAAAACTGCAATTAGAAGAAACAGATGTGAATTTGTTTGCTGAAATTACCCCCGTAGAACCATCAGCATGGCTTATACAAACATTGGCTATCGCAGAAAAAATACCTCTTACAAATGAAAAAAGTAAGTCTGAACGTATCATTTCAAATATTTTGGTTGAAGTTGTGCTTGCTTATCAATCAAAGATTACACTTTATTCGGGTGAGGAATTATATGTAGATGAAAAACAAGACCTTGCGGGTGCGTGTGATTTTATGATAGCCAAACACCCAAAAAAACAAGTTATGCAAGCCCCTATTATCACGCTTGCAGAAGCAAAAGATGAAGATTTTGATTACGGACAAGGGCAATGCCTTGCACAAATGTATGCCGCACAAATGTTCAATGAAATAGAAGGACATCCACAAAATTGTATTTATGGCTGTGCTGTTACAGGTGATAATTGGAAATTTTTGAAATTAGTAGGCAATCAAGCTTATATTGACAATAAAACATATTACCTCAATGATATACCTAAAATTTTGGGTATTTTTCATCAAATCATCGATTATTATCTTTTACCATCTTAATAAATAAAAAAATTATGGGATATAGCAATTTTAAAAAAATACAACAAGTTGTAGAGAAATTTCAAGTAAAAACAAGAGTAATTTCTTTATTTCCAGCCATTTCTGAAATTCTACCAAGTGATTGGCTTACAGCAAGTTTAGAAATAGCCTATTTTGCACCACTTAGCAACGAAAAATCAAAATCTGAACGTTTAGTTTCGCCTATTTTGTTAGAAGTTTTGAGTTCGTATCGGGAGCAACTTTCTTTTTTCTCAGGACAAGAATTAGACATAAATGCCCAAGATGACCTTTCGGGTGCCTGTGATTTTTTCTTTGCCTTATCGCCTCCAAGTATGGTATTGGAAGCCCCTATTATTTCATTGGCAGAGGCAAAAGATGAGGATATGGAATGGGGCTTGGCACAGTGTTGCGCCCAAATGTATGCATCGTATTTATTCAACGAAAATCAAGACAAAAAAATTGATTGTTTATATGGCTGTGCAACTACAGGTGTAGAATGGCAATTTATTAGATTTGAAGATAATTGTTTTTATATTGATAGAAAACCTATGACAAATCTTCCTCAAATTTTAGGAACGTGGCATTGGATAATTAACTTTTTTTTAAAAAATGATGAATACAAAAAGTCAAAATAATCTTTGGCGAATTACGATTGATACCAACCCTGAAGATTGTAATTTGGCTTGTATTATGTGTGAAGAACATAGTGCATTTTCTACTTATATCAAAGAAAAATTAGGCGGAAAACGCAGACGTATGCCTGAAAATTGGTTAGAAAATATTTTTGAACAAGCAAAAAAATTAGGTGTAAAAGAGATTATTCCTTCTACAATGGGAGAGCCTTTGTTGTATAAACATTTTGATAAAATCGTAAATTTGTGTTATCAATACGACCTTAAAATGAACCTCACAACCAACGGAACATTTCCAAAAATAAGTGGAAAAACTACTCAAGAATGGGCAAAATTGATTGTGCCTATCACAACTGATATAAAAATATCTTGGAATGGAGCAACCAAAGAAACTTCTGAAAAAGTAATGCAAGGTATTGATTTTGAACAAGTTATTAAAAATGTAAAAGATTTGATTCGTATAAGAAATGCTCATTTTTCAACGACGAATTATTATTGTAAAATTACTTTTCAACTGACTTTTATGCAAAATAATATGCACGAATTGGCAGATATTATTCGTTTGGCAGCTGAATTAGATGTGGACAGAGTAAAAGGACATCAACTTTGGACGCATTTTGAAGAAATTAAAAATTTATCGTTCAAAAAAGACGAAAAAAGCATCGAAAAATGGAATGAATACGTAAAAAAAGCATACGAAGCACGAGAAAAATACAGAAAACCTAATGGTGAAAAAATTATTTTAGAAAATATCAATTTTTTAAAACCTGAAAATACAAAAGATTATATCGATTTGGAATGTCCTTTTTTGAACAAAGAATTATGGATTTCTGCAACAGGCAAATTTTCTCCTTGTTGCGCTCCCGATGAGTTGAGAAATAGTTTAGGTGATTTTGGAAACATTGAAAACACAAGTATTTCAGAAGTTTTAGAAAGTGAAAATTATCAAAATTTAGTTAAAAATTATCAAAAAATTGATTTGTGTAAAACTTGTAATATGAGGAAATAATGGAAAATTTTAAACAACAATTAAAAAATATTTTTACATCTTATTGGCATTTTTTGGCTATTCAAAATGCTTGCAAATCCAATATTTTTGATGAAATTGATGCACAAAAACATACATTTTTATCACTTATCAAAAAACTTAATTTAGCAGAAAAACCTTTGTTTTATTTGCTTTCTTTTTTAGAAGAACAAAATTATATTGTTATCAAAAATGGGATTTATTTTTTGGAAGAAAAAGGGCAATTACTAACCGAAAATCACCCTGAAACGCTCAAAAACGCGTGTTTATTATGGGGAAATGAACATCTTGTCAGTTGGCAAAACCTTGATTTTACACTCAAAACCGCTCAGTCATCTTTTGAATATATTTACCAAAAATCTTTTTTTGAATATTTGAAAGATAAACCTGAAAAACTCAAAAATTATCATCTCGCTATGTGTGAATACGCAAGAGAAGATTATAAAAGTATTGCTAAAAAAATAGATTTTTCTGCCCATAAAACCATTGCCGATATAGGTGGTGGATTGGGTGTTTTATTGCAAAATATTGCAGAAAAAAATCCTGAAACTTATTGTATTTTATTTGATTTACCTGAAGTTTTGAGTTTATATGAACACAAAGCACAACGCAATTTTGATGTGATTGAAGGCAGTTTTTTTGAAAAATTACCTTTCAAAACCGATGCAATTATTTTGAGCAAAGTTTTGCACGATTGGAATGATGATAATTGTGGTCTTATTTTGCAAAATTGTAAAAATGCACTCAAAAAAAATGGAGTAATTTATTTGATAGAAAACCTACAAAACGATACAAAAACACATCTTTTATCTTTGAATATGCTTTTGATGTGTCAAAGTTTTGAACGAACATATCAAGAATATGCAACTTTATTAGCAAAAATAAATTTTAAAATCACAGCAACAGAAAAATTAAACGATTTACAAACCATTCTTATCTGTAAAAATGACTTATAAAGATCTTGTTTTGTCTGAAAATAATACTTATTTTTTGTATCAAAACAAAAATATTTTTGATAGATTTTTTATAAATGCGCTCAAATTTCACGATGAAGGTTTGGCGGCTGTTCAAGATGAAATGGGCTGGTTTCATATAAATTTGGAAGGCAAAGATTTATATAAAAACCGATATAAACGCACTTTTGGTTACTATTTTGGGGCAAGTACAGTAATTGATTTTAATGATAATGCTTTTCATTTGGATATAAAAGGAACAAAAATTTATGCTCAAAATTATGCGTGGTGTGGCAATTTTCAACAAAAAATATGCGTGGTAAAAAACTTTGAAAATCAATATTTTCATATAGATTTAAAAGGCAATAAAATTTATCCTGAAAATTATTTGTATGCAGGTGATTTTTACGACAATTACGCTTGCGTGATGCTCAAAGAAAACAAACTTTTTAAGCATATTGATTTGAATGGAAAAGATTTGAACGGGCATTTATTTCAAGATTTGGGCGTTTTTCACAAAGGTTTTGCTACCGCCAAAGATGCAAAAGGTTGGTTTCATATCGATAAAAAAGGCAATGAAATTTACAAAGAAAGATATTTACAAATAGAACCTTTTTACAATGGTTGTGCATTGGTTACTACTTTTGAAAATGAAAAGAAAATTATTAATGATTTTTGATTTTTTTTGTTGATTTTTTTATCCCAAACTCATGTTACTTAAATTTCTTAACTTCGTGCAAGCGTTCACACTTGCACGAGGTTTTTTTAGTTAATCTTTACAAAACAAAAAAAATCAAATCATAAATGTCGTTTTAAAATTGAAAATAAATAAAAGGTTGTGTTTCTGCGGTACGCGCTTGATACAACAAAATAATGACCAGAGTTATCAAAACGGCTTTACCAATATCTGGAATTTTTCCAAATATATTTTGTGCAGAAATTTTTATTTTTTTAGGAAACCAATGCAAAACATAACCCAATAACATCAACCCAAAAACTATCGAATAACCTGAAACAATTTGAGGAAATATTTGTGCATTGAAAGAATAAAGCATTTTTTCAAGCATTGTATTGACAGTAGTTAAATCTTTTGCTCTAAAAAATATCCAACAAAAACAAACAAAATGAAAAGTAATAAATTGTCCAATAAATTTTCTAAAACCTTTGATTTCTGTATTTTTGGATTTTGTGCTATCCATATATAATTTATGAATGGCTAAGGCTACGCCATGCAATGCTCCCCAAATAATAAAAAGTGTACTTGCGCCATGCCAAAGCCCGCCCAAAAGCATCGTAATTGTTAAGTTAGCATAAGTCGTTACTGAATTTTTGAGGTTGGGTTTGAGTAATAACAACAATTGAAAAACAAACATAAAACCTAAACCTACTGCTAAATAAATTTGCTTTTCGATGCCTAAATAAACGATTAGAGCCAAGATAAAAGGTAGATTGAGCCAAGCAACAAATTTTAATTTACTGAATAAATAAACTGCCCAAGTTAAAATAATAATGGTCAGAAAAACGCCATTTTGTAGGTTTATGCCTACTTTATAACCATCAGCAAACCATAAACTATACAAAAAAATCGGTAAACTTAGATAAGTAAAAATTGATGCACCGCGATTGCCTCCCAAAGGAATATACAAATAATCTCTCAACCAACTTGACAAAGAAATATGCCATCTTCTCCAAAACTCTGTGATGCTCGCCGACACATAAGGCGAGTCAAAATTAAGATTTAATTTGAAGCCCAATAACAACGACAAACCTATGGCAATATCGGTATAACCTGAAAAATCACAATAAATTTGTAACGCATATCCATACACGCCTAACAAAACTTCTATACCTGAAAATGCCATCGGATTTTCAAAAACTCTATCTACAAAATTAGTAGAAATATAATCTGAAATTAACATTTTTTTGATTAAACCATTGATTATCAAAAAAATAGCGTGATTATATTCTGCTTTTGTGAGTTGATATTTGTTATAAATTTGGGGAATAAAATCAGAAGCACGCACAATCGGACCTGCGACTAATTGTGGAAAATAAGTTACAAAAAATGCAAAATCGATGATATTTTTGGTTGGTTTTAACTCTTTTTTGTAAATATCAATCGAATAACTTAAAGTCTGAAAAGTATAAAATGAAATACCAACAGGTAAAATAATTTTATCCACTATCAAATTGGAAGCAAATAATTGATTGCAAGCCAAAGCCAAATAATCTAATAATTGAATATTGGTTTGAAAAGTTTGGTTAAATGTATCTGTGAAAAAATAAGCATATTTATAATACGCCAACAAACCTAAATTAACCACCAAACTTGTTACCAATAACCATAATCTCTTTGTTTTGTGTTCCGTTCTGTGTATTGCCCAACCTATTATGTAATCTAAAAAGGTGGAAAAAACCAATAAAAAGAAAAAATATCCTCCTGATTTATAATAAAAATAAAGGCTGAATATTGTCAAAAATAAATTTCGCCAAAAAATTCGGCTATGTAAAAATTGATAGGCAATAATCAATAATGCAAACCAAAACCAAAACAAACCTGTGGTAAAAATAAGTGGTTCTTTTGGATTATATATCCAAAGATTTTCCCAAAACGTCATAATAAATTTTTTATCTTCAAAAATAGGTTGCAAAAATAATTAAAATTATACTAAAAAAATAAATTTATATAGGATATTTTTTTAATTTTAATAACTTTTATAAAAAACAAGGTCTAAAAACTATGAAAGATATTCAAAAGTATCAAAATTTTAATCAATTTTGCGCAAACCTGAACGCTGTCATCAAATATTATCCATGATTTTATTTCTCTCAAAAGGATTTTTTTTTAAATTTTTATTTGAAATATTCAAAAAAATAATTACTTTTGCTTACAAAATTTGAAAAGTTTATTATTTTTATCTTTTTTATGAAATCATTTTTTACTACTTTTATTTTTTTATTTTTTCTACATATAGCTTTATACGCCCAAAAACTGACACAAGAACTGACACAAAAACTGACGTTAGATTCAACCAAAATGCTTTGTGATGTGTGGACAGAAAAGAAAAATGGGACGTTTCATTTTTATGTCAAAAATACATATTTGGTACCACAACAAATTTATATCATAGTCAAAACGGCTTATAATATCGAATTTATGAATAAAAATGTAGATAATATGTTGTACGGAATAGTACCTTCTCAACAAGAAAAATTTTTATTTGCGAGCATAAAATTATTAGATTCTGTGAAAAAAAAAGGGTTCAATTATGTTTTTTATAAAAATATAGGCAATCCTGATATCGTTCCTGATACTAATTTTGTGTATATGTTGCCTTATGAAGTTGGAACGAAACGTTTTGTGATGCAAGGTTATAATGGACGTTTTTCTCATAAAAATCAATTTGCTTTAGATTTTAAGATGCGCGTTGGTACGCCTATTCACGCGGCACGCGGAGGAGTAGTTATAGAAGCAAAAAATGATTCAGACAAAAGAGGCAGAAGTTCAGAATTTGCTAAATTTGGAAACTTTATCAATATTTTACACCCAGACGGCACTTATGCCATTTATTATCACCTCAAAAAAGACGGCGTATTGGTCAATATTGGTGATACGGTTGCTATTGGGCAAAAAATAGGTTTTAGTGGAAACACAGGCTGGAGTACGGGACCTCATTTGCATTTTTCGGTCAAAAAACCAATAAAATCAGGAAGCGTAACGATTCCAACTTTGTTTTTAGGCAAAAAAAATCGTAAAAATAGAATCAAAAGTTGGAATTTTTATAGATGTCGTGCTGTTACAAATTCAAAATAAAATATGGAAGCAAAACTTATACATCAGATTGAAAATGGACTGATTTGGAGAATTATTTTTAATGAAGAAAATCCAAATATAATTTTGGTAGAAATAAGAGAACAAATATTATGGCAAACAAAATTTGTGATATTAGATATAACACAAAATATTTTTTCTAATTTTGTTTTAGAAGAATCTTGGTGGATAACGCCTGTTTTTTTTGATAATAAGCATATTTTTTTTTATTTTTATGCCAATAGTGAAAAGCCAATTCCAACAGAATTATGGACTTATGATTATGCACAAAATAAAATTATCCAAAAAACAAACGATATTCGTATTGATTTTTTAACGAATAAAAAAGAAAAAAAGTCATTATTTTTTGAAACTTTTTATTACCAAGAAAATGAAGAATATTTTGATACTTTAAAAAAATTTATCGAAATAAAATCAAAAAATAAAGATAAAGACAATGATAAAACAAAAATCATTAAAAATATTGCTTATATAGAAATGGATAATTTTTTGGTCATTAATTATTTTTCTGTCCATGAAAATATTTACACTGAAAACCTATGGATAACAGATAAAAAAGGAAATATTATCGAAAAAAAAGTTTTTGAAATAGCCGAAAATTTTTATATCGGAGAAAGAATTTATATCCAAGAAAAAAAATTAATATATATAAAACAAAAAACTACTATTTATATTTATGCAATTATTTAGCCATCAACTTCGAAAGGCTAAATAATTGCTTTTTTTTATTTCAACAAAGGATTTATATATTTTTCATACAGAGTAAATAAACAAAATAATCTTTGTTCGTCATCTTCAAAAGCCTTTTTATCATAACATTCATCTACCGCTTTATCCAAATTTTGATGGGCTTTGACCAAAGCAACAGGCATCAAACTCACGTGATACATATCTGCCAAAGAGGTATCAAGATATAAATTACGAGCCTCTAATACCTTTTGAGCCGCTTCTTTTACTTTTTGTGATTGTTTGGGTGTAATATTTTCAGGAAATGGAAAATTATTATAAACAATTTCATTCGAGTAACGAAAATCACTTTTTAGCCTCCCACATACACGTTTTACCCAAGCCATGTGCATCGCAGAACTCAATATGCCAAAAAGATATAAATCAGCATCAGGAATGAATAAACAAGTATTATTGACAATATCATCTTTTTCAAAAAAAGCCATAGGAATATACTTTCTATTTTCGGAAGAAGTAGCAGGAATAACCAAATAAGACGTATCAGGTTGTCTATCTTCAGCAAATTCGGTAGGGAATTGTGCTAATTTTTGCGTGGCTTCTCGTGTGCTTTCTTCTCTGTGTTTTTGTACGGCTTTTACTTTTTGGGTAATGATTTTAAGTGTTTTTAATTCTTGTGGAGTAATATTTTTGAGCCAAAGGCAATATTTTTTTTCATTATTTAGAAATTCTTTGGCACTAATCAAAGTTTTTATCCATTTTTGGGCTTGCGGTTCTTGTCTAATAATGTCATTTTTTTCTTCCTCTGTCAAAAGAAAATGTCCGCCATCATTGGGCATACTTCCAAAACAAATCGGTGGGGCATCACAGATTGAATTTTTTTGTTTACTAATAAAAATATCGTTTCCTTCGACAAGATAAGGGCTAATATTTTTTACTTTTATTTTTTTTTCTTGGCTTTTTACGTCTTTGTATTGATATATATATTTTTTATTCGTATCAAAATTAGCAAAACCAATGATAACGCAATATACTGCGGCATTGTCTTTGCCTTCGTTTTTCCATTGAAAAGTTTGATGCGCAAAATGAATTTTGATTTTATATTCTTGGAAAAGCACACTCCATAAAATTCCTGCTTGTTCACCTTGTGCGATGCTATTGGTACTCACAAAAGCGGCTTTGGTTTTCGAATGTTGAATAAGTTGTGCTGTTTTTAGATACCACGCACACACATAATCGAGTACGCCTGCGTTTTGTACTTGATAAAAAATTTGAGAAATTTCATTTTTTTGTTGTTCAGTTTGTAATTGTTTTCCAATAAAAGGTGGATTTCCCATCACATAATCAAAATGCAGTGTAGGTATTTTTTCTTGCTCTTGATTTTCTTTGAATATATCTAAGGTATTTACATCTTTTATTTTTCCTTTTTTTCGGGTATAATAAGTAGTTTTTGGTGGAGGTGGTGGTGGATTTTTTTCTTTCCATTCGTCTATCAAAATGTTTTTCCAATCAAAATTTAGTGCGTTTTGGTGTAATATTCGAGCCGATTTTTTGAGTGGCAAACGGACATAATATTGCCCAAAAATTTTGCTTGCTTTGATATTGGCTTGGTGGTCAGTGAGCCACATAGCTACTTGGGCAATTTTTGAAGGAAATTCGTCATATTCGATGCCATAAAATTGGTCGACATTGACTTTTAATATTTCTTTTATATCCAAAAAGCCTTTATTTTCTCTTAATTCTTGGTAATAAATTTCTTGTATTACTTTTAATTCTAATTCTCGAAGTTCTCTATACGCAATCACTAAAAAATTACCACAACCGCAAGCGGGGTCTAAAAATTTTAGTTGAGCGATTTTTTCATGGAATTGTATCAATGCGTTTTTATCTTTTTGTATTTTTTCAAATTCTTCGTATAAATCTTCCAAAAATAAGTTTTCTATTACTTTTAAAATATTTTTTTCAGAAGTATAATGCGCTCCTGCTTGCCTTCTTTCGTCTGGATTCATCACAGATTGAAACATAGAGCCAAAAATAGCGGGAGAAATCAAGCTCCAATCTAAGGCACAGGCTTTCAAAAGCATTTCTCTCATTTCTTTATCAAAAACGGCAGGTCTTATTAGGGTTGCAAATAAATTTCCATTGACATAAGGAAAGGCTTGCAAAGTTTCGTCTAATACTTTGTATCTTTTTTCGTAAGGCGTATTCAATGTATCAAAAATAATAGATAGATGTCCGCCCAAATCTTTTCCGTTTTCTTTGGTATGATAATCAATATATTCTCTAAAAATATCTTTTTGAAAAATACTTGTATCTTCTGCAAAGAGGCAAAAAAGCAATCTTACGAGATAAATTTCGAGGTCTTGTCCCAGATAACCAATTTCTTTTAATCTATCGTGCAGTTTACCCAAAATTTCAACGGCTTGAATATTGATAGGGTCATTTTCGAGGTAAATTCTTTTTTGGTAGCCCAATAAAAAATCAAAAAGATGTATTTTGAGATAAAAATCTTCTAAACTAAATTCTTCGGTTGTATTATTTTCTAAATCATATAATCTAAATTTTTGAAAATCAGACACTAAGATATATTTAGGCAATTCATAATCTTTTAATCCTTCAAAATAATCTTTGGCTTGGTTAAATGCTTTGTCCAAATTTTTTCCTTTTGATTTATGTTCTACTAATAACACACCTTTCCAAAGCAAGTCAATAAATCCTTGTTTTCCATCTAATTTTTTGACAGGTTTTTCGAAAGTGGCTACTCGTCTTCTTGGAATACCAAACACAGCAAAAAAACTATCCCAAAAAGTTTTGGCTTCGGCGTTTTCGCTCGTTTCGTTTGTCCATTCTTTGGCAAACGCAATGGCATTATTTTTTATTTCTTCTTGGTTGAGCATATTTTTTTAGTTTAAAGAAATTTAGAACTTTCCAAAAATTTAGAAGCATCTGTCCAAAAACCTATAAGTTTTTTTTTAAAAATTATAAATTTAAGTAATTGAAAATCAAATAGTTAAAAAATTTATTTTTGGTAAAAATAGGCTTTTTAAATAGTCTATTTTTTATTTAATTTTTCTTTTCTTTGTCTTTATCTTTTTGTTCTGTGGGAATTTTTATTTTATCTTTTTCAGTGATACCTGTTAAGATTTCGATATTTATACCATCAGAAATTCCTGTTTTAATCAATTTTTTAGAAAATTTATTTTTAGATGTTTCAATTTCTACAAAAACACTATCTTTTCCTTTTTCTCCTTTTCCAAATTGCAACATACTTTCTTTGATGGCAAGTACTTTTTTCTTATCATCAAGTATAATATCAGCACTGGCACTATACCCTGCACGCAATTTGATATTTTCGTCTAATTTTAATTTAGCACGAATATCAAATTTAATTGCTCCTTCTTTTTCGATTCCTTTTGGAGAAATATATTCTAACTCTGCGGGAAAAGATTTATCAGCAATTGCTCCAATATTTAGTTTCAAACTCATACCTTCGTGTAATTTTCCAACCTCTGATTCATCAATTTTTCCCTCAAAAACTAAAGTATTCATATCCGCCACAATGGCGATGGTTGTTCCTTCATTAAAATTATTACGCTCTACTACTGAGCTTCCAACTTTGACAGGCACATCTAAAATAGTTCCTTCTACTGTTGAATAAATTTCATTAGCAACTCCTCCCGAATTTTGTAAAATTCCACGATTGATTAACAACATATTTTCTTCTGCTGTTCTAACCGATTCTTTTCTTAGGTTAATATCTACGATGCTTCTATTAAATTCTTGTTCAGAAATTACTTTTTCATCAAATAATTTTTTTTGTCTTTCATATTCAATTTGTGCATTTTTGAGATTGATTGCGGCATTATCCATCATATTTTTAGCATTATTAGAACTAATCATATCATTGTTTTTGCCTGAAATACTTTGTACCAAACGTACTTTTGCAATCAGTTGTCCTGCACGCACTGTTTCACCTGCCTGCACATACAACGCTTCCACAATACCTGATGCTTGTGGTTTGATTTGCACTTCTCGGCGAGGAACTATAGAGCCAGTGGCTACGGTTTTTTTGGTAATATCAGTATAAAAAGCCTTTTGAGTTTTATGAATAATTGGGTCTGAAACGCTTTTATTGTAAAAATAAGCACTCAACCAAAATGACAACAACAAAAAACTTGTGATTATCAATCCAATAAATAATTTCCTTAGCATAATTTTTATTTTTAAGAGGATATATGATTTTTTTGAAGTAATATGTATAACAAGCTATTGAAATATTACATATTTAATAAAAAAATATTTTCTGTAAAAATTTCGTATATCGTTAAAGTTTGAGAAAAAATATGTGCCTATACGCCAAAATTGATTATTTTTTGTAGGAACTATTATTAAACAAAATCTTGTAATGGTTTAATGAATAGGAATCAAAATTAAATACACTGATATTTTATGTTTATCTATTTTGTAACCCCAAACTAATTAAAAATATGTGTTTTCCAATTCATATTCATCGTTTTGCGTAAGAAATAGGCATAAATGCTATTCTATACATCAATAAAAAATATGTATAGCGGTGGTATTTATGCCACCTTATCTTAAAATTATGATATGTTATTAAATTTTAGTTAGTGTAAAAATTTTGTATATTTAATCAAAATGGAGAAATATTTGTTTTACGCCCTCGCTTGTGTCCCACAAGCGAATATTGTAACAAACGAGCCTTACACCAACGACGACTGCTTGTGGGACACAAGCAGGGGCGAATTGGTTGTCTAAATACATATTTTTTTTTAAATTTCAAATATATACAAAATTTTTATAGCAAGTCATTTTTTACCAATGTCAAAAAATCCTTATCTTGCCAAAGCCATTCGAAATCTGTGTCGGTTTGGGCTTGTTGTTTATATTCAGTATCTATTTCTATGGCTTTTTTTAGGTGGAATAAGGCTTGTTCTTTGTTTTTTTCTAAACTATAAGTACAAGATAAATTATTCCAAGCACTTGCATCATTTTCATCAATTTTCAATGCTCTTTCAAAACTTTTGATTGCTTCTGCGTAGTTTTGTTGTTTAGCATAAACAACTCCTAAGTTATTCCAAACATCAGCATGGTTTTCATCAATTTGTAAAGCGCTTTCATAACATTCTATTGCCTTTGTATCGTTTTGTTGGGAATTGTAAATAACTCCTAAATTATTCCAAGCGGGGATATACCTTGGGTTAAGTTCTAATACATATTCATAACATTCTTTTGCTTTTTTGTATTCTTTGAAATATTGATGTGTTTTTCCCAAGCTGTAATATCCATAGACATAATTTTTTGTCAAATCTATTGAGTCTTGAATATATTTTATGGATTCTGCATATTTTCCTAATTCTCTATAACATTTACCAATATTACAAAGTGTATATTTTTTATAATCTTGCTGTATTTTTCTGAGTATTGTGTGCCTTTTTTCTATCTTCTCTAAATAAATATTACATTCTTCATAATTTGTTTTTGCTTCCTCAAATTTTCTTTTTTCAAAATGTAACTGTCCTATTTCATAGTAAAGTATATATAATTTATATTTATTATCTTTGAATAAATCTATAGCAATTTTATAATTTTCCAATGCTTTTTGATAATTACCTCTTTTAGCGTGATAATTTGCTAACTCAAGACAGGCTATTTTTTTTTCTTCTGTGTTACTATCTGTTTTTTTAACAATATCATTCCAAACATCAACCAAAGAATCACCTATTAGATTAACCAAATCAATTGTTTGATTTTTGTTAAACGGCTCTAAAAAATATTTTGTAATATTTATAATATTATTTAAAAAATCTCCCTCAATAATACGTTCTTGCTTCTCACTAAATAAAATATTTTCACCTACAGCAATTAAAGGATTATATTTTTGAGAAGTTTTTATTGTAATCAATTCAAAGGGTAATTTTTGAATAGATATATGCGCATCTGTATTTTTACTTGAGGATTCTTTAATAGAGATAGGTAAAAAATACATATAAAAATAATTGATAAATTTGTTTCTATATTTCTTAGCGTTTTCAGAAACGTAATCATCATATCTTGACAAAATAGGTAAAATAAAACGGGGAGGGGTGTCAGGTTTTTCCATATCTGTAAGTTCTTCCACATACTTCGACCTTAAAATTCGGTCAGCCATTTTCTTTGCTCCCTCAAAGTTTTGCGTATTAGGAGCAACAACCAAAATATTCATATCAGGCATCAATACATTACAAATCCCTGAATAATCGTTTTGCCCTGTGCGACTATCAATGAATACATAATCGTAATTTGATTTGAGTTTGAGTTTACTCTTGAGCCAAGATAAATAAATACTACCTTTCTGATTATCGTGAAAATCGAGCCAATCAAATTGATTGATGCGTTGGTGATAGTTTTCAGTGTATTGTATGGCAGGCAATATATCGATTTTACCACCATTTTGAGCAGTAATTAAGTTATAAATATAGTCTTGATTTGGAAAAAGTAAGTCTTTTTCTTGCAAAGGATTTTCTTCGGTGGCTTTGCTGATTTGTAATTGATAGTTTTCACACAAATCAATCAAGCCTTTTGTATGTTGTAAGTCTTCGTCTTTTTTATCAAAATAAAAATGTAATCCTGGCGCTTCTAAGTCCCAATCGATTAACAATACTTTGCGTTTTTTGTAATAGCACAAATAAGCGGCAATGTTTGCCAATAAATGTGTACGTCCTACGCCTCCTTTGTATGAATAAAATGTAAAAATCATAGTTAATAGTTTTCTGAACTTTGTTCTTTTCTTGCTAAACCTTCATCAATATTTTTAATTTGTTGTGGTTTGAGTGCCAAATGTTTAAATGCAATATCCGCCAAACGTCTGAATAATAAATGTTTGTTAGGAATTGCCAAATCTATAAACATATATTCACGATTAAAATGCTCTTTCCAAAAACAATCTACATATTCAAAAGTGTTTTGTAAATCTTTGTGATAAGTTTTTCGATATGTTTCTAATATCTCACAAATAGGTGCTAAAAGACCACCAATTTCTGCACAATCAAAAATATTTGCAAAATTTTTATTTTCTTGGAAAATAAGACTGAATAAATCTATTATCAAAATAGTATCATCGCAGATATTTGCTTTGATATAAGCCTTTTGTTTTTTATCTAACTGCCATCGATTCACAAATACAATATCTAAGTCTAATTTGGATAGATTTTTAAATTCTAATAAAACTTCTAAAATAGGTTGATTTGAAAAAACTTCCCAATTTTCAGGCTTATCTCCATATCTAAAATCAGGAAAGCAATCTTCATCTTTATTCATACTTTCAAAATCTTGTTTAGTACTTACCAAAACCATTATTTTTAAAGTTTGATTTATACCAACCAAGTTTTTTAAAAGTTGTTCTAATTCTTGTGTATCATTGATTGTAATAGTAGAATTGACAATATTTGCTAAAGCAATATTATCTTTTCCTGTTAAACTAATTTTACTAATTTGTTGATTTTCAGTCATATTCAACGTTTATTTTTTATTTCTGTTTGTGTTTATTGTACTGCCTTGTATATTCACAAAAGTATCATTTTCATTGCCTTCCACTTTTACATTTGCTTGTTGTGTGAAAGTAGGCAAACCACATTCTAAGAAACTCATTTTACATAAATCTGTTGCTTCTTCGTTGTAAGTTTTATTTTTATCTACTAATTTACTTTCAATATGCTCTTTAAAATTTTCCACATCTTTATTTTCATCTTTTGCGTGCAAAACGCATAAATCAATTTTAAAAGAATCGTGGGTTTTGCCTAATTCAAAATTGCCTAATTTGGTAGCTTCTATATTTTCTGCATTAAAAAATTCCAAAGCATTGGCAAAATATTGCGAACAAAAAACTTCATTGGGCATTACAATTGGCTCAATGCGGGCAGTTTCTATAATCGGTTCGCCTGCTACATCTTTTAAAGCATTATCTTTTAAACGTCTTTCAGTGATTTTTTCTTTTTTACCCAAATGCAAAGCAATTCTTATTTGTGGTTTTTCGGTAAAATGTTCAAAATCTCCGTTTTTTTCTTTAGTTTTAAATGTTTCTATGATTTTTAAAGCACTTTCAGCCATTGTTTTTATATCATAATTGGTGGCTAACATTCCATCACCCAATACTTTAAAACAATTATTTTTGGTATCATTAAAATAACTTTCGCCAAAACCATACAATAAATCTTCAATTTCAGCCAACAAATCAAGATTTTTTTTATTGGCACTATATCCTTTGATGTCAGCAAAAAGAATATACATTATATCTTTATTTTTATTTTTCATAGATTTGTATTTGTGTTGTTTATTTTGTTTTTTTAATGTCATTATTAAATTTAATCGCAAATATAATCTTTGTTTTATTATATTCCAAAAAAAGTTAAAATATTACTTACAATATATTCGTTGTTGCCTATAAAACACGCTCAATGTATCAGTTAAACGCATTATTCTTTCAGTGTAAAATTTTTGTAATTAATGAAAATAGATTTGATTAGTAGGCACAAAAACAAGCCTCACACCTTACAATATTACAAAAAAAAATATTTTAAATTGTAATTATTAATTTTTTCATAAAGCATTGATTTTTAATGTTTTATATTACTTATTTGTAATTATTTCTTGCAAAAGGTCTGGTATTAGGTTG
>RDXZ01000263.1 GCA_004293265.1 Bacteroidota bacterium | reverse complement strand
AGGTTTTGCACTTTTTACCCACCAATCGTCTATTGGAATATCAGGCTCATTTTCAAAATACGTAGATATAACTTGCAAAGCTTTTTTTGTTGCTTCTAAACCTATATCACGCGGTTGTGGTGTTGTCATTTTTTTAAAACATAATTCGTTATCCAAAATATTTTTGTTTTGGATAATTCTTTTTTTAGATATTTTTTAGACATTTTTTGTGGATATGCTCAAAAATAATTTTTTGATGTGTATTTTTTACAAAACTAATTATTTTTTTGAGTGTAGATTATTTTTTAGGTCAATGAAAAACAATGAAAAAACATATCAACAGGCTTCAGTCTGTTGTTTTCAAAAACAATCACAACAGGTTAAATCCCGTTGGTACAATTTTTAGTAAAATCTTTAACTTAATAGCAATGATGATACAATCAATCATTGGACTATTCTCTATAATTTTTATAAATACAGGAAATTTTTATACTAATAAAAATCTACTCAATTTTATCAGCAATTACATATTCATTCTGTTTGTGAGCATTGGTAGTCATCATTTCACCCAAAAAACCCGCTAAAAACAATTGCACGCCTAAAATAATTGCTAAAATTGCTAAATAAAACAAAGGTTGGTCTGTAATTTCTCGTCCTTTGATATTTCGATAAAATACATTCATATATTTATCAAAAGCAAGCCAAAAAGTCAATAAAAAACCTACTAAAAAAGATAAAAAACCCATTGTTCCAAAAAAATGCATTGGTCTTTTTCGAAAACGAGTTACGAATGTAATGGATAATAAATCTAAAAATCCATATAAAAATCTTTCTAAACCAAATTTTGTTTTGCCATATTTACGTGCTTGATGTTTGACAACTTTTTCTGTAATTCGTGAAAAACCTGCCCATTTTGCCATTACAGGAATATATCTGTGCATTTCTCCATAAACCGTAATGCTTTTTACGACTTTGGTGTTATAAGCTTTTAGTCCGCAATTAAAATCGTGTAATTTTATTCCCGAAAAAAATCGTGTCATATAATTAAACAATTTTGTTGGGATAGTTTTCATCAAAGGATCATGTCTTTCTTTTTTCCAACCTGAAACCAAATCAAATTTTTGTTCTGTAATCATTTGATATAAATCAGGTATTTCATCAGGGCTATCTTGTAAATCAGCGTCCATCGTGATAACTACTTTTCCTTTTGCTTCTTGAAAACCAACTTGCAAAGCGGCTGATTTTCCATAATTACGATTAAAAGAAATGCCTTTTATATTTTTATTTTTGATTGATAATTCTCTGATAACTTCCCAAGAATTATCTTTACTTCCATCGTCAATTAAAATTACTTCGTAAGAAAAATTATTTTTTTGCATCACTTCATCTATCCAATTAGTCAATTCAGGCAGAGATTCTTCTTCATTAAACAAAGGAATTATTACAGAGATTTGCAGCATTTTTGATTGAATTATTTTTTTTTAATTTTTAGTTTTTAAACCTATAAAGTTTTTTTTTAGAACTTTATAGGTTTTATTTTCATTAAATTTATCTCATTCTATTTGATGACCTTACTAAATCTTCATCACTTTTGATGGCGCGGCGTGCAAAAAGATTTAACAACAAAGCCACTGCAGGAATAAAAAAGCCAAACTGAAAACTTCCTCCTTGTGGATTTTTTATCATTTTATCGCCTTGCAATTCAAAAAATATACACAACAATAAAAGTACAAACATCAAAGAAGTGTTAAAAAGTACCATTTTCATTTGCAATATTCTATTTTTGAACTGAAAAATAGTAAATATAGAAAGGGCAGATGCCAAGCCTGCAATGATGACCAAATAAATACTTGTTATGGAAGTTTCCATTTTTTTTCCTCCATCTTCTTTGCTATAATTCAAAGAAAAGGCTGATAAAGTAACAGTTTCTTTGGTTTTAACATCTTTTTTTTCCCAAATAGGCAAAAACATAAAAGTTACCATCAATACGGCAACTAAAAATAAAAATACGGTTTGAATACGCTCTATCATTTTATTATTTATACTAATTCGACATCATTTTTTATCCAATCATAACCTTTTTCTTCTAATTCTAAGGCTAATTCTTTGGTTCCTGTTTTTACAATTTTTCCATTATACAACACATGCACAAAATCAGGCACAATATAATCCAACAAACGTTGATAATGCGTTACGACAATCGTTGCATTGTCTTTGCTACGCAATTTGTTTACGCCTTCCGCCACAATTCTCAACGCGTCAATATCCAGCCCTGAGTCTGTTTCATCAAGAATAGCTAATTTTGGAGCAAGCATCGCCATTTGAAAAATTTCATTGCGTTTTTTTTCGCCTCCAGAAAATCCTTCGTTCAAAGAACGTTTTAATAACGCATCGCTCATCTCTACAAGGCTCATTTTTTCACGCATTAACTTTAAAAAACTAACAGAATCTAAAGCATCTTGTCCTTTGTATTTTCGAATTTCATTGACAGCAGTTTTTAAAAAATTGGTGGTGCTTACGCCCGGAATTTCCACAGGATATTGAAAAGCTAAAAAAATACCTTCGCCTGCTCTTTCTTCGGGGGCAAGTTCTGTCAAATCTTTTCCTAAAAAATCGATAGTTCCTCCTGTGATTTCATAGTCTTGTCTGCCTGCCAATACAGAGGCTAATGTACTTTTTCCAGAGCCGTTAGGTCCCATGATTGCGTGTACTTCACCTGCTTTTACTTCTAAATCAATGCCTTTTAAGATTTGTTTTTCACCGATAGAGGCTTGTAATTGATTGATTTTTAACATTTTTTTGATATTTTGAATGAATATTTTT
>RDXZ01000058.1 GCA_004293265.1 Bacteroidota bacterium | reverse complement strand
GTCGGTGTGTCGAAAAGTGCAGTAAAGCTTATATTTTTGTTAATATTTCATTTCTGCACTTTTCGACCACCGACAACTCAGCGTTTATGTGTTAGTATAAATATTGATTTTTTTTCGTTATTTTTTATCGTTAATTTATATTTTCAAAAATAAATTTCTATCTTTGTGCAAAATAAAAAGATATTCAATAAATAAAAGTTGTTGGTAGTCGAAAAGTGCAGAACTAAAATCGTAAAATAAATTTAGATTTTACTGCACTTTTCGATATACCAACAACGGCGGAAATAATGAATAAAATTATTCAACCAAACCCATAATAAAAAGGCAAATGAACAAATACAATAAATTTCTTTTCTTATTTTTATTGCTTGGTTTATTTTATTGTAGTGAAGAATCAATAACGGTTCAAAATATTAATAAAATCCAAGATACTATTTTAAAAACAAATAAAACACAAAATATAACCACCCAAAAAAACATAGAAGGTGTTTGGCAATCTTATTTTATTGATGGTATAAAAAAAAGTGAGAAAAGTAAAGATATATTTATTTTAATTTTTGATAATAAAATTAAAATAATATGGGGTTGCGATTCTTTTGTGTGTGATTCTTTGGTTCAAGATATTGAATATAAATACCAAACTATATATAAGATGTCTAATAAAGGTGCTGAGCTATCGATGAATGGGAAAGATAAAATGATTTATTATGCATCAGGTTATAAAAATAAATCTGACGGTAATATCATATATTTAAAAAGATTATAACTTGAAAGGTAGAAAATGCACCCAACTGGTGCAAGCCTTTGGCTTGTACCTAACTACAAGCCTGTGGCTTGTCTATTACGAGGCAATAGTCTGCGTGTAACAAATCAAAGTCATACACTAGCTTTGATAGGTCTTAACAGGTGCTAAGACCAGTTGGGGTAATATGACAAAACTTTATTCGCAATACACTGACGAAATTTGTTATTTATAGATTATCACTTTATTTAATTATTGTTACTTACACAAAATCAATCAAATAATTATATTTTTTAATTTCTTTATTTTGATTTTAAAATTTTCTGGTTTACCTTTGATAAAAAATTAGAAAATAAACATCAAAAAATGAATATACAACAAAATTTTTCTTTACAATCTTACAATACTTTTGGATTGGATATAAAAGCAAAATATTTCGCTACTTTTGAAACCGAAACAGAATTAAATCAAATTTTAGAAAAATGTGCAAATATACCTAAACTAATTTTAGGTGGCGGAAGTAATATTTTATTCACGCAAAACTTTGAAGGAATAATTTTGTATAATCAAATCAAGGGAATAAAAATTGAAGACGATTTTGATGACTCTGTTATAGTCAATGTGGGTGCAGGAGAAAATTGGGCGGATTTTGTGGCTTATGCTGTCAAAAATGGATATTGTGGCATCGAAAACTTAGCCTTAATACCCGGCACAGTGGGAGCATCTGTCATACAAAATATTGGAGCTTATGGCGTAGAAGTCAAAGATTTTGTAAAAAATGTTTATACAAATGGAAAAAAATCTGTTTATAACAATATAGATTGTAAATTTGGTTATCGTGATAGTGTTTTTAAACAAGAAAATCCAAAACAGAGTGTTATTTTGAGCGTAACATTTCATTTCTCAAAAAAACCTCATTTAAAATTAGATTATGGCGATATTCGTAAAATATTACAAGAATCAAATATCGAAAATCCTACCACCAAAGATGTTTTTGATGCCATTTGCCATATTCGAAGTAGCAAATTGCCTAATCCCGCAGAGATAGGAAACGCAGGAAGTTTTTTTAAAAATCCTGAAATCAATCGTTCTCATTTTGAGTTTTTAAAACAAAATTTTCCTCAGATGCCTTTTTATCCCGTAGAAAATCCCGAAAAAGTAAAAGTTCCCGCAGGTTGGTTGATTGAAAAAGCAGGTTGGAAAGGTAAAAAAATAGAAAATATAGGCGTACATGAAAAACAAGCATTAGTTTTGGTTAATTATGGCGGTGGAAAAGGCATCGATATATTAAATTTAGCCAATCAAATAGAAAAAAGTATCCAAGAAATGTTTGATATTTCTTTAGAAAAAGAAGTAAATATTTTGTAATTGGAACTTTCCAAAAGTTTTAAACTTCTCGAAAGTTAGCATTAGCATATTTTTCCTAACAATCAAAAAAATAAAAAATGAAATTAAAATTTACACTCGAAACTACTGACAAAAATTCAAAAGCACGCACAGGCACAATTCAAACTGCACACGGAGAAATAAAAACACCTATTTTTATGCCCGTAGGCACATTAGGTACAGTCAAAGCCGTACACACACACGAATTGGTACATCAAATCAAAGCACAAATTATTTTAGGAAATACATATCATTTGTACCTCAGACCAACCACAGATATATTACAAAAAGCAGGTGGTTTGCATAAGTTTAATGGGTGGGAAAAGCCAATTTTAACTGATAGCGGCGGTTTTCAAGTATATTCTTTGGGTACTATGCGAAAAATAACGGAGGAAGGAGTAAAATTCAAATCGCATTTGGACGGCTCATCTCATTTTTTTACGCCTGAAAATGTAATGGATACACAAAGATTGATTGGGGCAGATATTATTATGGCTTTTGATGAATGTCCGCCTGCGATGTCTGATTATCAATATGCTAAAAAATCAATGGAAATGACACATCGTTGGTTGATGCGTTGCGTGAATAGATTTGACTCAACCGAACCTTTGTATGATTACGAACAAACTTTGTTCCCGATTGTGCAAGGAGCAGTTTATAAAGATTTGAGGCAACAATCTGCCGAGTTTGTCGCTAATTTGGATAGAGAAGGCTGTGCCATTGGTGGTTTGGCAGTAGGCGAACCGACAGAAGTGATGTATGAAATGGTAGATTTTGTTTGTCCTTTTTTGCCTGAAAACAAACCAAGATACTTAATGGGCGTTGGAACTCCCGCCAATATTTTAGAAAATATCGCCTTAGGAGTAGATATGTTTGATTGCGTGATGCCTACGCGTAATGCAAGGCATGGAATTTTATTTACCTCCGAAGGAATTATCAATATCAAAAATAAAAAATGGGAAACAGATTTTTCTGTGATTGATAAAAATATTAATAACCAAGTGAGTGATTTTTATAGCAAATCTTATTTGCGTCATTTAATTCATAACAAAGAAATGTTAGGAGCAATGATTGCAAGTGTCCATAATTTAAGTTTTTATTTGTGGTTGGTTGGGCAAGCACGCGAACAAATTATCGCAGGAACTTTTAAATCTTGGAAAGATAAAATGGTGGAAGTAGTATCACGAAGGCTTTGATTTAAACTTATTTAAAAAAAATATATACTAAAAATATCAATAAACTAATTTATGACGTTTATCATCTAAAAAAAACATTTATGGAAACAAACACAAATGATATGGTACAATATAGTTTTATGTTGGTTTTGTATTTAGCCACACAATTTATTCCACTTGACAAACAAGGAGTAATTAGTTTTTTTGACCCAGAAGCGGAGAGAACCATTGTGCTTTTGGTCAGTTACAACAAAAGTGAAAAAAAATGGGACGTGAAAGAAAAATTAAAACCTCAAGAAGTTTTTAAAATGGTTATTGATGACAAAAAACATAGTATTCGAGTCGAAGGCGTAAACGAAGAACCTCTTTTGATTACTGAATATTTAGCACTCAAAGATGGACAAAAAATTTTATTCAAAAAAATAAAAAAAATTGATATAAGTACTAATTTTAAAAACGATAACGAAGAAATCTCTGTATTGATGAAAAAAAATGAACTTACTCTTTTTCAAAATAAAGGCTTTTTAGAAAGTTTGAAAACTATCAAAATTACTTATTAGTTTTATCTTTTTTAGACTTTGGACTTAGTGAAAATTATTAAACAAAAATTTAGCGATGTTGTAAATATAATATTTTTGTCTTGCTGAACGAAGTGAAGCAACTGCTTGTGCTTGTTGAAAGGCGTTTTGTAAACGAAAAGTAAGATTTTTCGCTTTGCTCAAAATGACAAATCTCCCAAAACCACTTTCCGATGTGTATAGTTACAAAAAATCTATTCTAAAATATCATCTACTTGTATGTTTGATAGTATTTTGGAATAGATTTTATGATTTTATTTTAATCATATTTGACATAATTATTAGATTTTTCTAAACAATAATAAAAAACCAATCCACGAAATAAAAGGACATCTAAAAAAATAAATTTGTTTTAAAATAAATTTGTTGTAACTTTGCACAAATTTTTAATATCGTAATGAAAGAATACATCGAAAAAATACGCACAGAATGTGCTAAAATAAAAAAACCTTTTGTTTTTAATCCTGAGGAAGATAAAGACGAAGAGTTACAAACGGCTTCTATTTTATTTGTAACAAAAAAAAATAACAAAGATTATTTGGTTGATGCTTTTGTAATGACTTCTCATTTTCAATATCACATGGAAGTAATGGACGAGGCAGAAAGATTATTAGTCAAAAAATTTCCAAAATTAGCAGGAAAAGACTATATAGATTTTTCTGAAGAACAACAAGATGAATTAGATAATTTAATGGACGAAATCTATGAAAACGAGTCAGTTCACGTACAAGAATTTATCAGTGAAGATTTGGAAGAAAACGAAAACTTTATCGAAATGGAAGTAGGTTTGAATAGAGAAGAATTAACAATCGAAGTATTGGAAAAACTTGTCAATGATTATAACCAAAACAAACTTAAATTAGACGATACTGCTCTTTCTTTTACAGAAGAATTTGAAGAAGAATAATAAAAAAAAAGCCTCAAGAAATTGAGGCTTTTTTTATTTTAGAATATGAATACCAAATTTATTTTGATATTCATATATTTTTTTGTAACTATTTAGGTATAGTCATAAAATTATTATTTTGAACTTCGTGCAAGCGTCCACGCTTGCACCAAAATAACCTAAATAGTTATATTTTTTTTACCTATTTAAAAGTAACATATTTACCTTCGATATCAGATAATTGAGTTAAAAACTTTTTAAACTCATCATATTCTTGTGGTAAAACGACTGCATTAGGTGTTAGTTTTGTTTTTTTAGTAATTTTCAAAGTATCATCTTTTATTTTTTTGAAATAAAATTCAACCTTAGCCACTTTGCCCTCTAACTTAACATCTTGCGGAATATCAATCAATTTAGTGCCTTGTGGAATCGAGACCGTAATAACTTCCTCAAACTCAGGTGTATCTTGGTACTTCCAAAACTCAATTCTGTGTTGTCTTTCTTTTTCTGTGAATGAATTAATGTTTGCAAAAATATCCGCATAAGGCACTTTAAAAGTTTTTAGGCTACCAATTTCAAGAATTTCATTTTTTACTGAATAAGTATATTCATAATCCAAAGAATCAGATAAATCAGTATTCAAATTTTTAGGATATTTAACGCTTTCAACAGAAATAGGATTTTTATAATCATTGGCGATAGATTCTTCAAAAGCTTCTTTTTGTTTTTCAGGAGTTATATTTCCATATTTATTTCTTGTTGGATAAGTTTCTCCACCATATCTTGTGGTTTTAACATGAAACTTCCAATCTCTGTTTTCAACTTTTGCATCAATAATTCTTTTAATTTTAGAATTAGTTGTGTTGTTACTTTCCAACGTTTTCACTTTTTCGTTTTTAATATCTTGCACATTGAAAGGTATTTCTAATATCTGCGCATATTCGACTACCGCAGGCAAACTTGCAAATGGTAAAAAAGAATTGGTAAGTTCTAAATAATAATCTTTATTATCCGAATTAACTTTCACAATACAATGATTAAAATCGATGGCTGGTAAAATTAAATCATTTTTACCATTATCTCTGGTGCTGACCAAACACAAATCTACTTTAAAGCCTGCTTTGCGCGCCAAAGTTGCGTACAATGTAGAAACGTCTTTGCAATCACCTAACTTGGTTTGCAATGTTTTTGAAGCAGTTTGTGGCACAAAACCGCTTTGTCTAAAAGATACCGAACTATATTGAATATTTTTTACGATATAATCATAAATAGAACGTAATTTTTCGTAATTAGACAACTTCGTTTTACCATTAAATATTGTGTTATAAGCTTGCTCGACTTCAAAATCGTCTTTGGCTTGTGGCGTAGAAATATCGTGATACCAAGCCACAATATCTTTCCAAGAAGACAAAGAGGACAAATATAAAACATTGGCAATATCGGTCAAAGCAGGTGTAAAATTTTCTTTTTTGAGTGCAGGAATATTTTTTGATTCCCAAACATACAATTTATAATCACCCAATTCTTTGATAGTAGGTTCTACATTGCCGTTCACAAGTTTGTATTGAAAAACTTTATCTGACGGAAGAAGTAAACTATAACGGGCTTGCTCTGTAACAGTAGAACTATTAAATATAAATTTATCCCAAAAATCTTTTGCCATTCTGCCTGATTGATAAGATTCGGTTTTGTATTTGATATAAATCGCATCACCTGGCTCCAAATTAGTAAACACCAAATCATTTCCACTTGTTTCAGCGTCTATTTTTGTTCCATTTTTTTTGACTGCTTCTGCTTTTACAATCATCAGTCTTTGTGAATATGGATTGTATGGTAAAGAAGATTGATGCCAATAATCTACACCTTTTTGGTTCACAATTTTGACAGCCAAAATAAAATATTCTTCGGTTGCTCCTTCGGGATAAATTATTTTTTGCTTTTCATCTAATATATAATACCAATCGTGTTGTCCGATTTTATCATCAATTTTACTATTTTTGATATTTTCCAACACAGGAATTTCTGGTAAACTGCTCAATAAATCAGTTTTTTGTTCTATTTCTCTAATTTTTCTACGCGTAGAATAGTCAGTTAATTGATAATAAAGTGATTTTTTATAAGCTTCCAACGATTTTGTAGTTTGTTTATCTTCTTCCAAAATAGTTCCTAAATCTTTCCACGCATAAGAAGAATAAGGGCATAACTCTAAAATTTTATCAATGTAGTTGATTGCTTCTTTATAATTTTTTTTCGAGTAATGATATTGTGCCAATTTGTCTAAATAACCAATTTCATTAGGATAAAGTTTGTGCATTTTTTCGACTACTTTCATTGATTTTTCAGGCGTTCCTAATTCGGTATAAGCCTCAAGCATTGCGTTCAAAGCCTTATAATTATAATTTTTGGCAAAATATTTTTCATATATTTTCAAAGACTTTTTAGGGTCTTTTGTCATTTCTTTTTGGATATTATAATATATGGTAACAAATTTTAGTTCATCAGGATATTCCTCGTATGCTTTGTTAATAACAGCCACAAATTCCTGATTTTTTCTTTGGTTCGCAAATAATTTAATTTGGTGAAGATAGTATTCCTCGTCCATTCCATAATTTGAAATATTGTTATTTAAAATATCCTGTGCTTCTTTGTATTTTTCCTCTTGCACATATTGCTCGTATTTCAACTCATTAGATAGCATTGAGTTCGGAAAACTCTCTTTAAACGCATTGAGTTCTTTAGTAAAATCAGTACGATTTTCACTTTTTGACAAAACAAACAGCAAATAAAAACGAACTAAATAATTTTTATATTCTTTTTCTACATAAGGTTGTAACAAATGACGTGCTTCGGTTACTTTTTTATTTCGAAGATATACATCACACAACAACATCGGATACAATAAATTAGTAGGGTCGCTTTTGATTTTTTGCTCAAAAAATTCCTCTGCAAAATGTTTAATTGGCGCTAATTTTACAGGTAGATTTTTTTCAGAAGTATAATTTTGAACTTGGTCTGAATATGTTAAATTATTAAGGTCGTTCAGATTTTTATCTGCCAATCTAATCATAAAATGTGGATTGTTATCATTCAAATAACCTATTTGAACTACCAACCTATTAAATCCTTTTTTGAGTGTGCATTTAGTTTTATAAGCATCAAAACCTGTTGACCTATCTTCGCTTTCAGAAAGTATTAACCTATCGTTTAACCAAACTTTTATTGTCCCAGAAACTCCCGCACACAAAATAACTTCTGTATCGTTTTGAGTTTCTACAAACGTTTGAGCATAAGAAATAGCAGTACTTTCAATAATATGATTTCTGAAAGAAATCCAATTACTCTGTTTGACATAAGAAGGAGAGAACCAACTAATTTTAGCATTTTTAGAAGATATAAATTCTCCTTTGGTCTGATAAATAGGTGCATAGTCTTTATCAAAACCGCTTCCAATCAAATTATCAAAACCACCTACAAATTGCCATTTATAAATGCTATTGATTTTTTTTTCTTCTTTTTGACTTGTTTCTAAATCATTTGAACTTAGATAATGCTCACCTAACATATTTTGAATATAGGTACGCAAAGTGCCATTGAGTTGGTCATCTTTGAGCAAATCTTGCATAAATTTTAACTCGGTAGGTGTTTTTTTTCCATAATCTCCTAACATATTTTTGTTGTTCAACAAAGCATAAAGGTTAGGATAAAACTCAGGATTTTTTGAGTCATATACTTTTCTAACATACTTTTGCATATTCGCTTTTTTGCTAAGTTGATTATCCAAAATAACTAAAAGCATACAAGCATCTAAACTTGTTTTTGGATTATCTAAAGCCTTGATTAGTAATGTTTTAGCACGAATCAAATCATTGTTTCTGATGGCTTCCCAAGCATCTTGATACTCGTTTGCAAAAGAAAATGAAGAAATAAAAGAGAAGATAAATAAAAAGAGAAAAACTTTCCATTTATTTACTGAATTTAATAATAATACTTGCATATAATTTTTTTTGTAAAATTTATGCAAAGTAAAAATATTTTGTAGTCATTTCAAAATAAAACTAAATATTTTTTAAAAAGATTTGCCTTTATTCGTATAAATATTGAGGTATTGTGAATAAAATTTATTTCCAACTTATATAAATACTGAAAATATGAATTTAGCATTTTTCAAAAAAATCTATTGATTTTTGAGAAGTTGGTACATCAATTAAGTATTTTTCTTTTGAAATTAATAATATATTGGGGCAAAATTGTTGTACTAAATCCCACTCGTGAGTAGCAACAATGACAGTTTTTTTTGTATTTTTTATCCAATTAGCAATCCATTCAAACCAAAAACGTCTATTTTTCCAATCTAAATGAGCCGTTGGTTCGTCTAAAATTAATATATTTGTATCTTGAATCAAAGCACGCATTAGCATTACTTTTTGTTTTTGTCCATCACTCAATTGATTAAAAAAATCATTTTTTTTATCTTGCATTTGCATTATTTCTAATGTATTTTCAATTATTTTTATATCTTTTTCTGTCAAATTATCAGCTAAATTTGTATAAATACTTCTGCCCATTTTAAGAATATCTATCACTTTTAAAAAATCTATATCAGGTAAATAAGTTGAAACCCAAGCAATTTTTTTAGAAATTTGTATCGGTTTTAAGGAATTTATATGTTCATTTTCCCAAAAAATATTGCCTTTTATACTTTTTTGTAAGCCTAATAAAGTGCGAATTAAGGTAGATTTTCCGCTGCCATTGCCACCCACAATTGCCCAAAATTCTCCTTTTTTTACTTCCCAATCCAAATTATTTAATAAAATTGATTGATAACCAATGGCTAAATTTTGGACTAAAAGTTTTGTATTTGTTTCCATTGTAAGAAAAATTAGTCTAAAATTTCCTTTAATTTTTGTTGATAATACGGATAAGAGGACAAATTATTATGATTTCCGTATTCTATGGTAATAAAATTTTGAGCAGGAATAGCATTTGCCAATTGTTTTCCAAATTTATAAGGAATGGTTTTATCTTCTGTGCCATGAAAAATATACACAGGGCAACTCACTTTTTTTAAATATTTATTCGAAGAAAAAGAGTATCTTAACAATAAAAAAGCAGGTAAAATAGGTGCGTGATGCGTTACCAAACTATGAAAATTATAGTAAGGCGTTTCTAAAATAAGTCGTTTAGGTTTGGTTTCCGAAGCCAAATAAGTGGCAATTCCTGTACCGATAGAGCGTCCATAAATAGTCATATTTTGCTCTTGATAATGATTTTTCAGGAATTGAAAAGACAATTTTGCATCATTGAATAATTTTTTTTCACTTAATTTTCCTCTGCTTTTTCCATAAGTTCGATAATCAATCATCAAAATATCATATCCTAATTTCGTAAAATTATTTGAAATACTGCCCCAACTATCTAAACTTCCGCCGTTGCCATGAAAATATAAAATTACTTTTTCTGATTTTTTTTGTTTATTTTTAAACCAAAGTGCGTGCAGTTTATCATCTTTATTGTTATTTTCTATATATATTTCTTCAAAGCTATCGCTATATCTAAAGATATAATCATCTTCTAAATATTGGGGTAAAAAAAATATTCGCTCTTGAAATATATATAACAAAATACATATAATCAAATAAAAAATAAAAATAAAAGCAAAAAAATAGGTCATTTTTTTGAAAGAAAACATAAAAAATTGGGTAAATAAATAATATATAACTTTCCAAAAGTTTAGAACTTTTGGAAAGTTTTGCCCCTGCTTGTGTCCCACAAGCAGTCTTCGTTGGTATAAGATTCGTTTGTTACAACATTCACTTGTGGGACACAAGCGAGGCGTAGAACTTTTAGAAAGTTCTGTATTTAGAGCTTCATCTCAGGAATTTCGCCTTCAATTATCAATTTCCCTTCGGTTGATTTAATAATCTCTTCTACACTAATGTTAGGTGCGCGTTCTAATAGTTTGAAACCTCCGTTTGGTAAAATATCATAAACGCCCAATTCTGTAACAACTTTTTTGACACATTTTACTCCTGTGAGTGGCAAAGTACATTTTTTCAATAATTTTGAATTACCATTTTTATCTACTTGTTGCATAGCGACAATAATATGTTTGGCAGAGGCGACCAAATCCATTGCTCCGCCCATTCCTTTTACCATTTTATTAGGAATTTTCCAATTGGCAATGTCGCCATTTTCATCAACTTCCATCGCTCCCAAAATAGTCAAATCAATATGCCCTCCTCTAATCATAGCAAAACTATCTGCAGAACTAAACAACGCTGAACCTGTTTGTAAAGTAATTGTTTGCTTTCCAGCGTTGATTAAATCGGGGTCGACTTCATCTTCTGTTGGAAAAGTACCAATTCCTAACAATCCATTTTCAGATTGTAGCACGACATTCATACCCTTTGGAATATAATTTGCGACTAAGGTAGGAATTCCAATGCCTAAATTAACATAAAATCCATCTTTTAATTCTTGGGCGATGCGTTTTGCAATGCCATCTTTATCTAATGCCATAATTTTTTAATTTGTGATTTCGATTGCCATTACCAACAACCTTTCTAATTCTTCCCACCAAGAAGATGCTTCCCATTGTGGTACTAATTCAGCTTTTTCGACGTGTACCTTATGCACGCGCAAGATTAAGTTTTTTGCACGTTCTTCTGTGATATTTAATTTTTGTCTAATTTCTTCTAAAATTTCTAATTCTTCAATGGCTACTTCATCATCAACCTCTGAAAACCAAGCCGAGCAGATGAAAATAATTTCTCTATCTTGTTTAGAAAGTAACATATAATCACCTGATAACCAATCGTTTATATCGTCCATTTGTGCTACTGCGGTTTCGGTTTCTAATTGCAATGCTTCGTCCATCATTTGCATTACTAATTTTTCTTGCCTCGAAACTACTTCATCAGCCCAAATTACTTTTCCGACTGCTTCATAAATTTTTTGTCTTGTCAATAAAGAAAGTGAAGAAATCAAATCTTTTGTTTTTTGTTTTTGAATATCTGCCATTCTTTCTGTAATTTCGACGCTTCTTTTTACATCTGTTAGCATTTTGACATCTAACAATTCATCAGCCGTTTCTTTGGTCATAATTCCCAACTGAATTGATGCTTGTTTGATAGAAAGGTCGTTTTTATGTGCAAATTTAGCTACTTTTACGCCTGTTTCATAGCCATAAACCATAGAAACGACCATCGCTAAAGACAAAGTATTTTCGGCTTGTTTGAAACATTCTTCTTTATTTGCCTCTATTCCTTTCACACATTTGAGCGCAAACAAAGGAATACTTCTTGTGAGCAGTTCTAAGTTTTCAAACAATGCTTTTGAAATAATTGAGTCCCAAATATTTAATTCTAATTCGATGCCTTCCACAGCCATCGTAACGGTCAAATCATTACCACAAACTTGATAAGCAATTTGGTTCATTAATTCAGGATAAGAAGGATTTATTTTTCCGGGCATAATAGACGAACCTGCTTGCACCGCAGGCAAAATAATTTCTCTCATTCCACTTCTATTGCCACTTGACATCAATCTAAAATCTGTTGCAATTTTTGAAATACCTGTCGCAATGGCTTTCAAAGTACCCGAAAGCTGCACCAAAGTATCACCATTTTGTAGTGCATCAAAAAAATTGGGGTCTTTTCTGACCATCAAACCTGTTACTTTTTGCATAAATGGAAAAACTGACTCCAAATATCCTTTTCGAATCCCTAAACTTGTACCAACCGCAGTTGCTCCCAAAGGAATTTCCAAACATATATCTGCTTGAATTTCTAATTGCTGAATATTTCGTTTGATTAAAGAAACATAAGCACTAAAAGTCTGCCCCATCATAATCGGAACAGCATCTTGCAAACAAGTTCGAGAAAGTTTAACAACATCTTTGAGTTCCTCTTGTTTTTCTTCGAATGTTTCTAATAAAATTTGTAAACTATTTAATAGACTTACTATATAAAAATGCAAGGTAAGTTTTAGAGCAGATGGCAAAACTCCGTTAGTGGATTGTCCCATATTGACGTGATTGTTCGGATGAACAAACTCGTAATTTTTTTCTCCTGTTAATAATTCATTGGCGCGTGCCGCAATCACTTCATTGATATTCATGTGCGTAGAAACACAACCTCCACCCTGAATCATATCGACAGGAAAATTATTGGCTTTAATTTTGTTACTAATTATATCATCACAAGCGGTACATATTGCTTGTGCGATAGGCGAAGGCAAAGCACCGATTTGTTCGTTTGCTAAGGCAGCAGCTTTTTTTATCATTGCCAAACAAGCAATGAATTGAGGATATTGACCGATATTTCGACCAGAAACATTAAAATTTTGGCGACCTCTTTCTGTCTGAACGCCATAATATACATCATCAGGAAGGGATAAAGTTCCTAAGGAATCAGAATCGTAACGCATATTTTCTTTTTTTGGTGTTGTATAAAAAATAATTTGATTGATACACTCAATAAATTTTTTTTATATTTTGGACAAAGATAATGTTTATTTTTGAAATTTACAAAAAAATATAATTTTTTTGTAAAGAATTAAGAAAAAAAAATTTTTTTGACCGATTTTTTTAGTGGCATATCAATACAAAATCACAAATATCAACTTATTTATAGTCTTTTTTGGACAAAATATTTGTCGTTCACAAAGACAAACAAACGGATAGCCCAATAATTTTACTTTAATTTCTGGTAAACGGCATAAGAAAGTAGTTTTCAAAACACTTCAAATTCTGCACTTATAATTTCGTCTTTATTTTCATTTTTGTTATAAAAAGAACCACAAAAACCTGATTCAATTTTATATTTTCCTTTTTTTATTCTTTTGATGGTGGTGCTTTTAAAATCAATTTCATTGTTAATTTTCAATGTTTTCGAGTCATAATTAGAAATAAAATTTGACTTTAAAATTTCGTTATTTTCTGATTTGTTATTAAAAAATAATGAATAACCACACTTCAAAGTACCCACTTCCAAGTTTTGCTCTAAACGTGTATATCCATTTAAAATAAATAATATTTTTTTGATTTTTCTTCGTTTTACTTTTTGTATTTTTGGAGTAGTTTTATTATCTCTGCCATTTTGTTCAAAAATAATTACTTTTTGTTCATCTTTTAGAATAGCAATAATCTGTATTAAAGTCAATTGATTTTCCATAAAATCTTTCACATTTACAACAACTTTTGTGGCACTGTCTAATTTATTTTTATACAATTTATCTTTTAATAAATTTTGATTTTTGTATTCATTGTATTGTTGTTCTAAAGATTTATGTTCCTTTAAAAGTTTTACATACTCCGTTGAAAGCGAGTCAAATCTTAACCTATCTGCTAACTTTAAATCCTGCAATCGTTTTTTTTCTTGTATGATTATTTTTTCAGCTTGATATAATTTTGATTCTAAATTTTGTACTTTAGCCTTTATTGTTTCGCTATTTTTTAAAACCTCTTCATAATTTTTGTTGGCTTCTGTGATTTCTTTGTGTTGTTTTTCTATCACAGACAAAACTTTTTCCATTTCTTCTCGTGAGTATAAATTTTGTTGTGAGAACAAACGAATAGAAAATAAAAAAATGTAAATAAAGAATAAAAATAATTTTGGTTTCATATTATTAAATTAAATAATTGGTTAAAAATTTTTTGCAAGACTTTGATTTTCTATTTTTGCCATAATAAACAAATATTCATTTATTTGAGAGGCTGATTTGCATGTAGAATCTTGTTTAGAAACTCTTTCCAAGGCTTGTAAATTTAGTGCATAATCTAAAACCTGTGTAACAACTTTTGAATTGTCTTTGTTTTGTTGTGATTTTTTTTGTATTGCTACAAGATTATTTTTTTTCTCAACCACCAATTCTTTTATTTTTGTTTTTTGTATGATTTCATTGCAAGCATTTTTTTCTACATGACTTTGATACAAAAACAATGTTATTCCTACAAATAAAAATATAAGAAAGAATCCGCCTAAAAAGTTACCTTTTTTTTGTGGTATTTTTTTTCTCTCATAATTTTCAATAGTTTCAATATTTTTATCTAATAATTTTATCGTTTCCTCAGTGATAATTTTTATTTGATTTTCTGTTTCGTGGCGAATATTTGAAAATTCTTGTTTTAATGTACTTTGATAAATGTTTTCACAGGCTAATATTTTTTCCTGCAATAATTTTAGTACATCACTATTATCACTGCTTGCAAAATATTTCAAACTTCGAAAAAGGCTGGAAAAATTTTGCTCAGTTAAATCTGCTTCAAGGCTTTTTTTAAAATTGGTGTTAAAAATTTTGTTATGATTATTCATAAAAAATACAATAAATAAAAATTAAAAATTTATTAAATAAATACAATATTTTTGTCAATATCTTACTTTATTGGAGGTAAAATAAAATATTTCACAAAAGTAAACTAAAAATCACAAAAAAAATTATTTTGCTCTCATTTGTTTCAGTTCTTTTTCTAACAAGGCTTTGTAATCAAAAAAATCGACTTGAATTGTATGTCTTTTAGATTCTTTATATCTTCTTTTGAGTGCGGTTTGTGTTTTTTCAATATCCAACCACATAAATTCTTCGCTTGGCAAGGCTGTTTTTTGAGTTAATAATTGTGCTATCCATTTCGATTGTAATTCTGCCAAAGGCATTATCGCACCCAAAGGCTGTACCAAACCCAAAAAAAACAAATTTTTATAATCAGGATGAATTACTCGTTTGTAAAGTTGTAAATCATTTGAATTTTCCACTTCTTGTGCAGGAAAAAAATCATTTTGAAAAAATGGAAAAGTCATTTTATAACCCGTACACCAAACAATAATATCGATTTTTTCTTGCGTATTGTCGTCAAAAACAACATTTTTTCCTGCTAATTGTTGAATATTTGGTTTGATAGTTACTTTTCCTCGCCCTGTCAAATTTAATAAATCTTGAGAATTAGTCGGATGTTCGGATAAAATCGGTCTTTTTGGTTTGGGTACGCCATAATCAGCCTGTTTTCCTCTGGCTAACCAAAGTGAAGAATTGAGCAAAATTCTTTTTGCCCACAAAGGCAATTGATTAGGAATTTTTTTTGATAATTCATCAAAAGGTTTTCCAAGAATATAATTTGGCAAAATATACGCCCCACTTCGAGTCGAAATAAATACCTTTCCTGTGTGCAATCGTGCCGCTTCGCAAGCAATATCTACCGCAGAATTACCAATGCCAACCACTAATACGTTTTTATTTTCAAATATTTCAGGAGTACGATAATAGTGTGAGTGTAAAGTTTCACCTTCAAAAACTCCCTCAAACGCAGGCTCAGGAAATCTTGGATTCCAATGATGCCCGTTAGCGACTATCACGCCGTCATATTCTTTGGTTTGGTTTTTATCTGTTTTTACGATATATTTTTTACGATTTTTTGTAAAATTTACGTCAATAATTTTAGTATTAAAAATAATATTTTCTAAGATATTAAAATGTGTAACATAATCATCAAAATAATCAATAATTTGAGAATGATGCGGAAAATGTGGATAGTTTTTAGGCATCGGAAAATCAGAATATTCCATCATCTTTCTTGATGTATTGATATGCAAAGAACGATAAGCAGACGACATATTATTGTCGTTGTCATAACGCCAATTTCCACCAATTTTTGAACCTGCTTCATAACAATCAAAATCAATTTGATATTGTTTGAGGGTTTTGGCTGCCACAATTCCCGAAGAACCTGCTCCAATAATACATATTTTCATATTTTTCATATTATTATTTGTAAAAAAACACAAACAATATTTTTTTTATATTTTTAGTTAATAATTACTAATTTTCTACTTGCTTTTCCACTTGTTTTATCTTCTGGGGAAGTAATTTGAAGTTGATAAATATATGTTCCGTTGCCCAAACGTTGTCCATTTTTATCCATTCCGTCCCATTCTAAAACTACATTTTCTTTTTCTGTGCCTAAGGTTTGCCCCGTCAAAGTTTTCAAAAGGCTTCCTTTCATATCAAAAATACTAATTTCATAATACAAATCTCTGCCTTTTTTATTGTGTGAAAATGAAAATTTTGTGTAATCAAATACAGGATTTGGATAATTAAATAATTCTTGAATAGCCACCGCAGGACTTGGAGCAACCACAAAATCAATCGAAGCACTTGAAGGATTATTATAGGTATCCCAGACTTGCAAAGTTAGATTATGACGACCTGAAGCCATATTTTTGAGTGGATATTGTATTTTTCCATTTTTATAATCGCCTTGATTGGCTGTGTAATAATCGTTCAAAGAAAAAGAAATTGTGTTATCTAAAATGGCTTTCAATTCGTGTCCTACGCCATTGATGGCAATATTAATTCCGTTTTCATCAAAAATATTTGCCAACAATAACGCATCAGGGCTGACTTCTTGTCCGCTTTTAAAACTTTCATTGTTCAAATATAAATTTATACTCGCAGGAGTAATATCTGTATTTGCATTGGGCATACTTCCACCGACTACCAAACGTGTTTCACCACTTCCTGCATCAGTGATTTGCGTCATATCTTTGGCATACATCAAAATCCTACCTTTGTCAAAAGCATAATTAATATCTTTTGGAATGACAAATTCAACCATAAAAACACCATTGACTACTTGGGTAGTACCTCTAAAAAGTACACTATTTCTGACTTGATAATTCATCGGACTTGCTCCTGCAGTGCCTTTGGTTTGTTTAAAATTAGGTTTATCAAACACTTCTATTTCTAAAACTCCATTGAAAAGATTATCTACATTGCCGTTTGCCAAAGTAATATTTCCTTCTAATTTCATTTTTCGAATTGCTCGCATCGTATCAAAAGGCAAAGTAAGTTTGTCGTTTACTTTGGTAATATTAATATTGCGATTAGGATATGCCAAACGCATAGAAGGGTCGCCCAATAATGAAAAATTACGATTGATAGCTCCCACCAAACTGCCATTTTTTGTCTTACGTGTTACATCACCCAAGCGAGGCATTTCATTGTTGATAGGTTGAAAAACCGAGTTATAAAAAGCACGATTGAGAATAAAATTTGTACTCGAAAAAACAGGGCGAGTAGTGGTCAAAAGTGCAATTCCACCACCTACTTCGTTGAACAAAACGTGTTCTGCACCCGAAAAAGTATAAGGATTATCGTATCGTCCAAACTCACAAGTAGCAGTTACAAACAATGGTAAATTATTTCTATTTCTAAAATCATCAATTTGTTGAGTTCTCAAAACTGCTTCTTCAGCCCAACCTACTGCTCCTCCATGCCCTGAATAGTTCACAATCAGACTTCCATTTTCTACTGCTTCATCTAAAGCATTTACAATTTGTGGGCAAGTTTCTCCATTGGGCGAAGATATTTGTTCAAAACTATCTAAATATAATTTGTTAGATTTATATTGTGGATAATTTTGTTCTATAATTTGTGTGAGCAATTCAGCATCATTTTGATGTGTATTGGCATCACCATCATCAGCCACAAAAGTAATTTTTTGTCGCCAATTTCCCAAGTTTTGTGTACTATTGATGTATTTCATCAATTTATCGACAACAATTTTTGCCTCTGCGGAAGTGCGTGCAGGAATACGCCCCACCCCAATTTCCATATTGGCATCACCTGTGGGAGTTTCTTCCCAAGTTCCTTTATTATCACCTAAAATACCAAAATAATCATCAGAAGAAAAACTAAAAATAGGATTTAAACTTTCATAAGATTCATAAATTGGTACTAAATTCATATTTGGAATATCTGTCAAACGTGCTTTGTAATCATAAGAAGCCGCCCCAAAAAGCAACAAATATTTAAAAACTGACGGATTTTTTTTATATAATTGCCTACAAAAATCTCGCATAGCAGAAACATCTTGCCTGCCCGAAGAAAATTCGTTATAAATTTGTGCAGGAGTTACAATCAAAACACTTAAATTATCGTTGGTTCTTCTAAAATCTGCCAAGCGATTCGCTTCATCTAACAAACTTTCGTGAGATATTATCAATAAATTAGGAACATTTTGTCCGCTTAAATTTTGGTTAGCAACTGCAAAAGCAGTGGTCGGAGTATTGATTTGAGAAGGATTAAAAACTACAAATTCTTTGAGTGTGTTTTGGGTATTGATAGCAAAATTACCAATATTGGTATTCAAAGTAAAAATTTGATTTTTAGGTTGTAATCCGTTGCTTATATCCCAAATTAAAGTTTCACTATTTAAGTTTTCTACTATAAAATTAGAATTAAGATTATTTGAAGAAGCAATATTTCTAAAATACGTTTGTGTGTTATATAATTGTAATTTTCTTTGGTATTGCAATCTAAAATGATTTATATTTGCCAAACCTGTGTTACTATTCTGTATAAATCTAAATTTTATAGCAATGTTTTCAGCATTTCCAAAAAGGCTCGAATTTTGTAAAAAAGTATTAGAAACTTCTATCCCGCGTAACGCCCACGCACCCAAAGGCTGTGCAGGAACACTTTGAGTGCCAATTAATTGATTATTGATAAACCATTGATAAGTAGTGATATTTACATCTTTTCCCATAGCCGTTCCTGTGAACTTAATCGGAGAGTTAGGCACCAAGCCCGCCAAATTAAAGTTAAAATCCATCTCACTACGATTATTATTTCCTCCAAAGCCTTCTCCATACCACTCACGCCCTGACCTCAAAGAATTTTCTATGTCTTTTTCATAAAAAAAATAATCATCAAAAGTAGTAACACTTGTACCATTTCCGATATTGTTTTGATTACCAATTCTTAATCCTATTGTGTTATCAAAAGTAAGAAAATAGTAATTATTATCATCATATAAATTTTTTTGGTGGATAAAAGTTTGTGTAGTTTCTTGGTAATTCCAAGTGTTTGCGTCTTGTGCATAAAACAAAATAAAATCAGTTTCATCAAAAACATTATCGTTTTGTCCTTGCACAAAAATAGCATTTTCTACCAAATCTATTGCTCTTGGTGTGCTATTGTTTTGTGGCAACATTCCACCACCATTTCCGTAAATATGTAAATTTTTTGGATTGATATTGGCAGTATTGATGCCAAAATTTCTTAAAAAAGCGGGTGTAATTTTATATATTCCTTTACTTTGAATTGGGATTTTGAGCCAAGTACCTTCTCTTAAAACAGATTGTGCGTTGATTTGAGAAATAAAAAGAAAAAAGCAAAAGAAAAGGATATTTTTTAATTCTGTTTTAAAAAAATTATTCATATTTTTTTGATAAAGTGTTGTTTTATTTAATGCAAAAATAAGTAAAAAAGTAAATACTTTTGTTAAAATCACAAAAAAATAAAATATAAAAGCAATTTATTTTTAAAAAATATAAATGAAGGTTAAAAGTAGGAGTTTTAATTATTATTGTTCTTAGAAAGTTATTACGGAACTGCCAAATAGAAGGCTCAAATTAAGCTTAGGTAAGCGTTTTTACTATCCAAAAATCGTATTCCCGCAATAACTTTCGAAGAACCTAATAAGTAAAATTAAACTTTTTTTTAAACTTTAGTAATATTTATTCATTAATAATAGTATTCTATCAATAATAGCTATTTTTTATTTTTTTTAAACTTTTTTTAAACATTTTATAACTAATCGTGTTATATTCGTATTATTACTTAGTACTACTTTTTTTATCTTATAAATTTTTTATAGAAGGTAACTATTTAGGTTATTTTGGTGCAAGCGTGGACGCTTGCACCAGTTAATATCTCGTGCAAGCGTCCACGCTTGCACGAAATTCAAAATAATAATTT
>RDXZ01000057.1 GCA_004293265.1 Bacteroidota bacterium | reverse complement strand
ATAAATTTGCTCAGTTTTATCAATATAAATATAATTCCCATTGCGTAATTCGCTAAAATCTTGAATCCCAATAGGAAGTTTTTGTGATTTTTTCATATATTCTTTTTTAAAAATTATTTTTGTAACCTTTGATAATTATTTTTTATCAATTAAAATAAAGATATATTTTATATTCGATATAGTTCAAAAACTAAAAAAGTTTATAACTATTTAGGTAATTTTGGTGCAAACGTGGATATTTGCACCAACTACTATCTTGTGCGAGCATTTACCATTTTTTTATTTACACATATTCAGGGTTATATTTTATAGTTCAAATCTGGCAGAGAAAAACACGCCAAAACGTCTAATATTTGGTGATTCCAAATAAGTAGCTCGATGCAAAAATGTTACTCTAAAAAATTTAAAAATATTACTGATTCCATAGCCAACTTCTACATAAGGGTCAGTACCTAAACCTTTGGTTTGTTGTGGTAAAGCATTGCCCATAATATCTGTATTAGGTAATAATTTTTGGTTTTTTTCGCTTAATTGTCCTGCTAAAATATTGGCTACAAAAAAATTACGAATTTTCCATTTTCTTAAAAAAGGGATTCTATTAAACAATAGCCCCTGAAAATTATGCTCCATATTCAAAGCCAAATGTTTATCACTCATAAATTCCAAGAAATTCATCAAACCATATCCATAAAAATTATAAAAAACTCCTCTGTTTCCTACATGAACTTCTAACAAAGGGAAAGGAACTGTGGAAGGCATATAAGAGCCATTAATTGAGTAATACATACGCCCCAAAACACCTAAGCCTAAATTTTGTTCTATGTTTATATTGATTTTATCATAATTAAAACCTCCACCCCAAAGATTAGAAAAACCACGTGTATATCTGAACGTAAGTACAGGTAATTTAGCAGTTCCTAAACTTCTTCTATAATTTCCTGCATAATAAAATCGTTCTTTTTTGGCAAACCTTGATTCAAATGTAATTTCTGCACTCGTAAAATCTCCTTCTTTTATATCAAAATTTTCGCCTCGATTATAAGCATAATTTGAACTTCCTATTATCTGGTCATATTGTCTTTGTCTAAATGTGATACTTTGTGTAAATCCTTTAAAAATATCAGTCAAAATCGTAATTTTATTTTCTGTTAAATAAAAAGGACTTCTACGGCTTACCGCACCAAAGTTAAGCGAAGCCAAAAAAGCACCAGAAGAAGCCAAACCGTCAGAGTTATTAGAGGCTTGTATGATGTCGTGCAAATGTGAAACAACAATTTCAGTCCATCTTTTTCGATAAGGTAAAAGGCGAACCTGTGCCGCATACTTAAATTTAGTATCTGCTACGCCATACGCTCCATATCCTTTTATCTCTACAAAACGACTCATTTTTTCGTTGGTACGCATACCAATTCTATATCTATGTCCTTCAATATCATTAAAAGCATAAGTAAAAGCATAATTTCCGAAGTCAATCGGTCCCATTGTAATATATCCACTACTCAAAATTTTAATAATATTTGTATAGGTTTTAACCATTGGGACGTGTTGAATGGTATCAATCAATTTTAAAGTTTTGATTTCTGCGGGAGTCAAAGAGTCGTGCCTACTTTTTGCCCAATACGCATCATCACTAAATTTTGCTTCGGGATCCATTTCTATTGCTTGCCTAAAAAATTTGATAGGATATTTTTTTCCAATGACAACATTTTTGCTGGAGATATAAAATTTAGCCAAAAATCCAGCCGAGTTTTTAGTCAATTCTGCAATATCTACCAACACACGTGTTTTTGCAGGCAACCACGCTCCTTCTGTGCTTTGTTTTAATTCTTGTTGAATTTTAATTTTTTCTACAAAGTTTATATTCGCTTCTTTGGTAACTGTTACATCAATTTGTCTTAACGCATAAGTGGCTTTATCTACCCAAATCACGCCGTCAAAAGCCAAATCTGCTTTTCTTTTTGGTACAACTTCGATTTGATAACAAGTATTATTACCCATTCTGACGTTTGTATCAGCCAAAAAATAGTTATAATGCGTTTTCCAACTATCAGCCAAAGGAGAAACAAAGTCTTTTCCCAAAACTCTCATCCAATTTTGATAAAAATTATATTCTTGAAAAGTATTTCCTAAAATTTGTGTGATAGGAGAATCATCTCCAAAGCCTACGCCTTCTACTTTGGTTTTAATAACAGTTTCTTTGCTTCTTTCGGGGCTTTTTTGGTAATAAAATTTAGAAATAGTTTCAGATAAAAATAAGGGCAAAAGTGGTTTTCCTTCTTCATTATTAAATCCGCCCAAACTATCGACTGCTCCTTTTACTTGTTTCATTACTTTTCGTTTTGAAAATTTATCAGAAATATTATCCATATCTACTTCAACTTTCACATAACTATCATATTCATATTCAGGCAAGCGTCTTTTGTCGTTTTTGTCTTTATTTTCCAATAATTTTCTCATAATCGGAAAAGATGGGTCTTCACCTGCATTGATAACAACAGTTTCTATTTCTTTGACATCTTCCTCTAATTGAAAATTAAGAATATAAATATTGTTATCTTTTTGTGCTGTTTTTAAACTTCTACTTTTAGGTTTATAACTCGTAAATTCTACTGTAATTGTATCATTTTCAGTAATATTTTTTAGATTTAATGTATAATACCCCTCAAAATCAGTGGCAACAGTCGTACTTTTATCGCTTTTAAGATAAACATTAGCAAAAGGAACTGCCTCGCCATTGCTTGCATCTGTAATTTTTCCTCTGATAGTTGTGTTTTGTGCTGATAAATATTGAAATAATGAAATAAAATAAATAAATGGAAATAAGTAAAAGTATTTTTTCATTGTTGTTCGTTTTTGATTTATTGGATATATTAATTAAATAACAAAAATAATTGACAAAATTAAAAGGCAAAATTAGTGAAAAAAAAATGAATAATTGATAAAAAAAAATACTTTCTTATATTTTTTTTGTATTTTAACTTATTATTTATACAGATTATTTCTATTTTGTAAAAAAAAATGATATATATTCAAAAAAAACTTAGTATCAGTCTAAATCATAGCCCAAATTCTGATATATTTTTAAAAGTTTAGAAGATTTTATTTCATTGATTTTATTTTTTATTCTTTAAAAATCAATAATTTATTGTTAATTTTTTATTTTTTTTTTATAAAATTTTTATATTTATAAAAAAATAGCCTTATCTTTGCACCACAAAAAACATCAATTCATTTTTATTTATTTTTTTGATAGTTTAAATTTAGTGGGGTATGGCAAAAATTAAATATTTTTATAATCCAGATACTTGTACTTATGAAAGAGTTAAACCAACTTTAACAGATATTTCATTGAGTATATTTTTGTTTTTAGGATTATCTTTGCTTATGTCTATTGGCTTAACTGCCATTTATAGCAGTTATTATACAGGCGAAAAAGAGCAAGTACTGAAAGAAGAAAATCAAGAATTATTAGAACATTTTAATATTCTAAACAAAGAAGTTACAGAACTTCAAACCGCCTTAAAATCTTTACAACAACGTGACGACAATATTTATCGTGTTATTTTTGAGGCTGAACCTATCCCAACTTCTGTCCGAACTGCTGGCTCTGGCGGTACTGAAAAATACAAAGAACTATTAAGAAAAGGCTTGAAAAAAGAAAAGTTAATTTTAGAAACGCGAAATAAAATTGACCAAATGAAAAAATCAATGTACGTTCAGACCAAATCTTATGACGACATTGCAAAACTTATCAAAAATAAATCAGAAATGATGTCTTGTATGCCCGCTATCCAACCCGTAGCAAACAAAGGACTTACAAGGCTAACATCAGGATTTGGTATGAGAGTTCACCCAATTTATAAAGTAGGGCAGTTTCACCCAGGAATCGATTTTGCAGCACCACAAGGCACTTCAATTTATGCCACTGCTGACGGCGTAGTCGAAAAAGCAGAATTTGAAGGCGGTTATGGAAATCATATCACAATCAATCATGGTTATGGTTACAAAACTTTATACGGACACATGTTCGAAATGAAAGTAAGTAAAGGACAAAAAGTAAAAAGAGGAGAACTCATTGGTTCTGTAGGTAGTACAGGTTTTTCCACTGCCCCACACGTACATTATGAAGTATTGCATAATGGTGAACACGTAAATCCTGTTTTTTATTTTTTCAAAGATTTAACAGCTGACGAATACGAAAAAGTATTAGAATTGGCATCTAAGCCGACACAATCATTGGAGTAAATTTTATTGTATTTTATTTATAAAAAATATAAGAAAATTCTCACAATCAAATTGTGAGAATTTTTTTTATTTTAATTTTATTGACATCTAAAAATATTTACCAAAAAAAAGAAAAAAATGAGAAAATTAGCAAGTATTCAAAAAATAAAAAGCCTTTCTGATATTCCTGAAGCAGATAATATCCAAAAAGCAACCGTTTTAGGTTGGGAGCTTGTTGTCAAAAAAAATGAATTTGAAGTCGGAGATTTTTGTGTCTATTGTGAGATAGACTCAGTAATGCCTGACGATAATCCTGCATTTGAGTTTTTAAGAAATAAAAATTTTAGAATTAAAACTATTCGTTTGCGTGGACAAGTATCACAAGGAATTTGCCTGCCTGTGTCTATTTTACCTCAAGAAATTGAAATCGTAGAAGATAAGGAAGTTACAGAAATATTAGGAATTACAAAATATGATCCACCTATGCCTGCTTCTTTGGCGGGAGAAATGGAAGGATATTTTCCAACTTTTATTCCCAAAACAGACGAAACGCGTGTGCAAGTGTTACAAGAATTGTTAGATAAGTATGTTGGTCAAATATTTTATGTAACTGAAAAATTAGACGGCACTTCTGTAACTTATTTTATACAAGACGGTGAATTTGGGGTGTGTAGTCGTAATTATCAAATCAAAGAAAGTAATACAAATACGTTTTGGCAAGTAGCACACACTTTGGGAATTGAGCAAAAATTACGTGCTTTAGGTGGAAATTGGGCTTTACAAGGTGAATTGGTTGGAGAAAATATCCAAAAAAATAAATATAAATTAAAAGGACAACAAGTTTTTTTGTTTAATATTTTTAATAGTGATAAATTTGACTATCTTGACTTTGAAGATTTTTTAGCAATGGCAAAAAAATTAGAGATGAAAACAGTACCTATTCTCGAAACGGATTATGTTTTAGAAAACAATATTCGTGATTTGGTTGAGAAATCTATCGGAGATTCTGTATTGATAAAAAATGTAAAACGTGAAGGTATTGTTTTAAGACCTTTGCAAGAAAAAACTGAAAGAACTTACGGACGCGTGAGTTTCAAGGCAATTAATCCTGAATTTTTATTAAAATACGATTAGAAATAAAAAAAGTGTTGAATAAAATCAACACTTTTTTTATTTTTATAAGAAAAAAATTTATATGAAATAAATATTAACCACCAAAATCATCAAAACGGATATTTTCTTTTGGCACGCCCATATCATCTAACATTTTTAAAACTGCGGCGTTCATCATTGGAGGACCGCACAAGTAATATTCAATATCTTCAGGTTCAGGGTGTTTACTCAAATAATTATCGTATAAAGTTTGGTGAATAAAACCTTTGTAACCATCGCTTTCTCTATCGTTCAAATCTTTTTTGATTGTCCAATTATCTTCAGGCAAAGGCTCTGATAAAGCAATATTATACTGAAAATTAGGAAAATCTTTTTCTATATTTCTAAAATGTTCTGTATAAAACAACTCTCTACGAGAACGACCACCATACCAATAAGATACTTTACGATTTGATTTTTCGGTGTGAAATAAATGGAAAATATGAGAACGCAAAGGAGCCATACCTGCCCCACCGCCAATATAAATCATTTCTCTTTGTGTAGGATTGATATGAAATTCTCCATAAGGACCTGAAATCGTAACTTTATCGCCCGGCTTGCGTGAAAACACATAAGAAGAACAAATACCCGGATTTACTTTCATCCAACCTTTATTGGCTCTGTCCCAAGGTGGAGTTGCGATACGAATATTTAACATAATAATATTACCTTCCGCAGGGTGATTAGCCATCGAATAAGCCCTAAACAAAGGCTCAGGATTTTTCATTTTTAATGACCACAAATTAAAGTTATCCCAATCAGGTTTAAATTTATTGTCGCCGAGTGGGTCAGAAGGGTGAGGTTTTATGTCCATTGTACTAAAATCTACCTCACACGCAGGTACATCAATTTGGATATAACCACCAGATTCGAAGTGTAAACTTTCTCCTTCGGGTAATTTAACCACAAATTCTTTGATAAATGTTGCTACATTATAGTTAGAAACTACTTCTGTTACCCATTTTTTAATTCCAAAAATTTCTTCTGGAATTTTGATATTCATATTACTTTTTACCTTTACTTGACAAGCCAAACGCACATTGTCTTTGCGTTCTTGTCTTGAGAGATGTCCGACTTCGGTAGGCAACACATCGCCACCACCATCAGACACAATACATTTACACATTGCACACGTACCACCACCTCCGCATGCAGAGGGTAAAAATGTACTTTGGTTGGCTAAGGTACTCAATAAAGATGAGCCTGCCGAAACTGTAACTTGTTTTTCGCCGTTGATAGTAATTACAACGGGACCACTTTGTACTAATTGTTTTTGAGCAAATAACAACAACAACACTAATAATAAAATCAATGCCGTAAATATAACTGCTCCTGCAATAATGGTTACTGGATCCATATATGTTTTAAGTTTGAATTGATAATAACTTTTTTTGTATTTCTAACAAGGTGTTTTCAAAAATGTTAGCAAAAATAAAACTTATTTTACATATTTTCAAAAAAACGCCTATTTTTTTTCAAAAAATATCAAATATAATAATTTTTTTTTCAATGTATTTTACTTGTATTCATATTTTGTTTCATTTTTTTATATATAAAGTATTGATTTTCAATATTTTAAATGTTTTACCTTATAAAAGTAATTTATCTTATCTTAATTTGTATTTTTTAAAATTTGTGTGGTAAAAAACAAATAATTTTTTTATTTTTTATTTTTTATTTTTTTGTCAAGAAAATAAAAATTGGTTTTTATAAAAAAGTACTATATCTTTGCACACAAATAACATTAGTTTTTGTAACTATTTTAAGTATATTTTAGTGAAAAGAATTTCGTGCAAGCACCAAAACTTACGTCAAAAATACCTAAAATAAATACAAAAAAAATATCTAAAATCTCAAAAAAAATGAAAAAAAGTATTTTCCTTTCATTGTTGGTAATTTTTCCAACATTCTTATATGCACAAAGCATTAATCACACTGAATTAAAACCTTTTTGGCAAGACTTAAAAACTGCATTACAAGGTGGTTATGGTACAAAAGTAATACGATTAAGTGGCGGAAAAATGAAAGCACCACAAATCGAAAAAATGATGAAACTTGTTCAAAACAATCGCTGTATTTTGAGTGCTGTGATAACGTCAAGCAGTAATGAAATTGATTACAATCCTGATATGAATCATTTTATTTTTATCTGTAAATCGCTCAAAGATGGACAAACTTTTTTTACTATGCAAAAAAATGAGAAAGGTTTTTTTAGATTAGTAGATTTTAAAACGTATGGAAATATTGCCTGTCCCGTTACAAACGTAGATAATACAAGCATATATGATAAAAAAGATTTATTGGGTACTTGGAATTTTGATAAAATCGAATGGATAGAATACAGTGATTCTTTGCAACAAAATTTAACTTCTAATGGATACAGCGAAAAAAATATTCAAGAATACTTAAATGAAAGAGTGAAAGAAATTTTAGTAGAAAAACAAGAAAATAATTTTTTGATGACTATTCAAAAGATTATTTTTACGGAAAAAAAAATGGAAGTAATCACATCAAATAATAAAGAAATTTATTTCTGGCGTTTGAGTTATAACCAATTACAAGTCCGAAAAAATGAAACAGATGAATGGGCAGTTTGGCATTTTAATTGGAGAATTAATAAAAATAGAAACTTAGATTTTTCTGTTGATGATTATAATTCGAAAGGAAATGTAAAATGGGGATTTGTAAAATCAAAATAATGGCGTTTTTGAAAATAAAAATAAACAAAAAAATATGAAAAATAAATTATTTTTGACATTATTTTATTTGATTTCAGTAACTTTTTTTGTGAAAAGCCAAGATAAAGAATGGCTCACAACCTTTGAAATATCAGAAGGAAAAGAAACTTTTACGTATCAAAATGGAATTAATTTTATAGAGAAATTAACCAAAAAATATCCTTTTTTTCAACTAAAAACCATCGGAAACACAGATATTGGAAAGCCTTTGCACGTCTTGGTTTATTCTTTGGATAAAGATTTTGAGGTGGAAAGTCTTAAAAAAAAAGAAAAAAATATTATTTTTATCAATAATGCTATTCACCCAGGCGAGCCTGACGGCGTGGACGCAACGCTCATGTTGATGCGGGACATTGCTCAAAAAAAAGAGTTACAAAAAATAACTGAAAATACCGTAATCGTTGTGATTCCTTTTTATAATATTGACGGCGTTTTGAGGCGAAATTCTACCAGCAGAGCCAATCAAAACGGACCAAAAGAATATGGTTTTAGGGGAAATGCTAAAAATTTAGACTTAAATCGTGATTTTATTAAGTTGGATAGCGAAAACGCACAAACTTTTACACAGATTTTTCAACAATGGAAGCCTGATATTTTTTTGGATAATCACGTAACCAATGGGGCTGATTATCAATATATTTTTACTTGTCTGATAACTCAACCGCAAAAATTAGGAAGTATTTTAGGAGAATATCTGACCAAAGAAATGTATCCTGATTTGGAAAAAAAGATGAAATCTAAAAATTTTGAAATGATGCAATATGTAAATGTTCACAATTTTCCGCCAGATTCGGGTTTTGTTCAATTCTTAGAATCGCCAAGATATTCTACAGGTTATGCCGCTCTTTTTCAGACCATTGGCTTTGTTCCCGAAACGCACATGCTCAAAGATTTTGCCCAAAGAGTAAAATCTAACTATGAATTTATGGTTTCTACCTTAGAATTTTTAGAAAAAAATGGAAAAAATATTCAAACTTTAAGAAAAAAATCTTTGGAAAATATCCAAAATAAACAAAAATATTTTGTTTTAGATTGGAAAAATAATCAAAATAATTATGAAATGGTCGATTTTAAAGGGTATGAAGCAAAATTAATCAAAAGCAAAATTACGCAAAAAGAAAGACTTTTTTATGATAAAAATAAAAAATTTACCAAAAAAGTGAAGTTTTATAATCAATACGAACCAAGCATTACGATTGAAAAACCGAAGGCTTATATTGTTCCGAAAGCCTATAAAGAAGTGTTAAAAAGATTAGAATTGAATGGTGTAAAGATGGAAAAAATAAAAGAAAATCAAAAAATGACGCTCCAAGTTTATTATATTGATGATTTTAAAACCTTGAAAAATCCTTTTGAAAATCATTATTTGCATTATCAAACCAAAATAAAAAAAGAAAAACAAACGCTTGATATCGAAGAAGGTGATTTTTTAGTTTATGCAAATCAAATTTCAAATCGTTATATTATTGAAACTTTGGAGCCAGAAGCACCTGATTCTTTTTTTAATTGGAATTTTTTTGATGGCATATTACAACAAAAAGAAAGTTATTCTTCTTATGTTTTTGAAGAAACTGCTGAAAAACTATTGGCTGAAAACAAAGAATTGAAACAAAAATTTGAAGAAAAAAAGAAAAATGATAAAAAATTTGCAGAAAATCCTGAAAGTCAATTAGATTTTTTATACCAAAATTCACCATATTACGAAAAATCACACTTGCGCTATCCTATTTTTAGGTTGGAATAATGTTTGGAAAAAAAAATAATTGATAATAAAAAATGATACTAAAAACACAAAAAAATGATACAATTGTAGCACTTTCTACGCCTGTAGGCGTGAGTGCGATTGCGGTAATACGCTTATCAGGAGAGAATTGTATTGCTATCATTGAACAAATTTGGCAAGGAAAAAAACTATCAACACAAGCAGGTAATACAGTTTTGTTTGGAAAAATTATCAATGAAAATAAAGATATTATTGATGAAGTTGTTTTGGCTCTGTTCAAAGCACCCAAATCTTTTACCAAACAAAACGTTATCGAAATTTCTTGTCATGGCTCTGGGTATATTGTGCAAGAAATTATTAAACTATGCTTAAAAAATGGGGCGAGATTGGCAGAGGCAGGAGAATTTACCCAACGTGCTTACTTGAATGGGCAGTTTGATTTGGCACAAGCGGAGGCGATAGCAGATTTGATTCACGCAGATTCGAAGGCTTCACATCAATTAGCCATTTCGCAAATGCGTGGTGGATTTTCAAATAAAATCAAAGAATTAAGAGAAAATTTGATAAAAATTGCGGCACTTTTAGAATTAGAATTAGATTTTTCGGAAGAAGATGTGGAGTTTGCAAATCGAACACAATTATTAACACAAGTCATTGATTTACAAGTAGTTATTACCAATATGGCAAACTCTTTTCAGTTAGGAAATGTAATGAAAAATGGTTTTTCGGTGGCGATAATGGGCAAACCCAATGCAGGAAAATCTACTTTACTCAATGCACTTTTGGAAGAGGACAGAGCAATTGTTTCGAATATCGCAGGCACTACACGCGACACGATTGAGGAAACAAAAATTATCAATGGTATCAAATTTAGATTTATAGATACGGCAGGTTTGAGAGAAACTGAAGACACAATTGAAAAAATTGGTATTGAACGAACACTCAAAAAAATAAAAGAAGCACAATATATTTTGTATCTATTTGATATGAATACTATGACAATCACTGAATTAGAAGAAGAAGAAAAAAATATAGTTCAGCCTTATCAAATTCCGTATTGTTTAGTGGGTAATAAAATTGATTTGATTGATACAAAAAATGTAGAAGCATTTGAAAAACTACCTAATTTTATAGGAATTTCTATGTATGAACCTCAAAAAATACAATTATTAGAGGATTTTTTGGCGAATTATATTCAACATATATCGAGTCAAGAATCTCAAATTATTGTCAATAATACCCGTCATCATCAGTGTTTGTTAGAAGCGGCTGATGCTTTGCAGGTCGTACAAAATGCCATAAATCATAGATTTGCTACTGAAATGATTGCCTCTGATTTGCGTCAAGCAATTTTTCATTTGGGTAGTATTGTTGGTGAAGTTACGAATAATGATTTACTTGATTTTATTTTCTCAAAATTTTGTATTGGGAAATAAAATATGTTATGTATCAAAATTTAAAAGTACTGATGATGATTTATTTTTGAATAAAAATAAAAAAGTTATTGTCTAATATTTCTATAATTTTCGAGAGCAATTCCTAAATTTCGAGCAATATTTTGGATTAAATCAATTTTATATTCATCATAACTTTCAAAAGATAGTATTTCTATTACCCCTAATACACTGTTTCTAAACACAACTGGCATCAAAAGTAATGTTTTGGCTTGACTTTCGCCCAAACCTGAGGCGATTTTTGTGTAAGTAGTGGGTACATCTTCTATTTTGATGATTTTATTATGTTGCCAACACTCACCAATCAAACCTTCATTCAATTCAAATCTATCTTTTTTGTATCTTGTTTCGGAATAAGCATAAGAAACAAATAATTTGAGGTGCAAATCATCTTTATTTTGTTCGTCATAAATATAAATAGCCCCTTGTTGTCCTGAAAAAAACTTTAATAAATAATTTAAAAAATTTCTCAAAGTTTGCTCTAAAGTTTGATTGGTATTATTTCTTAAAAGATGTGAAAATTCTGTTAAAACTCTCATCCATTTTGCTTCATTTTGGTTATCTGTGATAGTTTCTTGTAAGTTTGTTAATTTTTCAAGTAAGATTTCATCAATATAAATAGGTTTTTGGTCGTCATCAGCTTTCAAATCTATTTTATTTTTGGTATATTCATTCATTTGTTGAATATTTTTTTCTATTTGATTGATATATTGGTTGGGAAAATAAAACAAACCAGATTTTCTATCAGAATAGGTACGCATCTTTTTTCCTTCTGAAAGTTGTTTTAATCGTTCTTTAAACACTTGAAAAGGTGCAAAAACATAACGAACTAACACAAAACCCAAGTAAGCCAACAACATCATACCCAAAATAAGCCAAAATAAATACACATATTCCTCCAAAGATTCGTGTATTTTGATTAGGTGCATAAGCGCACCTATGAGCAATAAAATTGCCAAACTAGCAAATAAAAATGTAAGTAAAAAATTTAGTCTGTTTTGGAACATATTTTAAAAATTTTCTTTCAGGCTTTAAAGTCATTTTGATTGCAAATATAGTACAAATATAGTACAAAAAAAATATTTTTGGCTTGTTTACAAATGTTTTAAAAAATTAGTTGGTGTAAATTTTTTGTATAATAGACTTTTTGCGAAAGTATTTTGAATATAAAATATTGTAAATCAATAAATTATAAAAAAATATTTGAAATTAAGTTTGAGCCTATGCAATAAATTATTTAGTACCTTCGCTTGAAACCAACATCAATTCCAAAATCATTTTTTATTAGGATTAGGAATAGGTATCATTTTTTTTGATTTGGTTTGTTGCTTAAAATCATATTGCGCATCTGGGGTATAAAGAATATATGAATGTACCCAAAAATAAAAAGGATGTGCTTGTTTATAAATACTGATTGTTGCCTCCATAAAATTATCAATTTTTTTATAAAGTATGTCGTTATAATAGAATAATAACTTTTGCTCTAATTCTTTTGTATTGCATAGTCCTATTTTTGCTCTAATTTTATCAACTTCTTTTATGTAGTTATCACTATAAAAAATTTTAAATACTAAAGTATCTACTTTTTGTATAATTATAAATTTATTATGTCTATATTTATCCCAAGTTGAATTTTCAATTTGTCTTGTCAAATTCATTACCACATTTTCATTATGAACTTTTCCATCTTTAATAGCTTCAAATAATAAACTATCTAAGAAAGGACGATTTCTTAAATTGTTCGTCTTATAATGATGTCTTAAAATAACCGAAAATAAATGTTGATTACCAATAATATCTTCACTTGGATAACCATATTTTTTAAAAATAGATATAAGATTTGAAATATTTGTACTGTCTATTTTCTGTACTTCTTCTACTGGGTAATTTTTAATTCTATATTCTTGGTCTAAGTTTGCCATTTTGGTTAAAGTATCTATCAAAAATTTATTGGCATTTTTGAGATAATATTTATCATAATTTTTTTCAAAATCAATCCATTCTTTAGAATTGATTAATTTTTCAAAACATTTATATTTTTTGAAGTGGTTTAAATCGAAGCCTTTGGTAGCAATTTGTTTTGCATATTCTAAAGCAATATTTATTTTATCAATTTTTAAGGCACAATGCAGTGCATTTTCATAATCATTTGAAAAACCAATTGTATTATTTTTAAATGCTTTTTGGTACATTTCCAAAGCATTTTCAAATTCACCTTTTGTGATGTATATTTCTGCTTTGTTGGTGAATGGATAATAGTCAGTAATAAAATTGACTTTTGTTTGAGCATTCAAAAAATTAACCAAAAGAAAGAAAAATAAGGAATATATTGTCTTCATGTTTTGTAGTTTAAAAATTAGGTAAAATTTATTTTTTTATAATGCTATTTTTGATTTTCAAAAACATCTTAAAAACAGAGTAAAAAACTATCATTCTTTCAAATTTTTTTCTATTGCTTTTATTATGCAAAATGTATAAGTTTTATTTGAAAAATCAAAGAAAATTATTACCCAAAAAATTACAAAGATTTATAAAAATCGGTATTGATAATTTCTTGCCTGTATTTTTCTAATGCCTTATCTTCATTTACAAAAAATAATTCACTCGAAAAAGTATCTATAATTTTAAGATTATTTTTGTACAATTCTATTGTGTATGTATAAAATTCTTCATTTTTCCCTTTGTATTTTATTGATGCCTGATTTATCATATTATCAATTTCTATCTTAGTGATTTTATAATTATGATAATTCACCAAATCTATTAACATTTTATTAGAATTTTTCTGTGTGTGCGTTCCTTTGTTGATAAATGGAAAAAGTGAAATAAAAGCACTGTCTAATTTATTAAGGCTTTGGTAACATTTTGCTTTACTTTCTTTGATACAATAAGAAGCAAAATATCTATCAAAATTAGCATTAAAACTGTCATCATTTTGAGATGTATAAGGATATTCTGATAAATCATAAAAATATAATGCTTTTTGATAATTTTTAGATAATGCAAATAATTCTCCCATTTCTGCACAAGTATTGTGCATCATTTGTTGATAAGAAAGACCAGAAAAAATATCACTATTCTTTTTTTTCTTTGTCAATTTGTTTCTATTTAAAAAAACTAAATTAAAATGTTGAAGGGCTGTACTAATATCTATACTATCTCTTTTCAGTTTTCCGTGACTTAAAAGTGCCAAATAATAATTGGTTTTAAGAAAAATAGGAATATTGTTTGGATATCTTTTGAGAATATTATTATAAACTTGTTTTGCTTCTTCACGTTTTAGTTCTATCCAATAATCACGTCCTTTACGCAAAGAATCGTGAAAATCTTTTTGAGCAAAACAAAAATATACAAAATTAAAAATAAGGAAAGAAAGAAATAATTTTTTCATAAATAAATATTTAAAAAAGCAGAAAATATCAAAATAATTGTTATTATTTTACCTCAAGTGGTCGTAACATTCTTGCTATTATCTACAACTTTAAGCCTCACGCTCAACGCTATTAACTTAAGAAAAATAATATTTTTATGTTGTTTTAAAACCAAAAAATAACATATTTTGTTTGTTTTGTAATATTTTTTGATGATAAAATAGTTAAGTTGACAGCATTGAGTATCACGCTAAGACCACTTTCCGATGTATATATATCTATATTTTCAGAAAGTATGAGCATCATTTTTTCGGTATTTTTGAGGTTGTGAAACCAAACATAAATTTTCCTAGCTTATCATCAACAGCCATTCTTGGTTCTTTGATAATCTCGATACGTTCCTCACTAATACCATCTTTTATCAAAAATTCTTTGATTTCCTCCAAAGTTTTTAATTTTTCATTACTATTTTCATTTTTTTCTTTTTCTGAATAATACGTGTAAAAAAAGGATAATTTATAATACGTATTTGTTTTGTATACGTTTGATAAAACATGAAGTTGAAAATATGATTTTTCCATATCCAATGATTTTTTCTTATTCAAATAAACTTTACGTAATTTATTGAAACCATCTTTTTGTTCAAATCGCCACATCATATTTCTTAATATTGATGCAGGTTCAGACCAGTTTGTGATATTTTTTTCAGCGGCCAAAATTGCCTTTTCCAAAAAATAAGCATTATTTTCATGCGTTGAATGTATCACAGCTAAAGAAATATTAGAAAGAGGAGTATTACCCCCCATGTTTGCCTTGCCTGACCACTGATATTTATCAACAATTTTGTGTATTTCAATAATATTCAACGAATCTAATATCTTTTGTTTTTTCCAATCTTCTTTCGAAGCGGTTTTACTTCTATAGCTTTGGTCATGGGCTATTATATCATTTACTTTATTTTTAAGTGTGCTGTCTGTTGTTTTTTGATAAAAATTAAGTCCTTTTTCATATCTTTTTTTTAACTCAAAAATATCTTTTTTTGATAATAATAAATTAGTATCTATAATCGAGGCATAATCTTGCCCTCTACCAAATGCTTTTTCAGCATAAAAAAAGGCTTTTTTTCGATTACCCATTTTAAAATAAACTCTAAAAAGTTCTTTGTAAGCGTAGTGTTGATATTCAGAACAAGCAGAAAACTCCTCTATTTTTTTAATTTGTTCTTCTAAATCTTTTTTACTCCAATTTATGTAAGTCTGAGATTTATCATAACGCATAAAACTTTCATTGCAAGTTACAAAATTTCTGTAAGTAATAATTTTATTTTGAGAAAATGTGTTGTTTATTACTAAAAATAATAACGTAACAACAAATATTTTATTAATTGAAATCATTGTGAGTTTTGTTAAATGAAACTTAGAAAAAATATTTATTAGTTGTGATTAACCCAAGTAGTCGTAATATTCTCCTTACAACCTGCAACTTTAGGCATCATGCTTGAATAACTACAAAAACCGAATAACGTTTATCACGATGATTTTAGTACATACAATAGAAGAATCTATTTTGTGTATCATAGTAAATTCTCAAACGTGAATTTAAAAAAACAGATATTGTATAATTTCACCCCTTAGGATAGGTGGTTAAAAATTGCTCTTTTAAGCATTTTTTAACCACCTATCCTAAGGACTGCAATCCTCTGAAAGAAAAATCTTTACATTTTCACTAAAATTGTCAGAGTACCAAAATTTTTATCCATATAAATATTAGAAGAACTATTTTTTGGTTCTGTTTTGATTATACAAATGTAGTTACTATAAAAAATTCCGTATATTATTTATTTTTGTTGCCATTTTAATTAATATACAAAAATTTTACACTAACTAAAATTATTTCATTAAAAAAAACCATCATTTTTTGTTTCAAACTCATTCGAGCAGAAATATATCTATGCAAAAATATTATCTTCAATTTTTTTTACATCTATTTTTAGTTCTTGATTGGCTTTCAATGTATAATTTTTTTGGTAAATAAATAGACTTATTTCTTGAGTAGTTTCATTTTTCAAAGAAATAAGTTCAGTACTTACTTTTATTTGAATCCAAGCATTTTTAAATCCAATTCTGAATGAAAAACCTTTCCATTGTTGAGGCAAATAAGGTGTAAAATATAATTCTCCATTCCTCACTCGCATACCTCCAAAACCTTGCACAACCGACATCCAAGTGCCTGCCATACTTGTAATATGCAAACCATCTTCAGTATCGTTGTTATAATCATCTAAATCAAGGCGAGAAGTACGCAAATACATTTGGTACGCTTTTTCTTTCATACCTAATTTGGAAGCCAAAATCGAGTGAACACAAGGCGACAAAGATGATTCGTGTACGGTGCGAGGCTCATAAAATTCAAAATTTTTGCGGATAGTTTCTATATCATATCTATCCTCAAACAAATAAATGCCTTGTAAAGTATCAGCTTGTTTGATAAAACAAGAACGCAAAATTCTATCCCAACTCCATTTTTGATTGATAGGTCTTTCTGATTGAGGCAAATCTGCGACCAAAATTTGTTCTTTATCCAAATAGCCTTCTTGTTGTAAGAAAATCCCTAATTTTTCGTCAGCAGGATAATACATATTTTGAGAAATATCGAGCCATTTTTTAATTTCTTCAGCTTTAAAGTCAATTTTTAAGGCTAAATTTTCGTATTTTTGAGGATAGTTTTTTTCTACAAAATCAATCGTTTCTTTTGTATAATCCAAACACCAAGCCGCCAATACGTTTGTGTACCAATTGTTATTAATATTATTTTCATATTCATTCGGTCCTGTTACTCCATGCATTACATATTTTTGTTTGGGTTGAGAAAAATGAACTCTTTGCGCCCAAAATCTTGCTATAGCAATCAATAACTCTAAACCAAAATCTGCCAAATATTCTTTGTCTTGGGTATAATTGACATAATCAAAAACGGCTCTTGCGATAGCACCATTTCGATGTATTTCCTCAAAAGTAATTTCCCATTCGTTATGACATTCTTCGCCATTCATCGTAACCATCGGAAACAAAGCTGCACCATTCGTAAAACCTAATTTTTGAGCATTTTCGATGGCTTTTTGAAGATGTTTGTAACGATAAACGAGTAAATTTTTAGCTACTTTTGGCTCCGCAGTTGCCAAATAAAACGCCAAACAATAGGCTTCTGTGTCCCAATAAGTACTACCGCCGTATTTTTCGCCTGTAAATCCTTTGGGTCCGATATTGAGCCTTTCGTCTGTGCCTGTGTAAGTTTGGTCTAATTGAAAAATATTAAAACGGATACCTTGTTGTGCTTTTATATCACCTTCGATAACAATATCAGCGTGTTTCCATTTTTCAGCCCAAGTTTCAGCCTGTTCTTTTTTCAAACTTTCAAAGCCCTCAGCAAAAGCAGTTTGCAGACTTGATTTGGCAACACTGACTAAATCAGCATTTTCGACATCACGTGAAGTAACTTGTGAAGCAAATTTATAGATGGTTGTTTTTTCGTTTTGTTTGAGTTCTGTTTGCGTTTTTAAAGACAAATATTTTTCTTTGCTAATAATGTGTGTTTCCAAAGAAAGTGCCGCATCTTCTTGGAAAACCTCAAAAGTGGTTGCGGTAGTCAAATAAAAACCTGTTTTTTTTGTTTTTAAAGTCAAACAAAGTACTTCGTTAGTGGCTTGTTTATCAACCTCTTCCCAAAATTTTTCATCATAATTAGCGTCTTCATTTTTGATGTCGCCATCTAAAAAAAGTTCTGTTTCTAATTTTCCTGAGAAGTTAAGTGGTGTGATTTGATATTTAATAGCACCAATTTCTTTTCTTTTGGCACTTACAAATCTTTGTGATTTTACTTTAATTTCTTTTCCTGAGTTTAATTTAGCAACAAAACTTCTTTCTAAAAAACCTTCTTGCATATTTAAAATTCTTGAGAATTGAGATACTTTAGAAGTGGCTAAGTCTAATTCTTCTCCGTCTATCCAAATTTTGATACCAATCCAATTGGTTGCGTTCAATACTTTAGCAAAATATTCGGGGTAGCCATTTTTCCACCAGCCTACTCTTGTTTTGTCGGGGTAATATACGCCTGCCATATAGCTACCTTGCAGAGTTTCACCAGAATAAGTTTCTTCAAAATTTGCTCTTTGTCCTTGATGTCCATTACCAATACTACAAAGGCTTTCAGAAATTTTGTTTAATTCAGGTTTAAAACCTTCCTCAATTATTTTCCACTCGTCGGCTTTTATATAATCTTTCATTATTTAAAATATGTTTTTGAAAGTTTTTAAAATATGTTTTTATTGCTTTTGTTTTTCATAAAATCGAGCAAAAATAAAAAAAAATATTGTATTTATCTAAGATTTTTTTGAAATATTTTAAAAAAAATAGAAGAATATTTTTTGCAAACGATTACGAAAATGAAAAAGATATGATTTATTTTAGAATTTTTTATTTTTTTAGAGAAATAATAATCTATTTTTGTAATTCTTTTTTTTGATTATAGTTTAACTTCGTAAAGTATCAAATAAAAAACACCTTCAAAAAATGAAGGTGTTTTTTTATAAATTTTGCTAATGAAAAGCCTCATCTATACTTTCAATATACTCAATACAAGGAACATCTATACAAATTTCAGGTTTTTCTTTTCTTAGAATATCTTTAGTTACATCTAAACTTACCTTAAATGTACGATTGTTTGGCAGAATATGTTTGTATATTTTTGTTCCCAATTTTTCCATCTTTGGTTTCCAATCAAAATAAAAAAAACGCACAGAATCTTGGTGAAAAGTTACCAAGGCAGATTTATCAAAAATAAACATTTCTGTTGGATTTTCGGTAGCAAATTCTAAAATTTCGTTGAAAATATATTGAAATTCTTGATGTGGAATATAATCAGTAATGGCTTGACAAACAATAGCTTTTTGGTTCTCTATCCAATACACGTGTGCATGGCGTGTGGCTATAAATAATTCCGCTTCGTGTAGGAGCGTATATGATATTTTTGACATAATTGGAATCATAAGTTTCTTTAAATATTTATATTTTTGAACATCTTTTACATTTATAATAACGTAATCTAAAAATCTTAGTTAGTTATATTAGATAAATGCGTATCAAAGTTCGATAAATAGATAATAACTATCGATATAATACAAAATTATGATTTTGACTGCTTTAAAGTGATATTTTCAAACCATATCACATACAAAAGAATCCAAGGATGGAATACTGCTCCAACACCTAAAACAAGAAAATTACCCAAATGAAATATCACTCCAAGGCTTAAAAATATCCATCTAAATTCTTGAAATAATACAATTATTGGAAATAAAATTTCAAATAAAATACCTACCAAACCAATACCTACACATATAAAGTCATACTCTGATAACCATAAACCAAATATTGTTTGGTGATTTTGAATATGAACACGTATATTATTTGGTTCGAGCCAACTCATTTTTCCTATCAATATTTTTTCCAATCCTGCTAAAAAATAAGCACTTACCATTGACAACTGCATTAGTTTTAATGCCCAGCTTTCGTGATATTTATCCTCAATATGTGATTTTTGATAAGAATAAAGCAAAAATGGAAGTAAAAATAGACAATAGTTTAATAAAACAAAAGGATGGTCAATTTTATGAAAACTATAAATAAATCCTTGCAAAAAAATAAAAAAAGTTCCGCAAACGATACCAAAGATTATTTTGTACTTATTAAAAAAAAGTAAACCTAAAGTGCTTATCAACCAAACCAACCACAAAACAAATAAAATCCAAAAAGGTGGAAAAGTGTTTCTATCACCCGACGGGGTTTATAATCAAATCAGCTTGAATACGTTGTTGAATCCCAAAACAAAGAAATATCTGATGGACGAACTAGAAATCCATACCGTTACCAACACCAAAGATATTTTGGCCTTCGGCAAAGCAGAAAACAAGAATTTGAAGGCAGAGCTTATTGGCTTTCCAAGCTATGATTTAGACCAAAACACATGGGCAAGTCTTAACAATGAGGCCGCAGAGGCCGATGCCTTCGCTTCGCGTAGCTTTTCGGCAGGTTTTCAGACGGTTTCTATGCTTCCTGGCACACAGCTAGAAATTGTCAATATCCAAAGCATTTTGGGTCAGAATGGCTACCAAAGCGGCATTTCTATTGCAGAAAAAGCCACAGAAGAGAGCGTCAAGGCTGTGCAAAACCCCAAGATTTTGCACATAGCCACACATGGCTTTTTTATAGGGGCGAACGAAAAAAATGAGAAAATAGACCCCATGCTTCGTTCGGGCTTGCTTCTAGCGGGCTGCTCCAACTACGCCAAAGCCGAAGAAAAGCCACAAACCGAGGACGGTATTTTGACAGCCCTAGAAGC
>RDXZ01000262.1 GCA_004293265.1 Bacteroidota bacterium | reverse complement strand
TGCAAGCGTGGACGCTTGCACCAGTTAATATCTCGTGCAAGCGTCCACGCTTGCACGAAGTTCAAAATAATAATTTTATGACTATACCTAAATAGTTACAATAATTTTAAAGATTACAAAGCAAATATCTTCAAAAATTGAGAAAATAAAACATAAAAATAGGCTAAATTTGTTATTTTTTTAAAAATAACAAAAAAATAAAACAAAAAATCAACTTTTTCCCTCCTTTTTTCGTAATTTTACATAATAATCATTCATATCCACTGTTTTATAATTTACAATATTTAAAAAAAACATTCATTATGCGTATAGCTATCGTATTAAATACTTCTTGGAATATTTTTAATTTTAGACATGGTTTAGTCAAAACACTTTTAGAAGAAGGACATCAGGTTGTTGCCATTGCTCCTGAGGATAAATACTCAGAAAATCTGGTTGAAATGGGTTGCGAATTTTATGCCGTAAAAATGCAAAATAAAGGTACAAATCCATTCAAAGACTTGCAATATGCTTACCAATTATACAAAATTTATAAAAATGCAAAAGTTGATATTATTTTGCAGTTCACTATCAAGCCCAATATTTATGGTACTTTTGCCGCTCTGCCACTTCGAAAATTAGTAGTGAATAATGTTTCAGGTTTGGGAACAGTTTTTTTACACAATAATTTATCGTCCAAAATAGCCAAATTTTTATATAAACTTTCTTTTAAATTTCCTAAAAAAGTATTTTTTCAGAACGAAGAAGATTTGCAGTTATTCGTAGAAAAAAATCTTATCAAAGAAAAAACAACCGATATTTTACCCGGTTCAGGCGTTTGTTTAGATAAATTTCAAGCCCAAAATTTTGAAAGAAATAAAACATTTAATTTTTTGATGATTGCAAGACTTTTGTATGACAAAGGAATTGTCGAATATGTAGAAGCCGCCAAAAAACTAAAAAATTTAGGTTTAAAAGTCAATTTTCAGGTATTAGGAAGTATAGAAAGTGAAGCAAAATTAGGCGTTAGCAAAGAAGAAGTTGAGATTTGGCAGGAAAAAAATTGGATAGAATATTTAGGAACAAGCGACAATGTGTCCGAAATTATCAAAAAAGCCGATTGTGTTGTGCTTCCGTCCTACCGCGAGGGTACGCCACGCTCACTTTTGGAGGCGTGTGCGATGGCAAAACCAATCATTACCACTGATGTAGTCGGTTGCAGACAAACGGTTGATGACGGGGTGAATGGTTTTTTGTGTGAAGTCAAAAATGCAGAAGATTTGGCTGATAAAATGCAAAAAATGTACGTTTTGGATAACGAAACTTTGCAAAAAATGGGAGAAGCAAGCCGAACAAAAGTAGAAAAAGAATTTGATGAGAAAATTGTTATCAATAAATATCTCAATATCATAAAATCTTACGAAATATTACAAAATAGAAAACTAAGAAAAATCAATAAAGTCAAAATTCATCGCGCAGGAATGTGGTGGTTGGGTATGTAAATTTTTTTTAATATGAAATATTATTTGATAGCAGGTGAACGCTCAGGCGATATTCATACCGCAAACTTGATGCGTGAACTCAAAAAAAAAGATGAAAATGCAAGTTTTAGATTTTGGGGCGGAGATGAAATGCAAAAAATCGGCGGCGAATTGGTAAAACATTATAAAGAAACCGCTTTTATGGGTTTTTTAGAAGTGTTAAAAAATATTAGAAAAATAAATCAATTTTTAAAAGAATGTAAAAAAGACATTCAAACACACCAACCGAATGTTTTGATTTTGACTGATTACGCAGGTTTTAATTTAAGAATTGCTAAATTTGTCAAAAAAAATTTACCTCATATCAAAATAATTTTTTATATTTCTCCAAAAATATGGGCTTGGAATACAAAAAGAGTTTTTACTATCAAAAAAATAATTGATTTGATGTTAGTAATTCTTCCTTTTGAAGAGAAATTTTATCAACAATACGATTGCAAAGTGAAATATGTAGGCAATCCTTTGTTAGATGAATTACAAAAATTTCAGCCTGATATCGATTTTAAAGCAAAAAATAATTTATTAGATAAAAAAATAATTGCGTTGTTGCCCGGTAGTAGAAAACAAGAAGTAAAGCATAATTTACCTGTGATGCTTCAAACTGCCCAACATTTTCCTGATTATCAATTTGTGGTCGCGGGCGTGAGCAATTTGGAAAAAGATATTTATAAAATTCTCGAAAATTATCCCAATATTCCTATTATTACTGACCAAACTTATCAGTTATTATATATTGCTGACGGAGCGATTGTAGCTTCTGGGACTGCAACCTTAGAAACAGGGCTTTTTCACGTGCCACAAGTTGTGATTTATAAAATGAGTAAAATTACTTTTGAAATTGCTCGCCGAATCGTAAAACTTCCTTATGTAAGTTTGTTAAATTGGGTAGGTGAAAAAATGATAGCTCCCGAATTATTACAATTTTATGCCACTCCATTGAATATTGCCAATTATTTACAACCTTTATTGCCTGATAATTCAGCAGAAAACTCAAAAAATAGCCTGCAAAATATTCAAATAAAAAAAGATTATCAAGAATTAACAGAAAAAATGGGTAAGGCTGGTGCATCACAAAAAACAGCAGAAGCCATTTGGGATTTTTTGAATGATAAAAATTGATTTTAAATAAGTATCTGAGCATAAATAGTTTATATTATTTTTTGAACTTTGTAAAAAAATTTTAGGCTTTTTGAGTATTATAAAGACGTTTTTCTCATAATTTCATTCATTTAGATAATATTTAAACTTTGGACACACCTTTCTAATCTCACAATAATTTGTGGGATTTTTTATTTTTATTTTTTATTATTATTTAGTTTTTTAGTTTTTTTTATTCCT
>RDXZ01000056.1 GCA_004293265.1 Bacteroidota bacterium | reverse complement strand
ACAAGCAGTTGCTTCACTTCGTTCAGCAAGACAAAAATATTATATTTACAACACCGCTAAATTTTTGTTTAATAATTTTCACTAAGTCCAAAGTCTAATATTTCTATATCCTAAAAAAATGCAAAAAATATAACTATTCTAAGAAAAAAAGTGTATTTTTTTTATAAAAAAAATCAGTAGAGCATTTGTAGGGGTATGTTTTTTGGAAAAATTAAAAAAAGTAATGAATTTTGTACTATAATTTTTTTTGAAATAAGAAAAAATAATATTAAGAAGTTTAATAAAAATTTGTATTATAACTTTCAAAAAATAAATACAAGATAAATCACTTTTTTAATTTTAAAATTTTACTTTTTTTAAAAGTAAAAAAATGGCTTAAAAAAAATATAAATACTACAATCTAATGTATGTCATCAGATTATTATAAAAAAGAAATATTAAATTTCGTTTGTATTTTATAATAATCTTGATGGCTTTTTTTATTGCTATCCATCAAAAACTAAGTGGTCGTAGCATTTCACTTCAAGAGTTAGGCTCAGAAAACAACGACAACAGCCATTTTTCAGATTGTCAAGTCTGCGACATTGACAACTGAAAAATTATAAAACAACAGCCATTTTTCAGATTGTCAAGTCTGCGACATTGACAACTGAAAAATTATAAAACAACCGCTATTTTTCAGATTGTCAAGTCTGCGACATTGACAACTGAAAAATTATAAAAATAAAAGTTATTCCGAACTCACGTTATTCAACAAATATTTATCAGCAGTTCCTGTGAGGGAACAACAAAGCCTATAAAAAAAACCTACTTCGTACAATTGAAGTAGGCTTTTTTATTTATATTGACAAGAAAAAATAATAGTTTTTACATTGATACTTTTTCTTTTTTACTAACAGTTCGTTTAAATTCCTCAGAATCCATATTTTCGTCACCTTCCATTTGCGGACCAACTTCGATATTTTCATAGGCTCTCAATCCAGTTCCCGCAGGAATTAAATGTCCAACGATAACGTTTTCTTTTAGTCCTAACAAATAATCAATTTTACCAGCAATAGCTGCTTCACTTAATACTTTGGTAGTTTCTTGGAAAGAAGCGGCAGAAATAAAGCTACTTGTTCCCAAAGAAGATTGGGTGATTCCTTGTAAAATAGGTCTTGAAACCGCAGGCTGTGCATCTCTTACTTTGGCAATTTTCATATCTCTACGTTTCAATGATGAATTTTCATCTCTCAATTGACGTGGAGTAACAATTTGTCCAGGTTTTAAGTTTTTAGATTCGCCTGAATCCACCACAACTTTCAAATTTAACATGGCATCATTTTCGGCTCTAAAAATAAATCTATCCACCGATTGACCAGGTAAGAAACTTGTATCACCAGGTTCAACGATTTCTACTTTTTGCATCATTTGTCTAACGATACATTCGATATGTTTATCATTGATTTTTACCCCTTGCAAACGATATACCTCTTGAATTTCATTTACCAAATATTCTTGTACGGCTGTCGGACCTTTGATAGCCAAAATATCTGAAGGTGTAATTGCACCATCAGAAAGTGCTTCGCCTGCACGTATAAAGTCGTTTTGTTGTACCAAAATATGTTTTGATAAATTAACCATATAACGTTTTTCGACTGCACCGTCTTTTGAACGTACAAATATTTCACGACTACCACGTTTGATTTCGCCATATTCTACCTCTCCGTCAATTTCGCTTACTACTGCTGGATTAGAAGGATTACGTGCTTCAAATAATTCTGTAACACGTGGCAAACCACCTGTAATATCTCTATTTTTACCCATAATACGTGGGATTTTTGCTAAGATTTTACCAATATTTATTACCTCACCATTGGTTACGATAATACGCGCACCTGAAGGTAAGTTGTATGATTTTTCGATGTCATCTCCTTGGTCAATGACGATAGAAGGATTTTTGGTTTTATCTTTTGTTTCAGTGATTACTGTATCTTTATGCCCTGTTTGAAGGTCAGATTCAACTTTGCAGTTAATTCCTTCTTCAATAGACTTAAAGTTTGCAATACCTGCTACCTCTGATACCATAACGGCATTGAAAGGATCCCATTCACAAATCAAATCACCTTTTTTAACGTCTTGTCCATCTTTTACACGCAAATAAGAACCATAAGGAATACGAGTAGTCATATATACTTTTTTGCCATCTGGAGAAGTGATACGCACTTCACCCGAACGACTAACAACAATATCAGTAATATTTCCTTCGTTATCCGCTCCTTGTACTACTCTTACCTCATCTGAACGTAACTTTCCTTCGTATTTAGAACGAATAGTTGCGTCTGCAGCTAAGTTTTGCGCTACCCCACCTACGTGGAATGTACGTAAAGTTAATTGAGTTCCGGGTTCTCCGATAGATTGTGCCGCAATAACTCCTACTGCTTCTCCAATGTGGGACATTCTACCCGTTGCCAAGTTACGTCCATAACATTTCGAGCAAGTTCCGACTTTAGTTTCGCAAGTCAATACAGAACGAATTTCAACGCTTTCTATACCAGCGTCTTCGATAAGTTGTGCAATTTCTTCAGTAATTTCTTCTCCTGCCTCCACTAAAATCTGGTCGCTTACAGGGTGCAAAAGGTCATGCACAGCTACACGTCCTAAAATACGTTCTTTCAAAGGCTCAACAATGTCCTCGTTTTCTTTCAAAGCAGTTACCGCAATACCTCTCAAAGTACCACAATCTTCTTCATTGACGATAACATCTTGTGCTACATCAACCAAACGACGAGTCAAATATCCAGCATCAGCCGTTTTTAAAGCGGTATCTGCCAAACCTTTACGCGCACCGTGAGTCGAGATAAAATATTCCAATACATCAAGTCCTTCTTTAAAGTTTGATAAAATTGGGTTTTCAATGATTTCTCCTACCGAACCTTGTAAGTTTTTCTGAGGTTTTGCCATCAGACCACGCATTCCACCTAACTGACGGATTTGCTCTTTCGAACCACGCGCTCCTGAGTCCATCATCATATAAATAGGATTAAATCCTTGTCTATCATTTTTGAGTTGGTTCAAAAGTACTTCTGTAATTTTTGTATTTGTTTTTGTCCAAATATCAATTACTTGGTTATAGCGTTCGTTTTCAGTGATAAATCCCATATCGTAGTTATCTCTCACTTTTTCAACTTGAACTTTTGCTTGTTTTACCAATCCATCTTTTTCTTCAGGCACCATTACGTCACCCAAACCGATAGACAAACCACCTCTAAAAGCAGTTTGAAAACCTAAATATTTAATATCATCTAAGAAAGTGGCTGTTTTTGTATTTCCCGCAATTTTGAAAATTTTTGCGATAATAATTTGCAATTTTTTCTTAGTCAATAATTCATTGATATAACCTACTTCTTCTGGTACAAATTGATTAAAAATCACACGTCCAGCCACAGTTTCTATCATTTGCTCTTTTTTAGTTCCGTCAGGTTGTCTTACAGGCACTCTTACTTTGATATGTGCGTGTTTTGACAATGCTTTTTCATTGATTGCCAAAATAACTTCTTCAGGACTATAATAACTTTTATTTTCTCCTACCTCAGGAAGTTCAGGTGTGCCTTTTCTTCCCAAAGTCAAATAATACAATCCCAAAACCATGTCTTGTGAAGGCACAGTAACAGGCGCACCATTGGCAGGATTTAAAATATTATGGGCAGATAACATCAAAATTGAGGCTTCCAAAACCGCCGCGTGTCCCAAAGGAACATGAACTGCCATCTGGTCACCATCAAAATCGGCATTAAATGCCGTACAAGTCAAAGGGTGTAATTGTATAGCTTTTCCTTCAATCAATTTTGGTTGAAAGGCTTGAATACCTAAACGGTGAAGCGTTGGCGCTCTATTCAACAATACAGGATGTCCTTTTAATACGTTTTCTAAAATATCCCACACTACAGGGTCTTTTCTATCTACGATTTTTTTGGCAGATTTTACTGTTTTAACAATTCCTCTTTCCATCAATTTACGAATGATAAAAGGTTTGAACAATTCAGCAGCCATTTGTTTTGGCAATCCGCACTCGTGTAATTTCAATTCAGGTCCTACTACGATTACAGAACGTCCTGAATAATCTACCCTTTTTCCTAATAAATTTTGGCGGAAACGACCTTGTTTTCCTTTCAACATATCAGAAAGAGATTTCAAAGCTCTATTGCCATCAGCACGAACCGCATTTACTTTGCGTGAATTATCAAACAAAGAATCTACTGCTTCTTGTAACATACGTTTTTCATTACGTAAAATTACTTCTGGTGCTTTGATTTCAATCAATCTTTTCAAACGATTGTTACGAATAATTACTCTTCGATACAAGTCGTTCAAATCCGAAGTAGCAAAACGACCTCCATCTAATGGCACCAATGGGCGTAATTCTGGCGGAATTACAGGCACCATTCTGATAATCATCCATTCAGGTTTGTTTTCAACTTTTCCCGGTTTGTTTTCATCTCTGCCTTTTGAAGACCTAAATGCTTCTACTACTCTCAAACGTTTTAAAGCTTCTGCTTTTCTTTGTTGAGATTTATCAATAGAGGCTGTATTTCTTAATTCATAAGAAAGTTCGTCTAAATTGGTAGAAGAAAGCAACATTTCTAAGGCTTCAGCACCCATTTTTGCGATAAATTTGTCAGGATTTGAGTCCTCCAAAGTATAATTTTGTGGCAATTTATCTAATATATCTACATATTGGTCTTCAGTCAAAAAGTCTAATTTGGCAATGCCATCAGCTTTTCCAACCTGCACAACAATATATCTTTCATAATAAATAATTTGGTCTAATTTTTTAGAAGGCAATCCTAATAAATAACCAATTTTGTTGGGTAATGAACGGAAATACCAAATATGAGCCACTGGAACGACTAATTCTATATAGCCCATTCTTTCGCGTCTTACTTTTTTTTCCGTAACCTCTACGCCACATCTATCGCAAACGATACCTTTGTAACGAATGCGTTTATATTTACCGCAATGACATTCCCAATCCTTTACCGGTCCGAAAGTTCTTTCGCAAAACAAACCATTCATTTCAGGTTTATAAGTACGATAATTGATAGTTTCAGGTAGCGTAACTTCTCCTTTTGCTCCATCTTTGATAGATTCTGGAGAAGCCAAACTAATGGTAATAGTACGGAAGTCGTTGGTAATCTTCTTATTTTTTTTATTATTAAGAGCCATTACGATATTTGTTAAATTTTTAAAATTGATAAACTAATAATGTTAGTTAGTAACTAATTTTTTTTTCAATGAATATTAATCAATTACTAACTATTTTCAAAATTAATTTTTGTGTTATTCAAGTGTAATTTCTAAAGCCAAACCACGCAATTCGTGTATCAATACATTAAACGATTCAGGAATACCTGGCGTAGGTATATTTTCTCCTTTGACGATAGATTCGTATGCTTTTGCACGTCCCATTACGTCATCAGATTTTACTGTTAAAATTTCTTGCAAAACATTAGCCGCCCCAAAAGCTTCCAATGCCCACACTTCCATCTCTCCAAAACGTTGCCCACCAAATTGTGCTTTCCCGCCTAAAGGTTGTTGTGTAATCAATGAATAAGGTCCGATAGATCTTGCGTGCATTTTGTCATCAACTAAGTGACCTAATTTTAACATATAAATTACTCCCACAGTTACAGGTTGTTCAAATTGTTGCCCTGTCAAGCCGTCATACAAATAAGTACGTCCATATTCAGGAATGCCTGCGTCTAATAATTCTTGTTTTACGTCTAATTGTGTTGCTCCGTCAAAAATTGGTGTTGCGTATTTGCGTCCCAATTTCAAACCTGCCCAACCTAAAATTGTTTCATAAATTTGCCCTAAGTTCATACGAGAAGGTACACCTAAAGGATTTAAAACAATATCCATAGGCGTTCCGTCTGCTAAAAACGGCATATCTTCTGGAGATACAATTCTTGCTACAACCCCTTTGTTTCCGTGTCGTCCCGCCATTTTATCACCTACTTGTAACTTACGTTTTTTGGCTACATAAACTTTGGCTAATTGCACGATTCCTGTTGGTAGTTCGTCCCCGACTTCTTTGGCATATCTTTCACGTTTGAAAGTGGCAGATATTTCATTTCTACGGCGGTTATAGTTTTTAACTAAGTTAGTCAATAATTTATTTAAACTTTCGTTATCGGTAACTTTATCAAAATTAAGATTAATCAAAACATTGACTTCTTCTGGCACCACATAAGACGTTTCATCAGAGTATGGATCTTTATCAGGGAACAAAGACTTTACAATTGTATCGTAAGTAAATTTAGTACCTTTTGCAATCCACTCACGATTCGATTCGAATTTATGTTTTAATGTAACACAAGTTTTACCTTCTAATAAATCCACCGTCTTTTCAATCATTCTCAAACGAATCATAGAAAGTTTTTTAGCATATTCTTGAGTCAAAACTTTTAATTCTTGTTTTGCTTTTTCTCTTAAATCTTTATCTCTTTTAGGTCTTGAAAAAAGTTTAGTTTCAATCACAACCCCACGCAAAGATGCGGGTGCGCGCATAGAAGCATCTTTCACATCACCAGCTTTATCTCCAAAAATAGCACGTAACAATTTTTCCTCAGGAGTAGGGTCAGTTTCTCCTTTTGGAGTAATTTTTCCTACTAAAATATCACCTTCGCGTACAAAAGTACCTTCTTGTACGATACCATTTTCATCTAAATATTTAATCGCTTCTTCGCTTACATTTGGAATTTCAGAGGTTAGTTCTTCTTCTCCACGTTTTGTATCTCTTACTTCGGTTTCAAATTCTTCAATGTGAATAGAAGTAAAAATATCATTTCTTACTACTTTTTCAGAAATAACAATCGCATCTTCAAAGTTATATCCCTGCCAAGGCATAAAAGCTACCTGCAAATTTGCTCCAAGTGCTAATTCTCCATTTTCAGTCGCATATCCTTCGCACAACACATCACCTTTTTTAACTTTTTGTCCTTTTCTAACAATAGGACGTAGGTTAATACAAGTATCTTGATTAGTACGTCTGAATTTAATCAATTCATAAGTTCTTACATCATCATCAAACGAAGTGGCACGAAAATCATCGTCATAATCATAATCTACAGTAATTTTTTTCGAATCCACATAAATTATTTCTCCGTCATATTCTGCAATAATCAAAGCACGAGAATCAATCGCTAAGCGTCCTTCTAAACCTGTGCCTACAATTGGTGCGCGAGGTCTTAATAAAGGAACAGCCTGACGTTGCATATTTGAACCCATCAAGGCTCTATTCGCATCATCATGTTCCAAGAAAGGAATCAAAGAAGCGGCTACAGAAACGATTTGATTAGGTGCAATGTCCATATATTGAACCTCCTCTGGTAATGCCAAAGGAAAATCACCTTCAAAACGTGCTTTTAGTCTTTCTTCTAAAAAATTACCCTCTGCGTCAATTTCAACGTTTGCCTGCGCAATTTGTTTTCCATCTTCTTCTTCGGCAGTCAAATAAATCAGATTAGTAGTTGCTTTTCCATCAACGACCTCACGATAAGGAGTTTCTATAAAGCCCATTCCATTCACTTTGGCGTGTACACAAAGCGAAGAAATCAAACCAATATTAGGTCCTTCAGGTGTTTCAATCGTACACAAACGACCATAGTGCGTGTAGTGTACGTCTCGAACTTCAAATCCTGCTCTTTCTCTTGATAAACCACCAGGTCCGAGTGCTGACATACGTCTTTTATGCGTAATTTCAGCCAAAGGATTGGTTTGATCCATAAATTGCGAAAGTTGGTTTGTACCAAAAAACGAATTAATAACAGACGACAAAGTTCTTGCATTGATTAAATCAACAGGCTTAAAATCTTCATTATCACGCACATTCATACGCTCCTTGATAGTACGCGCCATACGTGCCAACCCAATACCAAATTGTGTATAAAGTTGTTCGCCTACGGTACGCACTCTACGATTACTTAAATGATCAATATCATCAACAAGTGCGTTTGAATTTGCTAACTTAATAAGATATTTCACAATTTCAACCATATCATTTTTGGTTAAAACTCTTACTTGATCTACATCAGAAGTTAGTTTTTTATTGATACGATAACGACCTACTTCGCCCAAATCATATCTTTTATCACTGAAAAATAAACTTTGTATCAATTCTTTAGCAGTCTGCTCATCAGGAGCCTCTGCATTTCTTAATTGACGATAAATATCTTCCAAAGCATCTTTTTCAGAGTTTGATTTATCTTTTTGTAATGTATTATAGATAATAGAATAATCATTAGCCACTTCCCCAATTCTGTGTAAAATGATAGTTTCCACACCTGATTGTAAGATAGTAGAAATATCTCCCTCGCTAATAATCGAATCACGCTCTAACAATACTTCGCTACGCTCCACAGAAACAACCTCACCAGTATCTTCATCAACAAAATCTTCAGTCCAAGTTCTCAAAACTCTCGCCGCTAATTTTCTACCAATCGCATTGCGTAAATTATCAGGAGTAGCTATCAAATCTTCAGACAATTCAAAAAGTCCTAAAATATCTTTATCTAAACCATATCCAATTACACGCAAAAGAGTAGTTACGGGAAATTTCTTTTTTCGGTCAATATAAGCAAACATCACATTGTTTACATCAGTTGTAAACTCAATCCAAGAACCTTTAAAAGGAATAATTCTTGCAGAATATAATTTTGTTCCGTTTGTGTGCTTACTTTGCGCAAAAAACACGCCCGGTGAGCGATGCAATTGAGAAACGACCACCCTTTCAGCACCATTGATAACAAAAGATGCTTTTTCGGTCATATAAGGAATATTACCTAAAAAAACTTCTTGTTCAATTACTTGTGGGGCATCAGAATCTTCGTCTTTGCTAGTCAAACAAAGTCTTGCTTTCAAAGGTACAGAATAAGTAAGTCCTCTGTCTATACATTCATCAACCGAATATTTAGGTGGATCGATAGAGTAATCAATAAAATCTAATAAAAAATTTTCCCTTGAATCACCAATTGGAAAGTTCTCTTTAAAAACTTTGAAAAGCCCTTCGTTTTCGCGTTTTTCTGCGGGAGTATTAATTTGAAGAAAATCTTTAAAAGATTGTAATTGAATATCCAAAAAATCAGGATAATCTACAATTTTTTGTACCCTTGCAAAGTTAATACGACCATTTTTATCTTTTGCTTGCATAATTAAGAAATATGACGCTTTTATTATTATTATTTTTATATATATAATCTCTTTTTTTGGAAAGAGATATTTGTTTAGTCTTTTTTTTATTATAAAATCATTAAAAATAAGAAAATAAACGACAATAGACCTAATTTTTATCAAATTAGGTCATTGCCATTTAAAAAATTATTTTAACAAAATCAATATGAATTGAAACATTGTGCAAAATTTAGAATTAAGTATAAAAATTCAAAAAACAAACCTGCTTATTTTACTTATGTAAAATTTTATTATTTTTTATTTAATAAAAGCAAGCGAGTTAGTTAAAAATTACTTCACTTCTACTTCAGCACCTGCTTCTTCTAATTGTTTTTTTAATGCGTCAGCTTCATCTTTCGCTACGCCTTCTTTCAAAGGTTTTGGAGCTGCATCAACTAAATCTTTTGCTTCTTTCAAACCTAAACCAGTTAAATCTTTTACTAATTTAACGATTTGTAATTTTTGAGCGCCAGCACTTTTTAGGATTACATCAAAAGAAGTTTTTTCAACTACTGCTGGTGCACCATCACCAGCCGCAGGACCAGCCGCTACCGCAACAGCCGCCGCCGCAGGCTCAATACCATGCTCTTCTTTTAAGATTGTTAATAACTCGTTTACTTCTTTCAAAGACAAGTTTACGATTTGTTCTGCAAAAGCTTTTAAATCTGCCATTGTATAATAAAGTTTAAAAATTCGGAGATAAATAAATTAAAAATATTTAAGTTACAAGTTGTTATTTCAAACAACTTTTATAAGTAATAAAACCAATCATTGTTTATAGAATAAAAAATGAGGTAGAAAATTTACTTATGATTTTTTTTCTTCTAATGTTTTGAAAACACCTGCTAATTTGCTACCGCTACTTTGTAACGCAGAAGCCAAACTTTTACCCGGTGCTTGAATAGTACCCAATAATTGAGCAATCATTTCTAAACGAGATTTTACTTTTGATAAAGTTTCCAAAGATTCTTCACCAATAAATAACGAACCATCGATAGAAGCACCTTTTAACAAAGGTTTTTCATTGCCTCCCTTGCGAAATTCTTTTAATAATTTTGCGGGAATACTACCAGCTTCATTTGTCAGCATTACTCCTGAAAAGCCTTTTAAGGCAGTTCCATCAAATGGAGTATAATCTGTTCCTGTAGTTTCTAAGGCTTTCTTAATTAAAGAATTTTTTACTACTACATATTCAACGCCTCTTTCAAAGCAAAGACGACGAAAACGATTAGTGTCGTTTACAGTCATACCCGCCGCATCAGCAATATAAAAAAATGTATTATTTGCAAATTTTTCTTTTAATTCGTCAATAATGACCGCCTTTTCTTCTCTTGTCATTTCTTTTTCCTTGTTTAAAAAGGTGATAAAAATTATAGACCCGGTATTGAGGTTTTATCTACTTTCACAGAGGTACTCATTGTGCTTGACAAATGAATACTTTTGAAATAAGTACCTTTAGAACTTGAGGGTTTTAGTTTGCTCAAAGTCATCAACAACTCAATAATGTTTGTTGTCAATTGTTCAGGTGCAAACGAAACTTTCCCAATACCTGCGTGAACGATACCAGTTTTATCAACTCTAAAGTCAATTTTACCAGCTTTTACTTCTTTCACTGCTGAGGCAACGTCCATTGTTACTGTTCCTGACTTAGGATTAGGCATCAAACCTCTCGGTCCTAATACTTTTCCTAACTTACCCACTTTTGCCATTACAGTAGGCATAGTGATAATAACATCAACATCAGTCCAACCTTTTTCAATTTTTTCGATAAAATCGTCCAAACCTACAAAATCTGCTCCTGCGTCTTTTGCTTCTTGTTGTTTGTCAGGCGTACACAATACTAAAACGCGTACTTCTTTTCCTGTCCCGTTTGGAAGTGCTACCGTACCACGCACCATTTGATCGGCTTTACGTGGATCGACACCTAATCTTACATCTACATCAACCGAAGCATCAAATTTAGTAAAAGAAATTTCTTTTACGATTTTTGTTGCCTCTTCAAGAGAGTAAAGTTTTGAAGCGTCATATTTTTTCGCTGCTTCCTTTTGTTTTTTGGTTAATTTAGCCATTTCAATCGGTATTTAATTTGCATTTAATTGCAAACGAAATGAAAACCATTTTTTAAATTTTAATAAATAATTTTTTGTTATTACTCCCAAGGGGCTGTACCTGTGATTTTGATACCCATACTTCTTGCTGTTCCAGCAATTAGTTGCATACCTGCCTCTGTTGTAAAAGCATTCAAATCAGGCATCTTAGTTTCAGCAATAACTTTAACTTGTTCCCATGTTACAGAACCAACTTTTTTACGGTTAGGCTCACCAGAACCACTTTTGATTTTTGCCGCCTCTAACAACAAATTTGCTGCAGGAGGAGTTTTGATGACAAATTCAAAAGATTTATCTTTGTAATATGTAATTACTACAGGCAATACGGTACCCATTTTGTCTTGCGTTCTTGCATTAAACTGCTTGCAAAACTCCATAATATTAATACCTTTACTACCTAAAGCGGGACCAATTGGAGGGGCAGGGTTTGCCTGACCGCCTTTTACTTGTAATTTTACAAATCCACCTATTTCTCTCATGACGTTTTTGTTTGCGTAATAAGGAGATAAAATAGCCTTATTAAACTTGATATATAACTAAGTATTTTTTGAAATTTGGAAGCCTCTCAATATCTGATGCTCACTTCGAAATAATGAAAGTTGTTTCAGAAAATAAACCTATTCAACTTTTGTAACTTGGGAATAATTTAACTCTAAAGGAGTATCACGCCCAAAAATTTTAACAGTAACTTTTAATTTTTTCTTTTCTTCAAATACTTCCTCTACCGTACCAATAAATCCATCAAAAGACTCATCAACCACTTTAACAGATTCTCCAACAATATAAGTATCACTCGTTTCGGTAACACCTGCAATATTGGCTTCATCAATGTTATTGAGGATACGATTTACTTCGGCTGGTCTTAACGGGATTGGTTTTTTTGAAGCACCACTTTCAGCACCCAAAAAGCCTAAAACACTTGGAATACTCATAATAACAGGAATAACTTCTACCCTGCTAATATCAGCATTGACTAAAATATACCCAGGAAAATTATTTTTTTCCCTCGCATATTTTTTACCATTTCTTACTTCAAAATATTTAGTAGTAGGAATAAGTGCTTGCACGATGTACTCGCCCAAATTACGCTTTTCAACTGCCCTTTCTAAATGCCCTTGTACTACTTTCTCCTGCCCTGAAATAGCTTTTACTACGTACCATTTTAAGCCAACAGGTTGTTTTATTTGCTCCATACTATTATTTTCAATCGATTAGAAATTTTTATATAACCAACCCAATATACTATCAAAAACAAAATCAACACCACCAATACATAGTGCAAAAATTAAAGAGGCTATCAAAACCAATGTAGAATGGTTTTGTAGTTCTTTATATGAAGACCAAGTTACTCTTTCACGTAACTCTATGTATGATTCTTTGAAAAAACCTACTAATTTATTCATTTTGACTATAAAAATTTTAGCACGAGCGGAGAGATTCGAACTCCCACAGGCGGTGTTGGAGACCGCAATTCTACCCTTAAACTACGCTCGTGTATATAAATTACTTAATTTACTGCTCATCTCTTTTTAAAGAGTTGCAAAGATAAATACATTATTTGAAAAAAACAAGTGTATTTCAGATTTTTTTCTAAAATACACTTATTTTATTTATTTTGAGTGCTTATTTTTTAACAGTTGCAGGAATTTCTTTCAAAATTTCTGTTACTTGTCCAGCACCAATAGTACGTCCACCTTCACGGATAGCAAATCTCAAACCTGTTTCCATAGCTACAGGATAGATTAATTCTACATTTACAGTGATGTTATCACCCGGCATAACCATCTCAACGTTTTCTGGCAAATAAACTTCACCCGTTACGTCTGTAGTACGCATATAGAACTGAGGGCGGTATCTGTTAAAGAATGGTGTATGACGACCACCTTCTTCTTTTGACAATACATAAACCTCTGCTTTAAATTTGGTGTGTGGTTTTACACTACCCGGTTTGCAAATAACCATTCCACGACGGATTTGGCTTTTTTCAACACCACGTAACAATAAACCAACGTTATCACCAGCTTCACCTCTGTCTAAGATTTTGCGGAACATTTCAACCCCTGTTACAGTAGATTTTAAGTTTTCAGCATTTAATCCTAAGATTTCAACAGGATCACCTGAGTTAATTACTCCTCTTTCGATACGACCAGTAGCTACTGTTCCACGACCAGTAATAGTAAATACGTCCTCAACTGGCATCAAAAATTCTTTGTCCACAGCACGAACTGGCAAAGGAATATGATTATCCACAGCGTGCATTAATTCTATTACTTTTTCAACCCATTTAGGTTCATTGTTTAATGCACCTAATGCAGAGCCTTGAATTACAGGAATTTTATCTCCATCATATTTGTAGAAAGATAATAATTCACGAATTTCCATCTCTACTAATTCTAATAATTCAGGATCATCTACTAAATCCACTTTGTTCATGAAAATAACCAATTCAGGTACACCTACTTGACGAGCCAACAAGATATGTTCGCGAGTTTGAGGCATAGGTCCATCAGTTGCAGCCACTACTAAAATTGCGCCGTCCATCTGAGCGGCACCAGTTACCATGTTTTTCACATAATCGGCGTGTCCCGGACAATCTACGTGTGCATAGTGACGTTTTTCAGTTTGATATTCTACGTGTGAAGTATTAATTGTGATACCACGTTCTTTTTCTTCAGGTGCATTGTCGATAGATGAGAAATCTCTCTTCTCTGCGAAACCTTTTTCAGCTAATACAAATGTAATTGCCGCAGTTAAAGTAGTTTTACCGTGGTCAACGTGACCGATAGTACCAACGTTTACGTGGGGTTTTGAGCGGTCAAATTGTTCTTTTGCCATCTTTGAAAATCCTCAGTTTTAAAAATTATATATAATGATAAAATAAATTCAATTTAGAAATAAAAACGAGTGCAGAAGTTGTAGCACTCACAGAGCCTACGATGGGGATTGAACCCACGACCTCTTCCTTACCAAGGAAGTGCTCTACCGCTGAGCTACGTTGGCAGGCAATATATGAGAAGTGAAATAAAAAAATTTGAGCGGGCGAAGAGTCTCGAACTCTCGACCTATAGCTTGGAAGGCTATCGCTCTACCAACTGAGCTACACCCGCTTATTTTTTCTATCCTAAAACAATAAAAAAATTGATATTATTGAATATAACAAAATACTATTCTTCCATAATATAATTAATTTGGTGGGTCGAGAAGGATTCGAACCTTCGTAAGCTCGCGCTAACAGAGTTACAGTCTGTCCCATTTAACCACTCTGGCATCTACCCAAATAATTTTTTTTCACTTTACTTCTCAAAGCGTGTGCAAAGGTACAACGTTTTTTTTAAATTCCAAATTTTTTTCAAATTTTTTTTTAAAAAATTTAATATTTTTTTTAAATTAGTACAAAAATATAGATTTAATCATATTTTTATACCATTTATAAAGATAAAACAAAGTTTTTTTTAAATATATTTGCAAATTGACAAAAAAAATACAAATTTTGCACTTCAGAAAATAATCATATATAATATAAATAAAAAATATGCCACTCGACCAAGTTAGCAATGACGATATTGATAAATATGAATTTAAAACCGAAAGTGAAGAAAAAAATCCTGAAGATGAACTCAAAGGTAGTGAAATGTCTTTGATTGACCATCTCGAAACATTGCGTTGGCACTTAATTAGGGCAACTATTGCAGTAGGGGTTTTGATGATTGTTGCGTTTTTTAATATCAAATGGATTTTTGAAAATATATTAATTGCACCTGCTAAAACTAATTTTTGGACTTACCAACAATTATGTGCTTTGGGTGAATATTTAGGCACAAAAGAGGCTTTATGTATCCAAAAAATAAGTTTTGAACTACAAAGTCGAACAATGACAGGGCAATTTATGATGAGTATCACAGCCTCAGCCATGATTGGATTGATAATTGGTTTTCCTTATATTTTTTGGGAAATATGGCAATTTGTCAAACCTGCATTATATAAAAAAGAGCAAAAAGCCGCCTCTGGTGCAGTTTTTTGGGTAAGTATGTTATTTTTATTAGGGGTAGTTTTTGGATATTATGTAGTTACGCCTTTGTCTATCAATTTTTTGGCTAACTATCAAATCGCAGATTCGATTAAAAATCAATTTGACATAGTTTCTTATCTTTCTACCGTAATTACTTTAGTAATTGGTTGTGCATTTTTGTTTCAACTACCAATTTTAGTATATTTTTTAGCAAAAATCGGAGTAATTACAGCCAGTTTTATGCGAAAATATCGCCGTCATGCGATTGTTGTGATTTTGATTTTGGCAGGTGTCATCACGCCTCCTGATGTATTTAGTCAAATTATTGTTTCTTTACCTCTTTGGGTGCTATACGAAATTAGTATCAATATTGCTTTGAGTGTGGAAAAAAATATAGCAAAAGAGGAGGAAAAATAGAAAATATTTTATAAATAAAAATGTCTATTTTGAAGTATTATTTGTAGTATTTCAGATTGGACATTTTTTATTAAAATTCGATTTGTAATAAATAGAAAATTTCCAAAGAAATTTCCAAAAAAAAATTTCAAAAAAAATTTTTTATTCTCAAAAAAGCTTTATATTTGTGAGTACAATTTATTTTTACAAATTTTTTTATGGAATACGAATTTTCAGGCTATAAATTTATGAAAGCTGCGCCCAATACAAAGGCGTATAAAGCCTCTTCAAGAATTGCCTCATCAAGTTTACCTAATAAAGTAGATTTAAGACCTTATATGACTACCGTTGAAAATCAAGGACAGGTTGGTAGTTGTACTGCCAATGCCGTAGTAGGTGCTTGCGAATATTTAATAAAAAAAGCCGCTCCTAAGAAGTTTTTTGATGTGAGTCGATTGTTTGTTTATTACAATGCCCGCTGGCGTGGCAATTCACAAGACACAGATAGTGGCTCTGTAATTCAGTATGCTGTCGAAAGTTTACAAAAATTTGGAGCCTGTTCAGAAAAAACTTGGAAGTATGACACCGCAAAAGTCCTTACCAAACCTAATGAACCTTCTTATCAAGAGGCAGCAAATTTTAAAATTTCAGATTACCAAAAAGTACCTGTTGAATTAGAAACTTGGAAAAAATGTTTGGCTGATGGTTATCCAATTATTTTTGGTTGTCTTTTGTTCAATAGTTTTGATGAGTGCAATAAAAAAGGAGGCATCGTACCAATGCCTTCAACAGAGGATGGAGGCAGAAAAGCTCACGGGGCGCATGCAATGCTATGTGTAGGATATTCTGATGTAGATCAAATGTTTATTGTTAGAAATTCTTGGGGAGCTGATTGGGGTGATAAAGGAAATTGTTATATGCCTTACAATTATTTAATGAACCCAAAATTTAATTTGAATGATTGTTGGATGCTTAAAAGTACAGGAAATATTCCTGATAATCAACAAAGTTGGGACAACGAACAAACAACAATTATCAACGATGGGCAAGGTTTTGATTGGTTTGACCCAGAAGAAGCGAATAATTTTGATGAAGAGGCGTTTGAAGACTTTGATGTTGATGGCTTTTTAGAAGAGTTTTTTGGCGGAGATGGTGAATATCAAGACGAACAACCTGAAGATTATGAAGAATCGTTTTGGGAAGGTGATGAATCTCTTTCTTTTGGTGAGGAGGAAGATGAAGACGCTGAATATGATGAAGACGGAAATCTAATCGAATACGACGAAGACGGAAACGTAATCAATTCTGCAAGTATGGGCGAGGAAGAAGAGGACGAAGAAGAAGGCGAGGAAGAAGATGAATATGAGGAGGAAGAAGGTGACGGCGAGGAGGACGAGGAATATGAGGAGGAAGAAGAAGGTGAAAGCGAGGAATACGAGGAATATGAGGAGGAAGAAGAAGGTGAAAGCGAGGAAGACGAGGAATATGAGGAAGAAGAGGTTGAAGAAGAAGAACCTGAGGAAGAGGAAGAGGAACCTGAGGAAGAGGAAGAGGAAGTTGTGGAGGAAGAACCTGAAGAAGACGAATCTGAGGAAGAGGAAGAAGAATAAACAAAAAAAGCACATTTTATTTTTTAAAATGTGCTTTTTTTGTTTATTTTAATATTTATGAAATATTATTTTTAGATAAATCAATTTGAACTTCTTTTTCTTTTTCAACTTCTTGTGCATTTTGAATAGGAGGTGTTGTTTCTTTTTTACCTTCCATAAAGCTTTGGTAAGAGGTCAGTTGTGCAAAAGGTCTTTTTCCTAAAATTCTTTCTAAATCATCTTGAAAAATAATTTCTTTTTCCAACAATGCCTTAGCCAAATTATCCAAATCTTTTCTTTTTTCCCTCAACAAATCACAAGTACGTGCGTATGCACTGTCAATTATTTTTTTCACTTCTTCATCAATAATTCGGGCAGTTACATCAGAATAAGGTTTTGACATCGAGTATTCAGATTTTTCTGCGTCATAAAAAGAAATATTACCAATTCTATCGTTCATTCCATAAATAGTTACCATTCCGTAAGCCATTTTTGTAATTCGTTCTAAATCACTCAAAGCACCTGTTGATATTTTTGAGAAAATAATTTCTTCTGCAGCACGCCCTCCAAAAGTGGTACACATATCATCAATAAGTTGTTCTGTCCGATAAATATATTGTTCTTTTGGCAAATATTGTGCATATCCCAATGCCGCCACGCCTCTTGGTACAATGCTGACTTTTACCAACGGATTGGCGTGTTCTAAAAACCAACTTGTAACCGCGTGTCCTGCTTCGTGATAAGCAATAATTTCTTTTTCTTCGGGAGAAATAATTTTATTTTTCTTTTCTAAACCACCAATTACCCTATCAACTGCATCTTGAAAATCAACCATTTCTACTGACGCTTTATTTCTTCTTGCCGCTATCAAAGCCGCTTCATTACAAACATTAGCAATTTCAGCCCCTGCAAAACCCGGCGTTTGTGCCGCCAATTTTTTCGCATCAACGTCTTGTGATAAACGCAAAGGTTGTAAATGTACTTTAAAAATTGCTTCACGCCCCACAATATCAGGTCTATCGATACTGATTTGTCTATCAAAACGTCCTGGTCTCATCAAAGCACTATCCAAAATATCAGGTCTATTAGTAGCCGCTAAAATAATTACTCCTGAATCGGTAGCAAATCCGTCCATTTCTACTAATAACGAGTTCAAAGTATTTTCTCTTTCGTCATTGGCACCCGGCATTGCTCCGCGTCCTCTTGCACGTCCTATTGCATCAATTTCATCAATAAATACAATACAAGGAGCTTTTTCTTTGGCTTGTTTGAACAAATCTCTCACGCGTGCCGCTCCTACACCCACAAACATCTCGACAAAATCAGAACCTGACAAACTAAAAAATGGCACTGCCGCTTCACCCGCTACTGCTTTTGCTAACAATGTTTTACCTGTTCCCGGAGGTCCTACTAACAAAGCTCCTTTTGGAATTTTTCCACCTAAATTTGTAAATTTGCCCGGATTTCTTAAAAATTCTACAATTTCTTGTATTTCTTCTTTTGCCTCATCTAATCCTGCTACATCATTAAAAGTAATACGAATTTTATTATCTGCATCAAATAAAGCAGCTTTTGAACGTCCAATATTAAAAATTTGTCCGCCGGGACCTGAAGGTCCTGCCATTCTTCTTATCAATATCCAAATAAAAAATAATATTAAAAGAAAACTTCCCCAATACAAAATATTATTAACTAAATCAGTTCTGTCTTCGATTTTAGTTTCAATTTGTTTTTCTTTTGGTACTTCTTTTTGAGCATTTGCTACCAATTCCTCAAGTTTATCAACAGAATTGATACGGAATTTGTAGTGAGGTCCATCGTCATAAATACGTGTTTTGGTAGGATCTTGATATTCTTTTTTCTTGAGAGCTTCCCTTTTTAACGTAATTTCAACCATATTTCGATTGACAACAATTACTTCTTTTACATCTTGATTGCTCAACATATCTGTAAATCTTTTGCGTGTGGTTTCAGTGGGAGAATTGGCTCTACTAAAATACACTAAAGACACTACCAATAAAACCATTCCAACGACTACCCAAAACTGATAACCACCACCACTATTCATATTGTTGTTATTTTTTGGGCGGTTTTGGTTGTTATTTTGCGGATTTTTGTTTGATTGCTCACTCATTATTTTTGATTTTTTGATTTTACAAAGTTTTTTTATATTTTCTACTTACTATTCTTGGTCATCTTTTACGCTTGTAATTTTTGCATCACCCCAAAGTTCTTCTATGGCATAATAATCTCTTTTTTCTTGTTTGAAAATATGCACTACGACATTAATATAGTCCAATAAAATCCATTCTTTATTCGTTTTTCCTTCTTTGTGATAGGGATTTTCGCCTGTTCCAATATATACCGCATCTTCTACGGAGTCAGTGATAGCATCTACTTGTGGTGCAGAACTTCCCGAACAGATGACGAAGAAGTCAGCAATTGCTTGTGGAACTTTGCGCAAGTCTAAAATTTTTACGTCTTGTGCTTTTTTGTCCAACATTCCTTTGGCAATTAGTTTTGTTAGTTGTAGCCCGTTGGCTTCTTTTTTGATTACTTTCATTCAGTTTTTTTAAGTAAAATTCACATTTTTTTTTGTGAATGTATAATTTTTTTTGGTTCTTTTTATATTTTATAACGGATAAAATCTTTATAAAAATGAAAAATCCGTTTTAATTCATAAAATTCGCATTATGTGCGTACTTCCTATGAGTTTTTGGTATAAACTTTCTAAGAACTTTTTTATTTATACTTAAACTTTACAAGTTTTGCCTTGTAAATATAAGCATTTTTTTTGTGAAAAAGTTTACTAAATACAAAAAAAATATTTTTTTTATTGATTTTATTAAATAATTAACAGGTGCTTACTATAAAAATTTATGGTAAGCACCTGCAAAAAATAAATTAGAAATGATATTTATTCAATTGTTTTAAATTCAATTTTATCTAATTTTTCTTGTAATTTTGCGTCTATCTCGGCGGTACTTACTTTTGACATCGCCAATTGTCCTGTTTGTTGATATATTTGTTTCAAAATATCTTTCACATTGCTATTATCTTTTTGAATAGCGTAAGCATTTTCAAAATAAGGCAATGCTTTTTGTAAATAAGATGCTTTGGTTTTATCATAAGGTTTTCCCTCAGTCATATAACCAACCACTTTCATCTTGCTTGTTTCTTCTTGTGGTGCAAGTGCCATATTATAATAATAAGCACCTACTACAAAATTTGCAGCAAAATCTTTTGGGTCTTCTTTCAAGCGTTCTTCTTGTTGTTTTTTATCATTTTCAGTGATTTCTTGTGCTTTTGCTACAAAATTGAATGATAAAAATAAAACTAATCCAAGAAATAATTGTGTCAATACTTTCATAATAAATTTGAGTTTTTTTAATGTTATTACGTTTTGCTTTGCAAAGGTAAGTATTTTTTTAAAAAAAATACAAAAAATTAGATATTTTTAATAAAATTTATCAAATAACAAATCATTGATTGCATTTTATAACGAAATCAATGATTTATTTGATGTAATATTTTTTATTTTTATTCCCAATTTCCTTTATCAGTTGCTTCTTCACGCGAACCGATTTGTAAAGGTTCTTTTTCTAATTTTTCGATACGTCTTCTATTTAAGTTGATGTATTTACTCAATTCTATCCATTGGTCTTTATTTTTTCTGAACGATGGGTCTTTTGCTAATGTTGCTTGTGCCAAACTATCGATGGTTTCTGCGGTTTTTGAGCCACCTTTTATTTTATTTCTTTCAACATCTAACATTTTATCCATATCATCTTGATATTTTTTGGCTTCTTTTTCTTTTTCCTCTTTTCTTTTTGTAAATTCACCAATTAAATTATTTACGTTAATTGGTTCACCTTTTTCATTAAAAAAAGCACCTCTATTTTCATCTAAGGGATAAATATCTTTGATTTGAAAAACTTGCACAATAAATTTTGTGGCACTATCTTTACCCATATCTTTTGTGCCTGCGTACAATTCAAATTTTTTGTCTTTTGACATATTTGGAATTGTTGGAATATCATCAGCAGGATATTCTGGGTATTTTTTCATAATTTGGTCTGCCACAGAAATCACACCTACTGTATCGATTACGGTTTTGTATTGTCCTTCCACGTTTGTTTTTACATCTCTACGAACAATATTCGGAATTTGTCCTGTTTTTGCAAACTCAACTAAATCTTCCCATTTGCCTGCATATTTTCCATATTTTCCTAAATATGCTTTTTGCAAGACGCGCAAAAATTTTAGTTTTTTAGTAACGTCATTTTGTTGTTTAATAACGCGATTTTGCAAATCAATCGGACCTTTCACACTCATAATGAGTAGCCAAGCCAAGATAGAAACTATCGGAATAGTGAGATAAGTAGCTATTTTTGTTTTCATCTGAAAAATAAGAATTTTTTGTGCAATTATAATGATTATTTTGGATAAAAAAAATTTTTTTTTAATTTTTTTTTAATTTTTTTAATTTTTTTAATTTTTTTTTATTTAAGGAACAATAATTAAATAAAGTGATAGTCTATAAATAACAAATTTCGTCAGTGTATTGTGAGTAAAGTTCTTATTACATTATTTTTTTTGGGGTGGTTTGAGTTTTTTTATAACTTGTATATCAAACCAAAAAATACCCCCAAACCAACGCCTTTTCCACTCTAGACTTCTATCAATACAAGGCACAAGTTTCCGCTTCGCTCAAACTTGCGCCAGTATTTTATTTTTTTTATTTTAGAATATACTTAAGCCAGTTGGGGGACTTCTATCAATACAAAATCACAAGTTACGCTTCGCTAAACTTTCGATAGTTTTACTTTTTTTTTGCAGACTTAAGCCAGTTGAAGGAAATATTTGTTTTTATCTGTTACTAACCTGAAACAAAAATGTCCGAGAAAAAATAGTATCTTTTTGGTTTTCTCTCATACATTGTATTTTTGTATAAAGTTCATTTTTGCCAATACGAATATTTTTGGGGATGACATAATACCAAGTATTTTTTAAAAATTTATCAAACTGAGAAGTTTCAGTATATGCTTTTATAAAGGTTTTGATTTTTGGAAATGCACCTTCTAATCCTAATAAAATAGTATCTCCTATTTGATACTTTTCTTTTTTATTCAAGATTTCAATACGTGTAAGATTACCTTTTTCTAAATATTTTTGAGAAATTGTGTACATACATTCTTGTTGATATTGCAATAACACAAATACTATCTCTTCCAAAGAAATCAAAGATTCTACCATAGAAGTATTTTCAAAATAATATTCATAAAAGAAATCTTGCTTATTTTCTTTTTTAAAAAAACCTTTAAAAAGTGTATCAGTTCGCAAATGATTATACTTTTTTTGTAAATCCCCCAGATATGCAATTAACATATTTGTAATTTCATTAGATTTTTTGTGCGTGATAAGCGTATTTCGTTGGAATTCATTTTTATTTAGTTGTTTCCTATAATTATAAATAAAGATTATGTTTTTTTGTACAGACTCACAAAAATTTGTTATTTCAATCTTTAATTGCTCTTTGTATGGATTTTTTTCTTGATAATACATAATTCTTCGTTTAAGTTTTTCAATATCTTCTATGGTAATTGCATTCATCATATCCAAAAATGACAAAGTTGCTCTAATATTTTCTATTTTATTTTCAGTAATTTTGTGTTGATAACAGGCAGAAAAAGTTATAAATGTAAGAAATAACAGAAATCTATTTTTCATAGTTTTATTTTTTTAAAATCTTTTAAAAGTTTTTTCAATTCTCCAAGACCTCCCCCCCCAGACCTAATGTTGTAGGGGTTTTGTATTAGTATTACTACTATTTTTACTATTACTATTTCCTTTTTGAAATCCTATTTTTATATAATAAAAACGTTCTAATG
>RDXZ01000261.1 GCA_004293265.1 Bacteroidota bacterium | reverse complement strand
CTACAAAAATAAGCTTTTGCAACAATATATCCAAAAAAATAGTCATAATTTATTGATTTTCAATAAATTGTGGCTATTTTAATAATTACAATTTAAAAAAAATTTAGTATCAATGCAACCTTTTGTTTCTTTTTTGTTTCTTATCTATGAAAGCAACTAAAATACATTCAACTATTAAAATTCAATGGCAAAAATAACAGAAGCCGAGTTAGTAAAAGGTTGTAAAAAAAACAACCCAAAAATACAAAGGCAACTTTATGAAACGTATTCGGGACGTATGCTCGCAATTTGCAGGCGTTACATCAAGCATACAGATGAGGCTGAAGAAATAATGGTCAATGGTTTTTTAAAAATTTTTGAAAAAATTGGGCAGTTTAAAGAAGAAGGAAGTTTTGAAGGTTGGATGAAAAAAATTATGGTTTTTGAATCTTTGAATCATCTTAGAAAACAAAAAATGGTTTTTGTGGAGGTGGAAGCGGCACAATATAACGAAAACATAGATTATACCAACGCCCAAACTAACTTAGAAGTCCAAGATTTGATGAACTTATTAGACGAACTACCCCCAGGGTATAGAGCAGTTTTTAATTTATATGCTATCGAAGGATATTCGCACCAAGAAATAGCCGATATGTTACAAATTTCTGAAAGTACATCAAAATCACAACTATCAAGGGCAAAAGCGCATTTACAAAAAAAAGTATTGGATTTAAACGAAAAATTAAAAATAGAATATGGCAAATAAAAAAGATAAATTAGACGAACTTTTTGCTTTCAAATTAGCAGAAAACGAAATAAAACCTTCTGCTCAGGCGTGGGAAAAATTATCTTTGGCTATGAATCATCAAAAAAAACCAAATAACCATAAAAAATTTGTTTGGTGGATCATTATCGCCGTTGGTTTATTAGGAAGTGTAGGTTTGACAAATGCTATGCTCTACCAAAATCCAAAAAATAATCAACTAAGCAAAAAAAATATAAATGATAATAAAAATTTTGATAATCTAAATATTGATAAACAAAAAATGGATACCGAAAATATCAATGCTAACAATGAAAAAATAGCAGATGAAAAAAATAGCATTCCAAAAAATACAACTGAAAATATATATCAAAATCAAAAAAATCAGCCAAAAAATGACAACCCAGATAGTTTTGAAAACGAAAAAAATAATTTCAATAATCAAACTAAAAACGTATTAAACCAAAAAAATAAAACTGATAATAAAACTGATAATAAAAATGTAGAAAAAAATGTAAACAACAACAACAAAAATAATTCTTCTGAAAATAAATCAAATATCACTAAAAATGATAAAATTATCACGCCTTCATCTGAAGAAAAAGTTGATAATATGGAAGAGTTAAAAATAAAGGTAGATATAAAAATAAGCAAAAAAACACCTAAAAGAGCCGAAGCAGAAGCAGGCGGTCAAGAAATATCTGAAAGACCAAAAGGACTACGCAGGATTTTTAAAGGTGATTCGCTCAAATCAAAAGTAAAAGATATTTTTAAAAGAAAAAACACAAATTAGACAATCGTTTGATTGTCAAAAAATCCATATAACAAAAAAAAAGTATGAAAATTTCATTTTTTTGGTTAATCCTTGTTTTATTAGGAATAACCCTCGAATCAAACGCCCAAGACACAATTACGATTGATATGAATAACAGGGCGAGAATTTTAGTCATTGCCAAAGATAAAGAGGCTTTGAAAGCATTACGTAGAATTGACATCAATAAAATTGTCAGAGAAGCAATGGAAAGTTTGGATAGCACCGAAATTAACAACAACACTGCCAAAGTATTCGAATACGATTTGGGGGCTGACGGCTGGGAATTGAACTTACGCAAACAAATCGATAGAGAAATTGAAGCCAATAAAGACGGAAAAGTTAATTCTGTTAGCTTTAATTTTGGTAGAAAAAATAGAATTACCAATTCAAGAGTATCTAATTTTTGGAGCATAGATTTAGGTTTCAATAATTATACTCAAAATGGAAGCCTCACAAGCAACCAACCTTATAGTTTGAGTACACTCGGTTCGCGTTATTTCGCGTTGGGTTGGCACAAAAGATTTAGAGTGGGAGGTGAAAAAAGTCCTTTGCGTATGCAAATTGGTGTGGAAGCAAGCTGGTATAATTTCGTTTTTACTAATAATAATTACTTGACAATGCGACCAGATGCGGCAAATCCACTTACTTTGAAAAACGAATACAGAGATTTTCAAACTGATTTTCAAAAAGGACTAAGCAAAAGCAAACTGACGGTAATGTATTTGAATATTCCTTTTAATGTGCATTTTAGGTTCAGAAAATCAGGCTCAAATCAAACCGCTTTTCGTGTAGGTGTGGGTGGATATGTAGGATATAGGTTAGATTCTTATTCAAAAAGAAAATATGATAGCCGCCCAGAAAGAGAAAGAAATAATTTTTATTTGAACGATATTCGTTATGGGTATGAAGGTTTTGTAGGTTTTAATGATAGTTTTATGTTCTTTTTCAAACAAGATTTGAACTCTTTATTTATTCAATCTGATAACCGACCTGATTTAAAACCTTTTACAATTGGAATGAAATGGCTTTTTTAAAGTAAATCATTTTCTAAAATAAATCATAAAACACAATTAAAAACATAACTAAAAAATATTTTTGGTTGTGTTTTTTTTTATTAAAATATCATTCAAAAAAAAATAAAAATAATTTTTCTACAAAGATTTTTGATGTAAGATTTGTTTTTATAATATTTTTTTTTAATTTTGTAATCAAATCAAATATTAAAAAAATATTACAAAGGCTATGAAAAAAATATTTATTTATTTTATCATTTATTTATCAGTCGTTCCGCTTATAAAGGCTCAAAAAATAGAAGTGTATAAGTTCTCAAAACGAACTAACATTACTAATGCTGAATTTTTGTACC
>RDXZ01000055.1 GCA_004293265.1 Bacteroidota bacterium | reverse complement strand
TTTGTTTTATCAACATATACGTAATTTCCTACGATTACTTCAGAAAAGTCTTGTATGCCAATTGGATATTTTTGATTTTCCATTTTTTTATTTTTTTATTTCTCCACAAAAATAAAAACAAAAAATCATAAAGTCAAATTTTTATAGACTTTTGTTGATAAGAGTTTGTTTTTGAAAACTTAAATATATTTTGTTGATGAAAATATTTTTTTAATTTCACAATTATTTAATATACTATTTTTTTGTTGTTCAAACAAAATATATTACTTTTGCACAAAAATAATTATCTAATGAAAAAAATTTTACTTTCTTTGTGTCTAATTTGTTTATCACAAACTATTTTTGCACAATCTACCGCCATAAAAGGCAAAATTCAAACGCCTCCGACCTCCGACCAAGGGCAACCCGAAGATGCAGTAGGAGTAACAGTAAGCCTACAAGGAACACTACAAGGAGCGGTTACTGACATAGATGGAAACTTTATCATCAAAGGTATCAGCCCGGGAAGTTATGATGTTATTATATCCTTAATTGGTTTTGTTTCTGATACATTAAAAGGAATAAAAGTCCAAAGTAATACAGAAACTACTATTCCAACACATACATTAAAGGAAGAAAAAGCATTGGGCTTGGAAGAAGTCGAAATTTTTGCCAATATGATAGACGGAAAAAGACAACCACCAACCCCTATTGCTACTATTTCACAACAAGAAATCGAAGAAAAAATGGGTTCACAAGACTTCCCCGAAATGCTTAAATCTACACCGGGCGTGTTCGTGAACACTGGCGGAGGAAGTTGGGGCGATTCCCAAATTCGAGTGCGTGGATTTACCTCTGAAAACACTGCCACTTTGTTCAATGGTATTCCTGTCAATGATATGGAAAATGGACGCGTTTTTTGGGCAAACTGGAATGGTTTGCAAGATGTAACCCGTAATCAACAAGTACAAAGAGGTTTAGGGGTAAGTAAATTAGCCATTAGCTCAGTCGGCGGAACAATGAATATCATTACCAACCCCGCAGAACATAGACGTGGTGCAAGAATGTCCCAAACATTTTCTAATCGTGCTTTTCAACACGCAACCACTTGGCGTTATTCTACAGGATTATCAAAAAGCGACTGGGCGGCAACTGCGGTAGTAGCACGCCGTTGGGGAGATGGTTTTAGAGAAGGAACAAATGCTGATTCTTGGAGTTATTTTTTATCTGTCCATAAAAGAGTAAAAAACCATCAATTTATGCTCACAGGTTTTGGAGTATTGCAAAATAATGCCAGAGGTGGACGTGCTACCGATGAAAATTATGCCACCGTAGGACGAACCACTTACAATCCAAATTGGGGAACTTATAGAGGCGGAAAAATGAATGCCAACATAAACCGAAGTAGCAAACCTATGTTTTCTTTCAATCATTATTGGGATATTACAAGTAAATTGACTCTTTCAACTGCTTTGTATTATTCTTGGGCTGATGCAGGTGGAAGTGCATTAGATAGAACTTCTACAGGACTTCGTTTTGATATTTTACCTAATCCTACTACAGTTAATAGCAATCCTGATAATTTTCAGATAAATTTTGATGTATTAGAAACTAAAAATAGAGCCAATTTTATAACTATTCAAAATGCCAATGGTTCAGGTTTACCTCTTTCAGGGAATCGTTCTCAATATATTATTCGCGAATCTGTCAATAATCATCAATGGGCAGGGGCTATCACTACTTTGAATGCTGATATTAATGATAAATTAAGTATCACAGCAGGGCTTGATTGGCGTTGGTATCGCGGTTTTCACTATCAAAAAGTCAATAATTTATTAGGGGGAGATTTTTGGTTAGATGTAGATAGAAATAATAATAATTCTGATAATAATTTACAAATACCAAACAGAACAGCCAGAGAAGGTGATAGAATTGGTTATGATTATAATGGTACTGTGCGTTGGTTAGGTGCTTTTGTGCAGGCAGAATACTCTCCTATCAAAAATTTAGATTTGTTTTTGACTGCCAATTATGTTTATAATGATTTTCAACGCAATGGAAAAGTTTGGAACGGAAAATATCCTGATAATTCGTTAGGACTTTCTCCACTTTATACTTTTAATAATTATACACTCAAAGCAGGTGCTAATTACAAAATCACAGGTCGTCATAACGTATTTTTAAATGTTGGTCGTTTTACACGCGCACCATTTTTCCAAAATGCTTTTGTTGATAATCGTGTAACCAATTTAGTTCGCGGCAATTTGAACAGCGAAGAAATTTCATCAATAGAATTAGGATATGGTTATCGCGCTCCCAAATTAGCCATCAATGTCAATGCTTATCACACAGAATGGCGTAATCACTCTTATACACAAGGATTTTTAACAAGCCAATTTAGCAATGTTTCAGATTTTGTAAACTTTCAATTGTCTAATGTAAATGCTTTGCATAGAGGTATTGAAGTAGATTTTAATTGGCAAGCAATGCCTGCATTAGCCGTACAAGGTATGTTTTCTTTGGGTGATTGGAGATATTTAGGCAATCCAACGGCACAAGTTTTGACTGACCCTGTTAGTTCTGTTCCTTTGGCAACCAACGCCACTATTTATGCTGATAATTTAAAAGTAGGCGGAGTTCCTCAAACTACTTCTTCTATCAATTTGCGTTATCGTGGCAAAAGATTTTGGTATGTAGGCGTAAATGGAAATTATTATGCAAGATTGTATTCTGATTTCAATGCAGAAACTCGTTTGACCAATGATTCTTATGTCAATGCCTTAAGACCTTTGCCTGAAGCAATTACTTTTGATATTTTTATGGGAAAATCTTGGAGATTAGATAAAAAAACTCGCTCTACGTTCCAATTAAGAATCAACTTAAACAATATTACAGATAGACGTTTTATTATTGATTCTAACGAACCAACGCCCGGCTATTTATCACCATTTTCTCAATATTATTTTGGAAGAACATATAGCATCACTGCTACAATGTCGATTTAATCTAAAAAATAAAAAGATGAAATATGATATTTAAAAATATATATTTCATCTTTTTAAATAAAAATATAGTATATTCATTTAAAAAAAATAAATAAAAAATTTATGAAAAAATATTTTAATTTTTTTCTTATTCTATTCATTGCAGTTATATTTTTAACCGCTTGCGGAAAAGATAACGAAGTAGTTTCTGACGGACAATTAGTTACGCTTTGTGATTTGAAAGGTAATATTAACAAATATAAAGGAAAATACGTCAGAATTGATAATGTTCAATTTATTAGTACTGACATAGGAAAATTTTTTGGCGGTTCTTATGTAGGTTCTAATCTTACAAATCCAAATGGAGTAGCGACTCGAGTATTACAAGATTGTTTTGGAAATACATTTACTATTTATACTGATGTACTTTCTTCTTTTGTAGGTGCTATTGTACCCAGCGGAAATGGAACTTTTAGAGGAGTAATTAGCACAAGTCCCACAGGAGAAGCACAATTAAACATTACCAAAGAAAGAGATTTTTCGAGTATGACCAACCCAAGATGTAATATTGTCCCTACTGTCTGCCCTACAACCTTAGAAACGATTGCTAATATTAGAAAATTAGGTGTAAATTCTGACCCAATTGGTGCATTGCGAATTCGTGGCGTTGTGATTTCTGATTGGAGTGCTAATAATGTAACAGGTGCTTCTACACAAAGACAAAATTTTGTAGTACAAGATGCCACAGGTGGAATTACATTTAGATTAAGTGCCGCAACAGCGGCAGGTAATCCTTTTCCATATTTGATGGGAGAAACCGTAGAAATAAATTTATTAGGAAAATTAGTAGCCCAATTTAACGACCAGATGCAAATCGCAAATCTTTCACCAACTGATATAACCGATTTGGGCGTAGTTGATCCGATGCCTACTCCACAAGTGATTACGATTGCACAACTCAATTCAGATGCTTTTGAATCTCAATTGGTACAAATCAATGGCGTAACTTTTGAAACGGTAACTCCTTTTACTTATTCAGGGAATAAGAATTTTAGTGTTGGAACTTCAACAGCAGTTTGTAGAACCAATACTTCTGCTACTTTTTCAAGCACTGCTTTGCCAACTGGCGCAGTGAATATCAAAGGAATCGCGGCAAGAAATGGTTTATCAAGACAAATACAACCACGCAATCCAAGTGATTTACCATAATTTTTGTTTATCAAACCTATAAGATTTTTAAAACCTTTAGGTTTTTATTAAATTCAATAATTCTTAATTTTATATAGATATGAAAAAAAATATTTTATTTTTTACTTTTATTATTTTAACATCTTTTGTTTTGTATAGTTGTGCTGACAAAGTAGAACCTGAACCAACTGCACAGATTGTTTCGTTAATGGAATTAAAAACAATTCCTGATAAATATGTTGGTTCTTATGTGCAGGTTGATGGCGTGCAATTTATTCCCACAGATACCAGCAGAGTTTTTAATGGAACGAGTGGAAATGGTGGTGGAAGTAGAACTTTACAAGATTGTCAAGGAAATACACTGGTTGTTTTTACTACTTTTGATTCTAATTATTCAAATACAAAAGTACCCAATGGCTTTGGTTCGATACGAGGCAGAGCGTCTAAATTTGGTACAACAGGACAAATTAACCTTGTATTAGAAAAAGATTTTAGTGGTTTGACAGCAGAAAGATGTGTAGTTGTTCCGCCAATTGTCGTAATTCCGGGTACACGCACCAATATTGCAGATGTAAGAGCATTGTTTACATCAAGCCCCACCAACATCACAACATCTATCAAAATCAGAGGCGTGGTAACGTCTATCAGTGGTACAGGTACTAATTTTAATGCACAAAATTTGACTATGCAAGATGGAAGTGCAGGAATTACGGTGCGTTTTGCGGCGGCACATTCTTATACAGAAGGCGATGAGATAGAAGTCAGTTTACAAGGACAACCATTAACTTTATTCAATGCCTTGCAAGCAGGTAATACAAGTGGTATTCCTTTGACTAATTCAACCAAAGTAGGTACTGCACCTGTTACGTTTAGAACGGTTACTATTCCTGAAATTACAAGTGGTTTATATGAATCTCAATTGGTAATGGTTACAAATGCTCGTTTTCCAACTGCAAACGGAACTTTGACTTATGCAAGCAATAGTGGTAATGTTCAAATATCTGATGGTACAAATACAACTACTTTTAGAAGTGGAACAGGTGTAACGTGGGCAAGCACCGTATTACCCGCAGGTACTAATCTAAGTGTGAAAGGCATTGCTTCAGTTTTTACTACAACAAGACAAATTTTGCCAAGAAAAGCAAGCGATTTGCAGTAGTTTTTGGCAGTGCTATATTTGTAATGTTACCAACGAACGACTTTAATAAATAGGGTATAAAAACCTATCCTATTGAGTAAAATCAAAATAACATTACAAATATAACACTATAAAATTCACGCACAAACAATTGATAATCAATTAGTTATATAATAAAAAATATTCCAATCAATTTAATATCAATAAATTTAAAAAAATAATTAGTTTTTTTGAAACTTTTTTGAAACCTTTTAGTTATATGTATTACATAGTAGTATGTTTTGAATAGAAGTATATAAAAAAGATTTTTTTTATTTTTTTTGTAATATTTTAATTTATTCAATCACAAATAATAAAAATAAAAAACATTGTATTATATTTTATACAACATATATCCATTTTTTTAAATATTTTTTATGAAAAATTCGAGAATACCAAAACAATCTTATATCTTACCTTGGCTTTTGCTTATTTGTATTTGGTTTTTTATTGGTACAAAAAAAGCAAAAGCACAAGAAAAAACTACAAATGTTTGGAATCTACAATCTTGTATTGATTTTGCACAAAAAAATAATATTACAATTATGCAAAATGATTTAGCAGTACAAACCAATCAAAATAATTTAGACCAATCTAAATTAGTAAGATACCCAACTTTGAACGCAAATGCTTCTCAAAATTATAACTTTGGACGTTCAGTAGATCCATTTACGAATCAATTTGTCAATCAACAAGTCAATTCAAATAACTTCGCTTTGCAAGCAAGTGTTAATTTATTTAATGGCTTTCAGACCAAAAACACTATCAAACGCAATCAAAAAGAAATCGAAATTGCTAAATTAAATGTTGAACAAGCTAAAAATAACGTTTCTTTGAATGTTGCTTTAGAATATTTGAATGTTTTGCAAGCAAAAGAACTATTATTGGTAGCAGAAAAAAACGTAAATTCTACTCAAACGCAATTAGAAAGAACCGAAAAATTATTTAAAGCAGGTGCGGTAGCCGAAGGAGATTTAATCAATTTAAAAGCAACCTTAGCCAACAATAATTTAGCCGTTACCAATGCAAAAAATCAAATTTTATTAGCAAAAGTTCGTTTACAACAACAAATGAATATGCCCGCTGATGAACAATTTGAAATAGAAAATGTAAATATTGATAATTTACAAGTAACACAAATCGCCGAAACACCCGCACAAATTTATCAATCTGCTGAAGCAATCATGCCTAATATCAAAAGTGCAGATGAAACAATTAAAAGCAGAATGTATAGCATTGAAATCGCCAGAGGAGGTCTTTTACCCACTTTGAACTTGAACGGAACTTTGTTTTCAGGTTATTCGAATGCCACTAAAAAATTTGGTTTTCAACCTATTACTTTTAATACAATCGTTGGTTTTGTGAACAATGACCCTACTTTGCCTGTCAATAGTGTGGTTAATTCAGGAATTAGAACCGTAGAAGATTATCATTTTGCAGAGCAAGTGGCGGATAACTTTCGCCAACAAATTGGATTTTCTTTGAATATTCCTATTTTTAATCAAGGACAGGTAAAAAATAATATTGCTAACTCTCGCATCAATTTACGTAATGCAGAATTGCAATCAAAATTAGTTCGCAATCAACTAAGACAAACCATAGAGCAAGCTTATGTTGATGCACTTTCGGCTTACAACACATTCACAGCACGTTCTACGCAAGCAGAAGCACAACAACAATCTTTTGCCATTCAGGAAAAAAGATATAATGCAGGTGCATCAAACTTGGCAGATTTTACTATTTCACGCATCAATCGTGATAATGCTTCTACCGATTTAATTCGTTCAAAATATGATTATTTATTCAGAAAAAAAGTATTAGATTTTTATCAAGGCAAACCTTTAAACTAAGTTTATAGTCCTACCAAAAATTTATACGAAAAATAAAAATGTAGCATATTTTACCAAATAAACGTAAATAATTACGTTTGTTTATAAAAAAAAGAGGTTTTCCAAAAAGGATAACCTCTTTTTTATGATAAGATAGTCATCAAAATTTTTGATGTTTCTATTTTTTCAAGTTGATTAACAAAGGATTTAATAAAGGAATCAAACTACTATCAGGATATTTTTTGATAAAATCTTCAGTATCTGCTTGTAGTTCTACTTTATTTGGATTTAATTTATAACTCACCATAATTTTAAGCCAACTTACTTTGTCATCTATCAAGTTTTCTTTGTATTTACTAAAAATCTCATCGAGGTAAGTTTTCGCTTCTTGATAGTTTCCGACTTTAAAATTATTATACGCATTGCCATATAATTCTTTGACTTTTGTATCGTTTTGCCTTGCTTCTGTGAGATAATCAGGATTTAACAACATTCTTGCAAAAGACGAATTAGGAGATTTAGTTATCAAAATTTGTTTATATTTTTCTGCATCACTTGTTTTTCCTAAATCTTTATAGTTCAAATACAAAGAATATAACACTTCAGGTTCAGGTTTTGTGTTAGGAAAACGTTGTAAAAGAATTTCAAAAATATCGATAGAATTTTGTGGTTCTTGTAACTTCAATCTATAAATTCGTCCTAATTCAAACAAAGCCACTTCCACTTTATCACTCGAAGCCTTAAATTCCTCAGGAGTTTGTGGTAATTTTTTAATCAATTCTTTTCGTTTTTCTTCCACTCTTTTTTTAATAGTTTGTTGTCGTAATTGTGCTTGGTCAATTCTGACGTTGGTTTGTGGTGGTTCGGTTTGCAGTGAATCAATAGTAGTAGGGACTGGTTTGACAGACCTTCTCCAATTGTCTTCTAAAGGTCTATTTCCCCATTTTTTGAAAAACTCTTTTTGTCCATTTAAAATGGCACTTGTGTTGGAGAAATAAAATTTTGTACCTCCTTTGGCACTAATATCTGTGGCTATTTCTCCCAAAGATGAGCCTTCGGTATTGCCTGAGCGTTTTCTTTTTTTGTCCTCCTCTGCCAATCTTTGTAGGCTATCGAGTTCGTCTTGTGCTTTTGATTCTTGCCAATATAATTTTTCGTCAATATATAAATTACGAATCGAATCAGGTTGAATTTTTGCAATTTTTTGCAAACTATCTTCTGTTTTATAAGTAGTCAGATGTTTTACAAACTCTTCTAAATTTTTTTGTCTGCGTGCTACATTTTTATAATCTTCGTGGGTTTTTGGCAAAAAATTCAATGCACTATCATAACACATTTTTGCTTCCTCATATTTTTTGAGTGGATTATAAGAAAGTTCTCCTAACTTTAAAAAAGAATAAGCCTTTTGATTTGGATTTTTTGAATACCTGATAGAAGTTCTTAGATGTTTGATGGCTTTTGGAATATCATTGCTACGCAAAGCAAAAAGACCTTTTTCGTAATAAATTTTATCTTCATATTCTTTATTTTTTTCATCTCTAAGCAATTTTTTATAATATTTTTCTACTTTTTTAACGTCTTTTTCACCATTCAAATCTGTGGTTTGCGCTCTATACAATCGGGCATAAAAATCAATTTCATAAGGAGGATTATTTTTTAAAACTTTTGAATAATTTTCTTTTGCCAAATTTTGTTTGCCTGATTGTTGATATAACTGCCCTAAAATAAAAAACATACGTCCACGATATTCTCCTCTTGGCATCAATTTGACCGCAGAACCCAAACTTTTGGCTGTTTCTAAATAATTATTTTGTTTTCTATACAAATCTGCTCTGGCAATATAAAACTTCCATTGCAAATCTTTGTTCATTTTTTTTCTTAACAATGTATTAGAAGTAACTTCAGCAGCTTTAAAATCTTTGGTTCGGACATAAATTTTTAATAATTCAATCAAAGCCCACGATTTATCTTCATCATTTTTTGCTTTTGTATTGACGTATTTGAGTGTATTGATGGCTTGGTCATTTTTTCTCATCATAAACCAAGATTTTGCAATGATAATAAATGCTTTGTCTAAAAAATCACCGTCTTCGTGTCTATTGTATATAATTCCTGCTTTTTTAAAACAATCTTCTGATTTTTTGTCATAAGTTTTGAGTGCGGTTGTATCCTCAGGAAAAGGAGAAACATCTAAAATTCGGTTATAATCTTCTTTTTTGCTGTCATAAATTGCTTTTTCGATGGAGTCCATACGCATATTAGCAAAAAAATATGGGTTGTATCTTGAAGTCAAATTGTGGTATCCTTTTGACAACATTGTTTCTTTGCCACAACTTAATAAAATAAAACAAAAAAAGAATAAAAATATGAAAACTCTCATAATTACTAAAAAAAATAATTTAAAATCAGTTTTGCAAAAATAAACATTTTTTTTCCTTGTTACAAATACAAACAATATTTTTTATCTTAATTTTTTTTAATTTAGATATAATCAATTGATTATCAATTTTTTATATTTATAAATTGGTTTAAAAATAAATTTATATATGGAGATTTATGTTCATTGAACTTTAACTGGTGCAAGCGACCAAGTGGTGTATAATAATTTTTACTGAATTTTATTATTTTTTATAAAAAAGATTGTGATTTTCAATAATTTGAATTAAATTTGCCTCGAAATAATAAAAACATTTATCTTCTTTTTTTCTATCTTCTTTTTTTAAAAATAATTTTGTGCAACAGTTTTGGCATTTTTTAGGAAAAATTCGTAAAAAAATATTTTTTTATACGATATTTAATTGGAAATTTTTTAAAGCAATGGCTTGGTGGAAAAAATCACTAAGTTTATTGATTATGTTTTTTGTCTTAATTACTTTTACAATTTTTGCTATTGAAGTCAATTTTTTATGGCTTTTTGGCAAAATGCCTGATATTAGCAAAACAGAAAACAAACTCACTGCTTCTTCCGAAATATATACCAGCGATGGAGTTTTATTAGGAAAATATTTTATCGAAAACAGAACTCCTGTTGAATACAAAGATTTGTCAAAGATAACAGTTGATGCACTTTTAGCGACCGAAGATATTAGATTTTACCAACATTATGGTATAGATTTTTCCGCTTTGGCTTCTGCTTTGGTTTCAACTATCACAGGTGATAAACGTGGTGCAAGCACAATCACTCAACAATTAGCCAAAAATTTATTTAAAACAAGAGAAACTTCTGATGGTTTTTTAGCCTATATTCCAATTGTAAAAACATTAAATTCTAAACTAAAAGAATGGATTACAGCCGTAAAATTAGAATTTAAGTACGAAAAAAATGAAATATTAACGATGTATTTAAACACCGTTGATTTTGGAAATAGTGCTTATGGTATCAGAACCGCCTCAAAAACATATTTTAACAAAAAACCAAGCGAATTAAATATCGAACAATCTGCTATGTTAATCGGGATTTTGAAAGCGACCACTTCTTATAATCCAATTTTACATCCTGATAAATGTTTAGAACGTAGAAATATTGTTATCAAACAATTGAAAAGATATTTGTTCATCACAGAAGAACAAGCCAATAAAGCATCAAAAAAATCATTAGGATTAAATGTTCAAATTGAAAAATCAACCGCCAAAATTGCTCCTTATTTTAAAACTTCTGCTATGAAATTTTTGAATAAATGGTGTGACGAAAACGGCTATGACCTTTATACAGACGGATTAAAAATTTATACCACTCTCGACTCACGCATACAAAAGCACGCGGAGGAAGCAGTGCAATTAAAATTAAAAAATTTACAAGATAGATTTTATGCTCACTGGGGAAATTTTGGTTTAGCACCTTGGCAACTTCCCAACGAAAGTGGCAAAAGTGCTGATGACTATCCTACCGAAATTTTAAAAAAAATGGAACCTTTTGCCTCTTTATTCAAAACAAATAAAGATTCTTTGGCAAAAGTAAAAATGAAAGAAAAACGTAAAATGAAAATTTTTACTTGGGAAGGAGGCAAAGATTCTACAATTTCTGCTTTGGATTCTGTCAAACATACACTACAAATTATGCAGACAGGTTTACTTTCATTAGACCCACAAACAGGCTTCATAAAAGCTTGGGTAGGTGGTATTAATTATGATTATTTTTCGTTTGACCACGTTTTTCAAGCCAAAAGACAACCCGGTTCTACTTTCAAACCTTTTGTATATACAGAGGCTTTTGAGCGTGGAATGGCTCCATGTGATAAATTACTCGATGCACCTGTAACCGTTTTTTATAAAGAAAATGGAGAAGATAAATCTTGGACTCCTAATAATAGCGATTTTGAATATGCTTATGGAGATATTACTTTGAGAAAAGGAATGGCAACCTCTAAAAATACAATCACAGCACGATTAACCGAAAAATATTCTTGGGATTCTGTTTATACACGTGCCAAAAAAATGGGTATAAAAAGCGTTTTAAAGTCTGTGCCTTCGATTGGTTTAGGCTCTGGAGAAGTTTCTTTATACGAAATGGTCGGTGCATATAGTTCTTTTATGAATGATGGCGTTTGGATAGAACCGCAATATATTGCAGAAATAAAAGATAAAGCAGGAAATACAATTTATAAAGCCACCCCCACAAAACGCAGAGTAATGAGTCAAGAAACTGCTTTTTTGATGACTGATATGTTTAAAGCAACTATGCAAGAACAAAAAGGAACTTCGCAAGCCTTATGGGAATTCAATTTGTTGTTTGATAAAGGTAATGAAATTGGTGGAAAAACTGGAACTTCTTCCAATTATGCTGACGGCTGGTATATCGGCTTGACTCCAAAGTTAGTTACAGGTGTTTGGGTGGGTGGTGATGACCATCGGATTAGATTTAGAAGTTCCGATTTTGAGGCTTCACAAACTGCTTTGCCCGTTTTTGGTATTTTTATGCAAAGTTTATATGCAGATTCAAAACTTCCTTTCAAAGCCGAAAAGTATCCCGAACCCAAAACAAAAATTAACAAACAATATGGTTGTTTGTCCCCTTTTACTTATCAACCTAAAGAAGAAAGAGATTCAAAAGAAGAAAAGGAAAAATAGTACTCAAAAAAACTTATGAAAAACCATCAAAGACTTGTTTTATTTCTTATTTTGATAGGATATAATACTTTAATTTTTGCCCAAAACAAAGAAAAAAATGCTATTTTTCAAATTATGAACGAACAAGAAAAGGCTTGGAATAGTGGCGATTTGGAAAAATTTATGGACGGATATTGGAAAAATGACAGCCTTCAATTTGTTGGAAAAAATGGTATTACGTATGGTTGGAAAAATACTTTACAAAATTATCAAAAAAATTATGCCACACCTGAAGCAAAAGGAAAACTTATATTTTCTATTTTACATTTTCAATTTATTAACAAAAAAAATGCTTTTATGATTGGTAAATGGAAAATAGAAAGACAAGATAAATCTATTTTGCAAGGACATTTTACGTTGATTTGGAGAAAAATTGATAATTCTTGGAAAATAATAGCAGACCATTCGAGTTAAAATAAATATAAAAAAGAAAAAAATGGCTAATAAAAAACAAGAATATGCCAATGCGTATGATAAAATTTTGAAAGAAAATATTTTTCAGACTATCAAACCCTTTTTGAAACAAATGGTTGGAATAGACATTGAAAATAAAAAAATAGAGTATATTCCAACAAGTTTGCAAAAAACATTAGAAGTAGAAGCAGATTTTTTGGGAAAAATACTTCATCAAAATAAAAAAGATGATTTTATTTTACATCTTGAATTTCAATCGCAAGATAATTTGAAAATGCAAAATAGAATGTTATTTTATCAAGGTTTTTTGAGATTAAAATACACTATTCCTATTCAACAATACGTTATATATTTAGGAAAAGGAACATCAAAAATGAAAACTTTTATCAAAGATAATAATTTGGATTTTACATATAATTTGATTAATTTTCAAGACTTTGATATTGGTTATTTTATCGAGTCTAATATTCCAGAAGTGGTTATTTTGGGTATATTAGCCAATTATAAAGGTGAAAATGCTGAAAAAATTATCGATAAAATTCTTAAAAAAATTATTTCTGTTGAGATAGATATAACAAATCAACAAAAATATGTGCAGCAATTGGAAATGTTATCTAATTTGAGAAATTTACAAGAAGTAATTAAACAAAAAATAAATAATATGGCTTTTGTATATGATTTAAAAAACGATATTCGTTTTAAAGAAGGACAACAAGAGGAGCGTCAAAAATATGAGGCTGAACGTCAGAAATATGAAGACGAAATTCAAAAATACAATCTTGAACGTCAGAAATCTGTTTTGAAACTGCATCAAAAAAAAATTTCCTTGTCTGATATTGCTGATAGTTTGAATATGAGCAAAGAAGAAGTAGAAAAAATTATTAAAAATCAATAAAAAACATAAAAACGTTTATTTCCAAAAAAATAAACGTTTTTGTATTCTAAAAAAATATCTATTTTCATTAACCAAAAAAATATGTGTGGCATTACAGGTATTTATTCATACAACGAAGTTGGACGTATTTCCAGCATTTTTTTACAGGCTTCTTTGGAGCAATTAAAACAAAGAGGACCTGATTTTCAAGATTCTCACCTTGAATATTTTGTGAATTTAGGACATGCAAGATTGGCAATTATTGACCTCAATGCTGAATCTAATCAACCTTTTCAAGATGAAAATAAAAGATTTACAATTATATTTAATGGTGAAATTTATAATTATAAACAAATTCGCCAAGAATTACAAAATTTAGGACATCAATTTAGAACCGAATCTGATACTGAAGTACTTTTAAAGGCTTATATGCAATGGGGGACTGATAGTTTTCAAAAATTGAATGGTTTTTTTGCTTTTGCTATTTATGATAATGAAACAAATGAAATGATTTTGGTCAGAGATAGATATGGAATCAAACCGCTTTTGTATTTTGAAGATGATGATAAAATAGTTTTTGCTTCAGAAATGAAAGCCTTGCTAAAATATCGTATTCCTAAAAAAATAGATAAAATTGCTTTGTATCAATATTTGCAATTTAATTATATTCCTCAAAATAGAAGTATTTTTGAGGGCGTGAAAAAATTGGAAGCAGGACATTTTCTCAAAATAAAAAAAAGAGAACATACCAAAGAAAAATATTACGAATTGCCTGCTACCAATACAATAAATTTAACAATTTCATACGAAGAAGCACAAAAAAAACTCAGAGAATTATTAGATGATTCGATTCAACTTCGAATGGTTGCTGATGTGCCTTTGGGCTGTTTTTTGAGTGGTGGCATTGATTCGTCTGTCATCACCGCTTTGGCTTCTCAACACACCAAAAAATTATTGACTTTTTCGATTGGCTACAAAGATGAACCTTTTTTTGATGAAACAAAATATGCAAAATTAGTAGCTGATAAATACAAAACTGAACATACTGTTTTTTCATTGACAAATCAAGATTTGTATCAAGATTTGTATTCAGTTTTAGATTATATCGATGAACCTTTTGCGGACTCTTCGGCTTTGGCAGTCAATATTTTGAGTAAATATACCAAGAAAAAAGTTACAGTGGCACTTTCAGGAGATGGTGCTGATGAATTATTTTCAGGTTATCAAAAACATTCGGGAGAATTTTTGGCGAGGTCTAATGATTGGAAAGCCTCGATTGTCGAAAAATTATTGCCACTTTGGAAAGCCTTACCACAATCAAGAAATGGTTTTTTGAGCAATAAAATACGCCAATTCAAACGATTTGCAGAAGGAAGAAAATTAACAGCAAAAGAAAGATATTGGCAATGGGCAACTTTTGCTTCTGAAAAAAATGCACTTGATTTGTTGAGCAATGATTTTCGACCTGAAATCAATGATTATCAACAAGATAAAGATTTTATATTGCAATTTATTGACAACGAAAATAAAAATGAAAATGCTTTTAATGAAGTTTTGAGAACTGATTTAGGATTAGTTTTGCCTTCGGATATGCTCACAAAAGTTGATTTGATGTCGATGGCAAATGCTTTGGAAATTCGTTGTCCATTTTTAGATGTGCGTTTGATGGATTTTGTGAGCCAATTACCTGTCAATATGAAAATTGATAAAAAAATGCGTAAAAAAATATTGCAAGATACTTTCAGAAATGATTTACCACCTGAATTATACAAACGTCCCAAACATGGTTTTGAAGTGCCTTTGTTAAAATGGTTTAGAACAGATTTGAAAAGCAAAATAGAAAATGAATGGTTGAATGATGAATTTATCAAAGAACAAAATATATTTTCTGTAAAAGCAATTCAAGAACTCAAACAACAATTATTTTCGAATAATCCTGCTGATGCACACGCAAGAGTTTGGGGAATTATTGTTTTTCAATATTGGTACAAAAAATATTTTTTAGGTAGTTAAAACTTATTTTTCGAAAAAATATTTCATTATTTTATTTCTTTGGCTCAAAAAATATTTATAAAAACGAAAAATATAACTTTGTTTTAAAATATATATTTGAAAATTGTTTATCTTTGCAATTCACAACAACTATCATTTTATTTTAAATGAAAAAAGAATTACAATATTTTCTAACCGCAGTTATGTTTTATACCAGAATACCCTGCCCAAATTGGATAGACCATTCTGAAGATGCACTCAATAAATCTACGAAATATTTTACTTCTATAGGCTGGATTGTAGGCGGAATAAGTGCTTTGATGTGTTGGATAACAGTCGAGATATTTCCTATCGAAATTGCAGTTTTGTTAAGTATATGTGGTTCTTTATTGCTTACAGGTGCATTTCACGAAGATGGTTTTGCTGATATGTGCGATGGTTTTGGTGGAGGTTGGACAAAAGAAAAGATTTTAGAAATTATGAAAGACTCGCGTATGGGCGCGTATGGAACAATTGGTTTGATAATGATTTTATCTTTGAAATGGATTTGTTTAGTAAAATTAGGTTCAAATGCACCTTTTGGCTTATTAGTAGCACATATCTTGAGTCGTTGGACAGCCACTACCGTTATTTTTAGATATGAATATGCAAGATTAGACGAGAGTTCGAAATCAAAACCAATTGCCAAAAAAATGCCTTTATTTGATTATATATTTTCAACTTTTATCGCTTTTTTAAGTGTTTTATTATTTTTACCTGATTATTATATTTTTATTTTGATTATTTTTGCAATAGAAGCAAGCAGAATTTATTGGGCAAATTATTTTTCAAAGTTTTTAGGTGGTTATACTGGAGATTGTTTGGGGGCATTACAACAAATCAATGAGATAGTTATTTATTTATTATTGTTATCAATACCCATTTTATATGAAAAAATTTCGATATTTTTTTTGTAATTTCAAAAAAAAGATTTAATTTTGTAGTAATTTTATAAATTGAATAAGAAAATATGAACAATTCAGTTAATTTTTTTAATTATTATAATCGCATCAGAGATGACGATAACGTTCTGTTTTCATATAAAGGAGCAGTAAATGATACCGTTTTGATGGAAATGTGTGAAGATATTAGACAAAAATTAGATATTGAGGAAGTGTATAATAGAAAACTTTTTTCTATATTCATTGAATTGGTGCAAAATCAAATTTATTATGCCGCAGACAATTATTTGACCAATGAGCATGCAAAAGAATCAGTTGGTTTAATAATTTTGAGTGCCAATGAAGGAGGTTTTTCGTTTTCAACAGGAAATTTAATCAGAGAAAATGATTTGATTAAACTAAAAGCCAAATTAGAATATCTTAATAATTTGCCTTACGATGAGTTAAGACAATTCAAACGAGAACAAAGAGTTGATTCTGCTAAAAATGAAAAAGAATCTGGAGCAGGAATTGGTTTAATTAAATCTATTTTAACCTCTGGAAACCCATTATTAGTGGATTCAATTAAAATAGAAGATCAAATATTTTTTTTTACACTGACTTGTGTTGTATCTGCCGTTAATAATGACTAATAGTAAATATATCAATTAAAAAATTCAACAACTACAATAAAATGACACATCTTAAAGATTTAGACATAGAAGGAAAAAGAGGAATTTATTACGTACCAAGAGTCTTTTTTGAACTAAATACAGGTAAATGTAGCATAGAAGGCGAATCACACGTAGAAGATGCCTATTCTTTTTATCAACCCATCAGACAATGGATTCAAACTTACATTGCGGATATAAAAGGCAATTTATTTTTTGATATAAAACTAACTTATATGAATAGTAGTAGTTCTAAAAGTATTTTAATTATTCTCAAAGAACTAAAAAGCTACCAAGAAAATGGAGGAAAAGTAGAAATTAAATGGTATTATCGTGAAAATGATACAGATATGCTCGAAGATGCAGAAGATTTAATTGCAGAATCGGGTATTGATTTCGAACTTATTCCCTTAGATGAATAATTTGTTTTTGAATATACCTAAGTTTTATCCTGAGTTTTATCTTCAATATTTTCATAGATATATCCAAAAACAAAAAGTAAAATTATTTTTCTTCAGCATTCACAATAGCAATTTGTTGTGCCACATTTCTTGCTAATTCTTCAAATGCTTCCATTGTGGCTGGCTCAGCATTTGCTACTGCAGGAATACCGATATCGCCTGACTCTCTAATACTTTGTACCAAAGGAATTTGTCCCAAAAAAGATAAAACATTATTCTCGGCAAATTTTTTGCCACCATCTTGCCCAAAAATATAATATTTATTTTGAGGTAATTCCGCAGGAGTAAAATACGCCATATTTTCTACCAAGCCCAAAATAGGCACTTTTGTACCCGGTTGTCTGAACATTGCCACGCCTTTTAAGGCATCAGCCAACGCTACTTTTTGAGGAGTCGTAACGATTACTGCTCCTGTAAGCGGCAAAGCTTGCGTCAAACTAATATGAATATCGCCCGTCCCGGGTGGTAAATCAATCAATAAATAATCTAAATATCCCCAATCTGTATCTCCTAAAAATTGCATCAAAGCCTTGCTTGCCATCGGACCTCTCCAAGCAACAGCACTTTCGGAAGGGGCTAAAAAACCCATAGAAATAATTTTAATATCAAAACGTTCGATGGGAATAATCCAATTTTTGCCGTTTTCTTGTCTTACATAAGGCTTTTCGTTTTCAACTCCAAACATAATCGGAATCGAAGGACCAGAAATATCAGCGTCAATAATACCCACTTTTGCACCTGTACGCGAAAGTGCCAAAGCCAAATTAGCAGTAATAGTTGATTTACCTACTCCTCCTTTTCCTGATGCGATAGCAATAATATTTTTTACCTGAGGCAAAAGTTGTCCTTGATTTCTGATACTGGTAACTTCGGCAGTCATTTCGATTTCAATTTCAGCATTTTTATCGACTTGTGTATGAATCGCATTTTCGCATCTCTGCCTTATCAGTTCTTTGAGTGGGCAAGCAGGAGTTGTCAATACGACAGTAAATCTGACGCGATTTGCTGTGATTTGTATGTTTTTTATCATTCCTAAAGTTACCAAATCTTTTTTCAAATCTGGTTCTTCTACGGTAGATAAAGCTTTTAGAATATCTTTTTCTGTCATTTTTTCTTCGAATAAAATAAAAATATAGTGTTTATGATTTTGTTGAAAACTTATCAAAACAAAAAATAAATCATAAATCAATACAATGATAACATTTGAAAATAAACTTTTGTTTATTTTTCAAATATTTTGTTTGGTAGAAGTTTTATTTACAAAATTTTTGAGGTTCTGAAAAATTTAAAAAAAATCGTTAAAAATTTTTAGAATTTTTAACGATTTTTTTTATTTTTATTGAAAATAAACAAATTGTGGTTCTCTTTGGTCTTTTCCTAAAAAATTGAAACGCATACCTACTACACTACCTTCTTGCTCAATCGGACCTACATTGACATAAAAATCAGATTCATTTGAATTGCTATAAGTATTATTTTGCCCTGCTTTTGATATATTTACCAAATTTCCATATTGCCATTTTACGCTTTTATCTTTTTGATTAAAATCAATGATTTTAAATTGTGGTGGTTTATTTTTATACCAAATATATGCGGCTGCACCTGCCACACCCAATCCTACAAGAAAAACGATTTTTTGTTTTTTAGTCATAATTTTTTTTTATGTGTTTAAATTATATAAACTATTGATAGTCAATGTTTTTAAATAATTTTGTGATATTATTTTAAATATCTCTTGCAAAAATAGTGTAAAAAAATAAAATTACAATCATTTTTTCTATTTTTTTAAAATATTTATCACTATTTTTGTAAAATTATACAAAAAAAATAGATTATGGAATTTGCTATTGTTGATATTGAAACCACAGGAGGACGCTCTACAGAAGATAAAATCACGGAAATTGCAATAGTGGTGCATAACGGAAAAGAAGTCATTGACGAATATCAAACCTTGATTAATCCTGATAAATATATCCCTGATTATATTTCTCGACTCACAAATATCACTAATAAAATGGTCGAAGATGCACCAAGATTTTATGAAGTGGCAAAAAAAATCATTGAAATTACTCAAAATAGAATTTTTGTGGCACATAATGCCCATTTTGATTATACTTTTGTTCGACAAGAGTTTTTAAGTTTGGGGTTTGATTTTAGACGAAAAACTTTGTGTACGGTTCGTTTATCACGAAAAATATTTCCGGGACTTGCTACTTATGGCTTAGGTGCTTTGACAAAACATTTTCAAATCGAGCATACAAAAGCACACAGGGCAATGAGCGATGCAATGGCAACCGCAGTTTTATTCCAAAAATTATTCGAAAAAGACGCAGAAAAAGAGCATATTGTGGTTTTTGAAGATGAAATTACAGCAAAAAATCTTCCTCCAAAAGTAAAAAGAAATGCTTTTGATGTTTTGCCCGAAGAAGCAGGAATTTATTATTTTTATGATGAAAATGGAGATATAATTTATATCGGTAAAAGTAATAATATCAAACAAAGAGTTGCTTCACATTTTTCGACCAATATCAAAAGTTCAAAAACGATTGAATTTAAAAATCGTGTGGCAGATATAAGTTATGAAATTACAGGAAGTGAATTGATTGCGTTATTATATGAATCTGACGAAATCAAAAAACATACGCCAATGTTTAACAAAGCCCAAAGAAGAAGTCGATTTTATTTTGGAATTTTTAGTTTTGAAGATAAAAACGGCTATCAGCAATTTTATGTCGATAAAATAATTAAGCAACCATTTTCTCCAATTGTTGTCGCAGAAAGTAGCGAAACAGCCAAAAGAATTTTGTATAGTTTGGTACAAAAATATGAATTATGTATGAAATTATGTCAATTATACAGAACAAAAAATGCTTGTTTTGATTACCAAGTCAAAAAATGTAAAGGGGCTTGCATCAAAGAAGAAAGCCCCGAAACGTATAATGAAAGAGTAAAACAAGCCATCGCAAGCCTACATATATACGCAGGAAAGAGTTTTATAATTGTTACCAATGGAAAAAATCACCAAGAAAATGGACTGATTTTAGTCGAAAATGGACGATATTTGGGGTTTGGATATATGGATAAATCTGAATCAATTACTGACATAGAAGATGCTAAAAAATATATCAAAAAAATGGTTGATAATCGTGATACACAAAAAATTATTAGCAAATGGATAGAAAATTATCCGAATTGTATGAGGTTTTTTTAAGTAAAATACTAAATCTAACCTAAAAAAAATAAAAAATATCCACAACAAAACTCACTGACAATAATTGGAAAGATTATTGAAATAATAAAAAAAAATTAAACTCAAAAATGAAATTTTCAATCATTTCTATACAAAAATTAACAAATTTTAGAAGTCTAAAATATTGGGGAATAGTTGCTATGTTTTTGTGGCTAATATTACTACCATTTAGTTGGTTTTTAGCCCAAAAAACAACACAAGTTCAATATTCTTCCAATGAATTATATACCAAAATTTTATTTCCTTTAATTGATAATATTCGAATTACGCAAACTTCGACCATAGAATCGATGGAATTATTGCAATCAATTGTTTATAAACGTTCTCAAAGTGAAGATATTAAGTTAATCCAAGCAAGGATTCAAAAAATGTGGACAAATACGATTTTACCACACTTGGATTCGATTGAAAAATATGCTCAAAAATCAAAACAAGAAGCAATTATTGAAGCCTCGCACCAAAATTCAAGAAAAATAAGACAAATTTATAGAATTTTGCAAACAACTTTTAAAACGATTCAAGAAACTAAACCAATTATTTTAGAAAATATAAGTGGAAAAGTAAAAATTTATCATTATCCTGCGTTTGCTAACACATTCCAAACACAAGTTAAACCATTGTTTGAAAATGTATTGGTTTCTTCAAGTGAATTGAATGAAAAGATTAACATTTATAACAACACACAAATTTTTTCAACACAAACTCAACATCAATTATGGTTTTGGTTAGGGCTTGTTTGTGCTTTGTTTGCCACTTTTATCAGTGTTTTGATTGGTTATATTTTGTATATTAAAACCAAAAAAGATATTCAAAACATAGAAAATTATACAGAGGATTTGTTAAAAGGTAATATTCCTGACAAAAAACCTGCTTATTGGAATGAATTTGAAAAAATAAGCTTGCAATTTAATCAATTTAACTACGAATTGAATGAAATAAAAAATTTTACAGACGAAGTAAAAAAAGGAGAGTTTGAACACGATTTTAAAATTTTTGATGAACAAGGTATTTTAGGAAAATCTTTTGCCGATATGCGCGAAGGTCTGAAAAATATTTTTATTGAAAATAGCATCAGAGATTGGGCAAATGAAGGTTTGGCAAAATTCGGACAAATTATCGCTAAATATTCTGATGATTTGAATACATTGGCTGATGAAATTATGAAAGAATTAGTCAATTATTTGGAAATTAATCAAGGCGGTTTTTTTGTGGTAGAAGGTGAAAAAAAATTTGAAAAACTATATTTAAAGGCTACTTATGCTTATACAAAAAAGAAATTCTTGGAAAAAGAAATCGAAAAAGGACAAGGTTTGTTAGGACAAGCTTGGCAGGAAGGTGAAACTATCTATTTGCGTGAAATTCCTGATGATTATGTTTTGATTACATCAGGTTTGGGCGAAGCCAAACCAAAGTCGCTTTTAATTGTTCCTTTTAAAAACAATCAAGAGATTTTAGGTTTATTTGAATTAGCGTCTTTTCAAGAAATAAAACCTTACCAAATCAAATTTATACAAAAAGTTGCGGAAAGTTTGGCTCAATTTATTTCCAATGTTCACACAAAAAAAGTATTTTAAATATTGAAAATTATTAAAGAAAAAAAATGAATAAAATATGTTTTTGATATTTTTTTACTTTTAAATTCTTAAAAATATTACAAAAAAAGATAACTTTTTTGTTTGTTATCTTAGAATTATTTTTTATCTTTGTGAAATTATTTTAGAATAAAAAAAATATTCAATGGCAAAATACATTAATCCATATACTGATTTTGGTTTCAAAAAACTCTTTGGCGAAGAAGGGAACAAAGACCTTTTGATTGACTTTTTGAACCAACTTTTACCACCACATCATCAAATTGCTGACTTAAACTTTCGCAATGTTGAGAATTTACCTGATTTA
>RDXZ01000260.1 GCA_004293265.1 Bacteroidota bacterium | reverse complement strand
AATTATTATTTTGAATTTCGTGCAAGCGTGGACGCTTGCACGAGATATTAACTGGTGCAAGCGTCCACGCTTGCACCAAAATAACCTAAATAGTTACCATTTTTTTAACTTATACGAATTAAAATAGATTTTTTATTTTTATAAAAATTTCATTAATAAAATTAGATTATTTTTCCATCTTTCATCTGTATTATTTCATCAACCAAAACATTGTTTTCTACTCTTGAATCGTGGCTTGTGAGAATAATGGTTGTTCCTTTTTCTTTTAATTTTTGAAATATTTGAAGTATATTTTCAGAATTTTCAGAATCTAATTGGGAAGTTGGCTCATCTGCTAAAACAATCTTTGGCTCGTTTAATAAAGCCCTTGCAATGGCTACTCTTTGCATTTCTCCTCCTGAAAGTGTATCAATTTTTTCGTATAATTTATGTTCTATTTGAATTTCTTTGGCAATTTTTTCAACTTTTTCTTTTAATTTTTGATTTGATTTTTCTGTTGGAATGGCTGGCATAGCAATATTTGTCCAAACATCTAAACCTTGTACCAAATGAAATTGTTGAAAGATGATGCCTATATTTTGCCTTCTAAAATCTGTTAAAAATTTTTCAGACCAGTGTGATATTTTTTTACCCAAACAAATATATTCACCTTCACTTGCTTTCATCAATCCACCTAAAATACTCAAAAAAGTTGTTTTTCCTGAGCCTGAAGCACCTTTTAACAAAGTAGTTGTATTATTTTTTATTTTTATATTGATATTTTTTAATACTTCGATTTCGTTTTTTTTACCAATATTAAATTTTTTAGATAGTTGATTAGTTTCTATGATATATGACATTTTTATAAAAAAATTTTAGATATATTTGAAAAAAAATCGTGCAGTAAAAAATATACATACACGATTTTTTTGTTATTTTTAAGAAAATATTTTTCTTATATTATTTTTTAACCGCACCGCCCAACAAAGAGCCTAATACATTTTGTAACATACCTTGTTGAATACCGCCACCAACGATTTCGGCTAAGCTTCCAAGTCCTTTTCCTTGTGAAGTGGCTTGTGCTACATTATTAATCACATTGTTAATAGTTGCCGCACCTGCTTCGCTTGTAAAGAAATTTGAAATCATACCTTGCATACCCGCATTAGCACCCGCAGGTTGTCCTGCCGCAGGCGTTCCACCTACTAATCCACCCAACCAATTTCCCAAAGTGTCGCCTAACGTACCTGTGTGTGAGCCTTGTGCATTAGGTTTTGTATAATTTTGCAACATCATATAGGCAACCGCTCCCAAAGTAGCGGCGATAGTAGTACCTGTTAAAAAATGCCCAACAGGGATTCCTAATTTATCAAACACGCTTTTTAAGCCTATTTTTTCCAAAAAAGAAGGTTCGCCTGCTTGTGGTGCAGGGATTCCGCCATTGGTTTTAGTGGCTTCTTTGTTAGCTGTTTGTACGTATTGTGCTAAGGCATCAAATTGTTCAGCAGAAATTCCTAATTCTGTGGCTACACTTTTTACTGCGTTTGTTTCGTCAGCACTAAGCGTGCCATCAGCATATCCTAAATTTAACAAATCAGAAGTCAATGCAAATTTAATATCATTAGTTTTGAATTTTGCCAAATGTGAAGGCAAATCAGCACTTTTAATATCTTTCAAAGCATTTGTAACAATTTGTTTTGAATCAGCAGAAATTCCTGATGCTGTACTCATTTGCTCTACAAAAGCAATTTCAGCGTCAGTATTTTGATGGTCAGCAGAAGAAATACCTGCTAAAATAACTAAATAAGAAGTTTTGATGTCTTCTGGTTGTGATAAAAAATCGTTTTTATCCATAATCGTATGAAATGAAATTTGTAAATGAAAATTAAATGTTTAAAATAATAAGGCAAAATTATACAAAAAATAAGAATATACAAAAAAATTTCGTTAAAACCTTTGTTTTATTCTACAAAAATATTTTAAATATCTTCAAAAGTTAAAAATTTTTTATTTTTGAGCATAATTCCTGCACAAAAACGACCTGTTTGTTTTTGATGATGTTGTGCATATCGAGCAGAAAAAAAATCATTTGGATTTTGATAGGTACAAAATGGTAAAATTTCGATTTGATTTTCAGCGATTCCCATTTCTTTTAATTGATGAATATTGGCATAATGCAAATCAAAATGTTTTTGTGTAGAGTGAGAAAATTCCTTTAAAAAACCTTCCTCTGTACCAAAAATTTCTTTCACAACTTTGACAATTTCCTCACCAATTGGATATTTTTCGGCAGAAATACAAGGTGCTAAACCTACAATAATATCCTCAATTTGACAATCAAAATGATACTGCATTGATTTGACAACTTCCTGCGTTATCAAACTAATTGTCCCACGCCAGCCCGCGTGACAGGCGGCTATGACATTGCGTTTTTCATCAAAAAAAAGCAAAGGCAGACAATCAGCCGCCATCACACACAAGCAAATATCAGGCTCAGCAGTAATCATTGCATCACAACTTTTGATAGCAGTAGATTTATCAAAAACTCCTGCACTTTTTTCTTCTTGCGTGATAACAACGACTTTATTTTGATGAACTTGATTACAAAAAACAAAATTTTCTATTGGAATATTTACATTTTTTGCTAATGTTTTACGATTTTCTATGACATTATTTGGATTATCAGGAACTCCAAATCCAATATTTAAACTTTCATAATCTCCTTCACTTACTCCTCCTTTTTTGGTAGAAATGAAGTGAATTATACTTTCATCATATTTCTCAAAACTTGAAAATTTATACATATTTTTTATTTATTGTTGCTTGTAAGTTACATTTTTTGTATCTATTTACCTCGAAAAATAAATAATATAATTTTAATGTTTTGTAACTATTTAGGTTATTTTTTGATAAATAAAAGAGTGAGCGTTATTTTGTCTTTTTGAGCGTTATTTTGTCTTTTTGAGCGAAGCGAAAAATCTACTTTTTC
>RDXZ01000259.1 GCA_004293265.1 Bacteroidota bacterium | reverse complement strand
GCTGTTCAAATGGCTGATATTGCTGGTGGAAGTTATATGGCTGTGATTGGTTGTTTGTCGGCTTTGTATGCACGCACACGCACAAACGAAGGACAATGGGTTGATGTGGCAATGTTGGACGGAACAATGCCTTTGGCTATCAATGCTTTGGCTTGGCATTGGATAACAGGAAAACCAGAAGCACGCGATAATTCTTTTTTGTCAGGTGGAATGATTAATTATAATATTTATCCTTGCAAAGATGATAAATACATTGCTTTGGGTGCTTTGGAGTTTAAATTTTGGCAAAAGTTTTGTCAAATTACACAAAAAAATGAATGGCTCAATCGAATGTTGCCCCAAAACAAAACGCAATTTGAAGAATGGAAAAATGAATTAAGTGATTTTTTTCAGACACAAGACAGTGTTTTTTGGATAACATTGGGTACTCAAAATGATATTCCAATTACGCCCATTTATGAAATTGATGAAATCGAAAATGATACACATATTCAAGAAAGAAAAATGATTGTAGAATTGGAACATCAAAAAGCAGGAAAAATTAAAAATATTGGTGTACCTATCAAATTTTCAGACACGCCTTCAGAAGTTTTTAGACCTTCTCCTTTGCTTGGGCAAGACAATGAAGCAATTTTGAGAGAAATGGGCATCAGCGAAAATGCTATCAATGAATTAAAGGAAAAGAAAATAATTAGATAAAAAAACAATATGCCGTTGGTTGTGTTTCACAGGCAAGTCTTATTCGCAGAAAGTTGCCTGTGGAACATGCAACGGCAATAAACTATGGCAAAAAATTTTCCTGTGAGAACAGGCAACTGCGAAAACTATCCCAAACTCATATTTTTTAATAAAATTTACAAAAAACTTGCAAAATTAAAAAATAGTTTTTATATTTGTAACTCATTTTAATTGCACTATTTTTGGAACTGAAACTTATATGGCTTCTTTATTTGTTATATAACCACAATCTTTTAATCGCACCACTTATTGGAATTGAAATCTTATTGGAATTTAAACAGTAGTAAAAAATATTTTCCTACTTCATAAAGCATTTCTTTTAATCGAACTATTTTTGGAATTGAAACTTATATAACTTCTTTATTCGTTATATAACCACAATGTTTTAATCGAGCCATTTTTGGAATTGAAACTTACAACAAGATTTTTTTGGTATTTAAACAGTAGTAAAAATATTTTCCTACTTTATAAGACATTTGTTTTAATCGAGCCATTTTTGGAATTGAAACAAAATATTCATTATAAATTAGTAATTACTTTTTCTGTTTTACAATTTTTATCTGTTGCTTTGTAATTTTTTTGAAAAAGATAAAATCTTTTTGTAATATTCTTATGAACAAATTAAAATACATAAAACCAGAAAATTACAGCAGTTCTAATATAAAACATATTAAAAAAAATATTAAAGTTGTAAAAAAAAGAGATTTTATTATCAATCCTACAACGGTGGGTGGAGATGCCCCCAAAGACTTTATACAAATATATGAATATGGAAGAGTAAAACGAAATAATGAAAAAAAATGGATAAAATATATTGCCAAAGTTGGACATAAATGGTATCCTAATGAAAGTATAACAGAACACCTACTTGGGTGCATTGGAAAAGAGTTAGGTTTAAATGTAGCAAACTCAAAACTTTGCATAATTAGTGGTCAGATACGTTTTTTAAGTGAGTATTTTTTAGATAGTGAATCTCAAGAACTTGTTCATGGTATCGATATTTTTACAGGTTATATACATGGTGAAGACAGAGATTTTATTGAGAGTATCGAAAATGAAAATTTATCAAGAGATTTATTTACATTTCAAGTATCAAAAGAAGCCATAAAAAATGCTTTTCCAAATGATTTTGAATCGATTATTGATGATTTTGTAAAACTTCTTGTTTTTGATGCAATAGTTGGTAATAATGATAGGCATTATTATAATTGGGGCGTTGTCCGAACTATCAAAAACAACCAAAAACCATATTTTTCACCAATTTTTGATACTGCAAGAGGGCTTTTCTGGAATGATAGCGAACAAAAAATAATTAATTTGATTAAGAACAATAATCAATTAAAAAATTATTTAGAAAAATACATAAAAAATTCTTTACCGAAAATAGGTTGGGAAGGAAAAGAAAACCTAAATCATATCAGATTGATAAGTGAAATACGTGATTCAAATGAAAAATATTGTAAAATAATAGATGAAATGTTGTCTGAAAACAATGAAAATAAAATAATAGTAATGATAAGTAATAAATTTGTAAATTTATTCAGTGCTGAAAGATTGAAAATAATCATTGAATGTCTAAAATTAAGATTTAAACTACTACGCAAATGAAACTCAAAAATATTTTAAATAAAGCAAAAAAAATAGGAGATATACTCAATGTTTTTAAATCAGAAGAACAAGAAAGTATGTATGAAGTTCCTAAAAATACATTAGAAAAATTTGAATTAGTGTATAAAAAAATAATAATTGGCACTCTAACATTGAAAGATGGTAAATGGATATTTAAGTATTCTGATGATTTCAAAAATCAATCAGAAATAAATACTATTATCGATTTTCCGAACAAAGAAAAAGAATATAATTCAGAAACTCTTTTTCCTTTTTTCTCTTTTAGAATACCAGCACCACAACGTATAAAAATACAAAACCTTGTTCCTGATAATGTTATAAGCAATGAAGTATTTTTATTAAAAAAATTTGGTAAACATTCCATTGCAAATCCTTATCAACTATTTGCAATAGAACAACAAAATTTTATTGCTTGATAAAAATTCATAAGTAAACCTTAGAAGTCTTTTTTTCGCAGTTGTTTTTTTCGCAGTTGTCAATGTCGAAGACTTGACAAACTGCGAAAAAACAACTGCGAAAAAACCAACAGCCATTTTTCAGATTGTCAAGTCTGCGACATTGACAACTGAAAAATCAGACTTCGAAAAACAACTGAAAAAGATTTTCGTTTTTCGCAGTTGTCAATGTCGAAGACTTGACA
>RDXZ01000054.1 GCA_004293265.1 Bacteroidota bacterium | reverse complement strand
CCTTTAAATAATTCAGAATTTCTATATTTATCCAAATATTCTTCTGACTTCCAATGACTATGCGTACAAAAAACGTTTTCTTTATCATTTTCTTGCCATAATTCTAAATATTGACAGCCTTCAAAATTTCGAATTTTATGTTTATTTTCATCAAAATTTTTTAAAAAATCGGCTACAAATTCCTGCTTAAAAGTCATTTTTACTATTCTTATCAACATTTTTATAAAGTTTAATTTTGCAAAAATATCTATTTTTTTGTAACAAACAAAATTATTGATTTAATGTTAAAAAATAGTCAAAAGAAAATGTAATTTTTTTTTAGTTTTAATACTAAATTTATAATCATTTAAGAAAAAATAAGAATTTCTTAATCCATATAACAAAATAAATAAAAACACAATGGAAAACGTAAGAGTACTTTTGGTAGAAGATGATAAAAATTTAGGAGATTTATTGAGTGAATATTTAACACTCAAAGGCTATCCCACTTCATTAAGCAAAGATGGAGAAGAAGGTTGGAATAATTTTCAAAACCAAGAATTTGATTTCTGTATTTTTGATGTAATGCTACCAAAATTAGACGGATTTAGTTTGGCAGAAAAAGTAAGAGAAAAAAATAAATTTATCCCTATTCTATTCCTTACTGCAAGAGCAATGAAAGAAGATACAATTCATGGACTTAAAATCGGTGCTGATGATTATATGACCAAACCTTTTAGAATGGAAGAATTACTTTTACGTATGCAAGCAATTTTGAGAAGAACCAATAAAGTTGATGATGATATTGAAACTGATTTGTTTAAAATCGGAAAATATGAATTTGACTACATTCAACATAAATTAACCATTAATAACATTACTCAAAAACTTACGTCAAAAGAAGCAGAATTACTAAAAATGCTATGCGAATCAAAAAATCAAACATTAGATAGAAGTTTTACTTTGAAAAAAATTTGGAAAAATGATAGCTATTTTAATGCTCGAAGTATGGACGTTTATATCACAAAATTAAGAAAATTTTTGAAAGATGATGATAAATTACAAATCTTAAACATACATGGACAAGGCTTTAAATTAATAGAATTATCATAATAGGTTTGCGGCTGAATAAATAAAAAAATTAGCACTTTTTTTGATATATAAATACTAAAAATAACAATTTGGAAATAAAAAGTTAAATTTTTATTTGGAATTGTTATTTTTATTTGCTATTTTTACATAAATTATAACAACTTTTTATCTTTATTATCGTTATTAATAAAATATAAATCATTCTCAATATGAAAAATCAAATGAAAAATCAAATACTTTATATATTTTTTGTGGTAATTTTGTTTGCTACAAGTTGCCAAAAACGTGCTTTATGCCCCGCTTATGTGGATAGAAGCAAAGGAACGGTCAGCAAACAAGATGCCCAAGCGATGTCTGCTGAAGAACTACGAGGACAAAGTTTAAAATTATTAGACGCACAAGATACTTATATTCAAGTCAAAAGAGATAAAACTACAGGCTTAATAAAAGGAAAAAGACGTGTGAAGAAAAATAAAAATAATAATTTGACTGATAGAGGATTTGGGCAAGACCCACGTGTAGGCTTGGGAATGGACACAAAACAAGGCAAACCAAAACTTAATTCGTCTGAAAAAACAAAATAATTGTTTGTAATGGAAAATATTAATGGTTTAGTTTATATTGATGATTTTATTACTGAAATAGAACAAGATAATCTTATTAATTGGATTGATAATCTGAATTGGTTAGATGATTTGAAACGTAGAGTGCAACATTATGGTTATAAATATGACTATAAAAAACGCAAAATTGATGCGTCTATGAAAGTTGAAAAACTACCAATTTGGGCAGAAAATATCGCTCAAAAAATAGTTGACCAAAAACTAATGCCTTATTTACCTGACCAATTGATTATCAATGAGTATGAAGCAGGACAAGGAATATCGGCTCATATTGATTGTGAACCTTGTTTTGAAGATACTATTTTGTCTTTGAGTTTGATGTCGGGTTGTGTAATGAATTTTATTCAAAAAAATGATAAAAATATAATTTTTCCTGTATATTTGAAACCAAAAAGTATCGTAGTTTTGTCAGCAGAAGCAAGATATGAATGGTTACACGAAATCAAACCCAAAAAAACAGACGAATACCAAAATCAAAAAATAAGTCGTTCAAGGAGAATTTCTTTGACTTTTAGAAAAGTTGTTCTCACTTAAAAAAATTTATTAATTATAAAAATGAAAAGCAAAATGCAGTATATTTTTTCAAATCTTTTTCTAAATCTTTTTTCTAATATTTCAAAAATATCTTTCATTTTTGTAGCAATGATATTTTTATTTTTTATAGGAATAACTGATTTATTTGCCCAAAAAACAAATCCTATCGAAACAAAACCTTCCAAAGAAAAAAAAGCAGATAGAAAAAGAGCAGGCTATCTCGGAAAACAAATTAATAAAAATAGAAAAGACCAAGGAACTACAAAAATTTCTAAAGGCTCTGTCGTGCCAAGTGAAGATAAAAAAATTAATAATGGCAAAGAAAGAAATGGACTTTTTGGGCAAGTAATACAAAATAAAAGCAGAGAAAATAGAATTAGAAACAATGATGACAAACGAAATGTCTATCAAGGTACAATCAACAAAACCAAAAGAGAAAATAAAAATCGTGATAATAGAAATGCTGACAAAGAAAAAGGAGATGGTTCTGGGAGTATTGCTATCAACAAAAATCGCGAAAGAGATATTAAAAATGCTGGAAGGGAACGCAGTGATAATAGTGGAAATATTGCCATCAACAAAAACCGCGAAAGAGATATTAAAAATGCTGGAAAAGAACGCAGTGATAATAGTGGAAATATTGCTATCAACAAAAACCGCGAAAATAGAATTAAGGAAAATACAGAAACAAGAAAAAATTATTCAGGAACGCTTAATAAAAATAAAATAGACAATAAAATATAACTCATTAAAATCAAAACAAAAGCTTGTAATTGAAAAGTAATTAATAAAATAAGGCTTAAAACTAATAAAAAATATTGCAATTTATTTTCTTTGAAACCAAAACCATTGAGTTTTAAAGAAAATAAATCAATCGGCAAAACCATCAAAAAAGAAAGTAAAATCGAATGAAAAACCAAACTCCATTCTGATAAAATCCAATTAAAAAACGAATTTTTTGAAATATAATACAGACCAATTACCCACAAAGCCATCGCAGGCGTAGGCAAACCAATAAAATTTTTCGTTTGTTTGGTATCAATATTAAACTTTGCCAAACGCCAACAAGCAAAAACAGCCAATAATAATGATATAAACTGAAATTTACTTTGTGGTTGATATATTTGAAACAATTGATAAAAAAAACACGAAGGCAACACACCAAAAGTTACCATATCTGCCAAAGAATCTAATTGTTTTCCAATGTCAGAGTAGGCTTTTAATATACGTGCCAAAAAACCATCAAAAAAATCAAAAAACATTCCTAATAACATCAAATAAGTAATTATTGATAGTTTTTCTGTCGGAGAATAAGAAGATTGAATCAAAATAAAAATACTTATCAAACCACAACTTAAATTTGACAAAGTAATTAAATTAGGAATTTGTTTTAAAAGCGTCATTTTTACAAGTGCTTGATGATATTTTCTGTGAATTGTGCAGTATTTGATTTTCCACCCAAATCTCCTGTGCAATTTTCTTTTACACTCAATACTTTTATCAAAGCATTGTCAATTTTTTTTGCTAATTCATTTTCTTTTAAGTATTCTAACATCAAAATTGCAGAACGCAAAACCGCAGTAGGATTAGCAATTCCTTTGCCTGCAATATCAGGTGCGGTACCATGCACTGCCTCAAAAACTGCATATTCATCACCAATATTTGCTCCCGAAACTACTCCCAAACCACCTACCAAGCCTGCACACAAATCAGATAAAATATCACCAAATAAATTTGAAGTAACCATTACATCAAAATATTCAGGATTTCTTACTAATTGCATTGCCATATTATCAATAATTTTATCTTCCACGATTAAGTTTGGAAAATCTTTTTTACAATTTTCGCCTGCTTCTAACAAAAGCCTGCCCGAATGTTTGAGTATATTTGCTTTATGAATAATAGTTACTTTTTTGCGTCCATTGGCTTGTGCATATTCAAATGCCGCCCTTACAATACGCTCACAGCCTCTTTTAGTAACTCGACTAATAGAATCAGCAATTTCTAATCGTTCATCATAATAACTAATTCCTGAATAAAGTCCTTCTGTATTTTCTCTAAACAATACTAAATCTACATTGTCAAATTTGGTTTGAACGCCTTGAATATTTTTGCAAGGACGTACATTGGCATATAAATCAAATAATTGTCTTAATTGAACATTTACGCTTTGAAAACCTTTGCCGATGGGCGTTTCGGCAGGACCTTTGAGTGCGACTTTGTTTGTTTTGATAGACGATACTAATTCATCAGGCAATAGTTTTCCTGTTTTATCTAAGGCAGTTTTTCCGATAAGTTGCTCGTCCCATTCGATAGGGGCTTGGGCGGCTGTGAATATTTGTTTGACAGATTCTACGATTTCCAATCCGATTCCGTCTCCCGGAATTAAGGTTATTTTGTGCATATTTATTTTATTTTGAGATAAAGAACAAAGTTACAACTATTTTAGATAATTATATATTTTATAGGTAATTTTTTTTATAATTTTGGTTGTCTGATAATTTGGTAGTGTGTCAATGTTAGGCTTTGCCCTGCTGAACCAAGTGAAGCAATTGCTTGTTAAATAGATTACAAAAGTCTAACTATTATTCTAAATACTCAATTAAAATACTTTGATGAAAAGTAACTATTTAGGTATTTAGAATAATAGTTACAAAAAATAATAATTTTCTAACTTACATTTAAACCTTTTTAAAGTATATACGTCTATATAACAAAAGGTTAAACTACCACAAAAAATTTTAAAATATCAATTTATATGATTATTAAATTCGCAAAAATCGCTACTTTGGCTTTATTAGCTACTTCTCTTACATTTACTTCTTGTAAGAAAAAAGATGAGGCACAACCTGATGCCACACAAGAACAACAAGCCACTGAAAGTGCAAGTTTTTCTGAAAGAACTTTTGAAAATACTATGGATATTGGTGAACAATCAATGGACCAAACTGGTATGCAAGCAAGACCTGCCGGAGATAATGGAATCCAATTAGAAACTGACCCATTCCCTTCAGGTGGAACTTGTGCTACAATTACTTCTGTACTTACTCCAGCAGGAAGCACCCCAAACACCGCAACAGGCAGACAAGTTACGATTGATTTCACTCCCACAGGTTGTTTAGGAGCAGATGGTCGCCAACGCAAAGGAAAAATATTTATTACATTTGAAAGACCTTCTTCGGTTACAGGCAATCAAAATCCATTCAATATTATAGGTCGTACAGTGGTTATCACTTTTGGAACAGGTGCAGATGCTCATTTTGTAGATGGTGTAAAAGTAGAGGGAGTTCACAAAACTACTGTTTTAGACCAAACTATTTTCCCAACAAGTGCCGCACAAGTATTAGCTGGACTTGGACTTGTACGTAATCATAGAATTGAAGTAGGTGGAGCAATCAATGCGGGAGTTATTTCTGGTAGTGCAAGATTGACTTTCCCTGACGGAACAACTAACGAGTGGAGTGCCAATAGAATACGCCGCGTCAGTGCTACGGTAACAAATACTGGAATTGGTGGAAATTTTAGTCCTGCAATAGACAGAAGTTCTATCAATGTAAGATTATCAGGAACGCAAAGTGGTAAAACTCGTCAAAACAATACTTATACGGCAGTTACGCAAGACATAGATGCAGAAAGATTGTGGTTTAAAATGTGTACAATGGGAGGAATTAATTTTCCACGTTTGACTCCAGTACAAGGAAAAATTACTATTACAGGAACTAACAGACCATCTGTGGTATTAGATTATGGTTCAGGTGGTTGTGATAATCAATATACGGCTACTGTCAGTGGACAAACATTTAATTTAACTTTCTAATTTTTTTTAGATAAATAAAGATAGAAAAATAATATAAAACTCACTTAATCTTTTTTCGAAAAGAATAAGTGAGTTTTTTTTCAAAATATTGACTTTATTTTGTGAAGAATTTGAAAAAAAATGATATTTTTTTGTATTTTTTTTTTTAATTGATTACTTTTGCAAATCATATTTTTTTAGAAACTTGATTATGAACGAATCAGAAATCCAAAACATCAAACAAAGATTTAGTATTATTGGCAATTCTCCACTGCTCAACAATGCCATTTTGAGAGCAGTGCAGGTTGCTCCAACTGATATGAGTGTGTTGATAACAGGAGAAAGTGGCACAGGTAAAGAATCTTTTTCTAAAATAATTCATCAATTAAGCACTCGAAAACACGCACAATTTATCGCTATCAATTGTGGGGCAGTACCACAAGGCACTATTTACTCCGAATTATTTGGACACGAAAAAGGTGCTTATACAGGTGCAAGCACTACTGATGCCCGAAAAGGATATTTTGAAACAGCAGACGGCGGTACAATTTTTTTAGATGAAATTGGTGAGATGAATGCCGAAACACAAGCAATGCTTTTGAGAGTGTTAGAAAATGGAGAATTTATTAGAATGGGAAGTTCAAAAGTAGTGAAAACCAATGTCAGAGTGGTGGCGGCTACCAATGTCAATTTAGAAAAAGCAATTCAAAGTGGTAAATTTAGAGAAGATTTATTTTATAGACTAAGTACATTGCCTATTTTTGTACCTGCTTTGCGTGAGCGTGGGGCAGATATTAGTTTACTTTTTAGAAAATTTGCCTCTGATTTTTCAGAAAAATACAATATGCCAATGCTTTCTTTGACAGAAGATGCGAAGGAAGTTTTACAAAATTTTAGATTTTCGGGTAACGTCAGACAACTCAAAAATATAGTTGACCAAATTTCATTGTTGGCAGGAGAAAATAGAGTTATCAATGCCCAAAAATTAAAAGAATATTTACCTAATACTAATCCACAAAGCCAAGCATTGACTTTAACAAGCCAAAACAATGATAACAATAATTTTTCTGAAAGAGAAATTTTATTTAAAATTATGTTTGATTTAAAAAATGATGTTACAGAACTCAAAAAATTAGTTTTTCAAATATTGCAAAATGGAAATATAATCAATAATCCTGAAAACTATCCCATTTATCAAGAAATGTTACATCAATTTGAAAATAAAGAAAATATTAACCCTACGTTTTCTCAAAATGAAGCCATTGTTTTGAGCCAAAATACAGAAAAAAAAAATATAATTGAAATTTTAACGCAAGATTCTGACGAAAAAGAAGAACTAATACACGATATTGCACACGAAGAAGCAAATGATATACTTTCTATCGAGGAAAAAGAAAAAGAATTGATAATAAAAGCATTGCATAAAAACAAAAATCGTAGAAAAAATGCCGCAATCGATTTGGGTATCTCTGAAAGAACTTTGTACCGAAAATTAAAACAATACGACTTAGATAACTAATAAAAAAGAAAAGATAAATCAAAAAATAATATGGAATTTTCATCAAAATTGATAGAAAACGCAGTCAAAGAAATTTCAAAACTACCAAGTATTGGACAAAAAACTGCCCTGCGGCTGGTCTTACATTTATTAAAACAAGACGAATCTTATACAAATACATTGACGGATTCGCTCAAAAAATTAAGAACTGATATTCAATATTGTCAAAATTGTCATAATATTTCTGACTCTTTTATTTGTAATATTTGTAGTAATCCAAATCGTGAGCAAAGTTTAGTTTGTGTCGTTGAAAATATGCAAGATATTATTGCTATCGAAAATACACATCAATACAGAGGTTTGTATCACGTCTTAGGAGGAGTTATTTCACCTATGAATGGTATCTCTCCCAATGACCTCAATATCGAAACTTTGATAGCACGCCTGCCCAATTCACCTATTAAAGAAATTATTTTTGCACTCAGTCCCACAATGGAAGGAGATACAACGGCTTTTTATTTGACCAAAAAAATAAAACCTTTGGGCATCAAACTAAGCACTATCGCCAGAGGAATTGCGATTGGTAGCGAGTTAGAATATGCTGACGAAGTTACTTTGGGCAGAAGTATTTTGAGCAGAACTAATTATGAGTAATTTTTTTTGATTTTTTAAGATTTATTAGATAAAATCGGTAGTGCTAAAATGCAATGTTTTTGTCTTTTTGAACGAAGCAGAAAATCTCGTTTTTCGTTCACAAAACACCATTTAACAAGCAGTTGCTTCACTTCGTTTGGCAAGACAAAGTAGGACATCTATCAACATCTATGAAAAAATGTAACTATTTAGGTTGTTTTGGTGCAAGCGTGGACGCTTGCACCAGTTAATATCTCGTGCAAGCGTCCACGCTTGCACGAAGTTCAGGACTGTAGTACACACTTTTAGTGTGTGGACACACACTAAAAGTGTGTACTACAGTTTTTATTTTCCGTATAAATTTTAGAAGAACCTTAAATTAAAATTTCTCTTTTTGCTTTGGCATTTGTATAAATTGATGTATCTTGAATATCTAACCAATTAAAAGCACTTTTTTGTAACAAATTTTCTTTTATATCAGGTTTCAAATCAGTCATACTATTAATAAGTTCTGCGGGTACTAATTCTCCCAAAGGAAAAGGATAATCTGTTCCCAAACAAATTTTATCTGAACCAAATAATTCTATCAAATACCGCAACACATTTGCCTCGTGAACCAAAGAATCAATATAAAATTTTCCAATATAATTTCTTGGATTGACATTGTTATCAATTGCCGTCAAATCTGGTCTGACCTGAAAAGCGTGTTCAATTCTGCCAATAGAAGCAGGAAAAGAGCCTCCACCATGCGCAAAAGCCACGCGTAAACGAGGCAAACGTTCAAAAACTCCTCCAAAAATCATAGAACAAATCGCCAAAGACGTTTCTGCGGGCATACCGACCAACCAAGGCAACCAATATTTTTTCATTTTATCCTGCCCCATCATATCCCAAGGGTGAATAAAAATAGCCGCCCCCAATTTTTCTGCCGCCTCAAAAAAAGGAAATAAATTTTCGTCTGATAAATTCCAATCGTTTACGTGAGAACCAATTTGCACACCTGCCATACCAATTTGCATACACCTTTCTAATTCTTTGATAGCCAAATCAGGAGATTGCAAAGGCACAGTTCCCAAACCAATAAATCTATCAGGATAACGCTGACAAATTTCGGCAATATGGTCATTTAAAAATTGAGAAACTGCCAAACAATCCAAAGATTTTGCCCAATAACTAAACATTACAGGAATCGTAGAAAGCACTTGCACATCAACTTTAAAATGATTTGATTCTTTTATTCGGACTTCTGGATCCCAACAATTATCATTAATTTCTCTAAAAAAACGTCCATCTTGCATCATTCTTGCGCGACAAGGTTTGTGATGGTCGAGAGTAATAAATCCACCATATCCAAATTTTTCTCGAAAATTAGGAATATGCGCTGGGATAATATGCGTATGAATATCAACGGTTAAACACATTTGTTAGAAATTTTTGAAATCGTTTGCAAAATAACAAATTTTTTTTGACTTTTGAAAAAAAAAAGCTAACTTTGTGCTATGAAAATTATAGAATGTCCGCGTGATGCGATGCAAGGCATACACGATTTTATTCCGACTGCTACCAAAATTGATTATCTGAATCAATTGTTGCAAGTTGGTTTTGATACTTTAGATTTTGGTAGTTTTGTTTCGCCAAAAGCAATTCCACAGATGCAAGATACAGCACAAGTATTAGAAAAATTAGATTTATCTGTTACCCAAACTAAACTTTTAGCCATAGTCGCTAATCAAAAAGGAGCAGAGCAAGCCATTAGTTTTTCAGAAATTACTTATTTAGGTTATCCTTTGTCTATTTCTCAAACTTTTCAACTCAGAAATACAAACAAAACGATTGAAGAATCATTGATTTTGACGCAAGAATTACAAAATTTATGTGAAAAAAATAACAAAAAATTAGTAGTTTATCTTTCTATGGGTTTTGGAAATCCTTATAATGATGTTTATAATCCTGAAATTGTAGAACAATTTACAGAAAAATTGAACGAAATGAATATTAAAATAGTGGCTTTATCAGATACCATTGGCGTTTCTTCTCCTGAAAATATTGTTCCTTTGTTTCAAACATTGATTCCAAAATTTCCAATGATAGAATTTGGGGCGCATCTGCATAGCACTCCATCAACGCTGATAGAAAAAATAAATGCCGCTTATCAAGCAGGTTGTAGAAGGTTTGATGGAGCAATATTAGGTTTTGGTGGTTGTCCGATGGCAAAAGATGAACTAACAGGCAACACCGCCACAGAAATTATGTGTAATTTTTTTGAAAATAAAGGAGAAATTTTATCTTTTAATTCAGCTCATTTTTCAACATCTATCCAAAAGGCAACGGAAATTTTTACAACTTATCATTAAAATTTTTGAAATGTATCAACTGGTTTTAGCGTTATGCTAAGACTTATCAAGATGTTAAGACCGCTAATTTTTTTATAAAATACACAAAAAATTACTTTTTTTTTGAGAGCAATAAAATAATAGCTATATTTGCAAAACAAACATAAAAGATTGTATCGACTGCTTGTGGGACACAAGCAGGGGCGAAAAAGATTGTATCATCTAAAAAAAACAAAAAAATTATGAAACCCAAAGAAATACTTGAGATAGAAAAACAATACAATATTACACTTCAAGAAGTAGAAAGTGAGAAAGCAATAATGGATTATGACAATGAAAATACTTATTTACTTGACAAAGAAAAGAAAATAGTGATTGGACTAAATTTAAGAAGTAATCAAATTTCAGACATTTCCTCTTTACAATCTTTGACAAATCTAACGCATTTATATTTATCAAGAAATCAAATTTCAGACCTTTCCTCTTTACAATCTTTGACAAATTTAATGCATTTATATTTATCAGAAAATCAAATTTTAGACATTTCCTCTTTACAATCTTTGACAAATTTAACTGAATTAAATTTATCAGTTAATCAAATTTCAGATATTTCCTCTTTACAATCTTTGACAAATTTAACTGAATTAGATTTATCAGTTAATCAAATTTCAGATATTTCCTCTTTACAATCTTTGATAAATTTAACTGAATTAAATTTAGAAGGTAATAAAATCTCAGATATTTCCTCTTTACAATCTTTGACAAATTTAATGCATTTATATTTATCAGAAAATCAAATTTCAGACATTTCCTCTTTACAATCTTTGACAAATCTAACGCATTTATATTTATCAAGAAATAAAATTTCAGACTTTTCCTCTTTACAATCTTTGACAAAATTAGAACTTTTATATTTACAAAATAATCAAATTTCAGACCTTTCCTCTTTACAATCTTTGACAAATTTAACTGAATTACTTTTATCAAATAATCAAATTTCAGACATTTCCTCTTTGCAATCTTTGACAAACTTAACTAAATTATATTTACATAATAATCAAATTTCAGATATTTCCTCTTTACAATCTTTGACAAATTTAACTTCCTTAAATTTAGGACGTAATCAAATTTCAGATATTTCCTCTTTACAATCTTTGACAAATTTAACTTGGTTAAATTTATCAGTTAATAAAATTTCAGACCTTTCGTCTTTACAATCTTTGACAAATTTAACAGAATTAGTTTTATCAGTTAATAAAATTTCAGACATTTCCTCTTTGCAATCTTTGACAAATTTAACGGAATTACTTTTATCAAATAATCAAATTTCAGATATTTCCTCTTTACAATCTTTGACAAATTTAACTTCCTTAAGTTTAGGAGGTAATCAAATTTCAGACATTTCCTCTTTACAATCTTTGACAAATTTAACTGGATTAGGTTTATCAAGAAATCAAATTTCAGACCTTTCCTCTTTACAATCTTTGACAAATTTAACTGGATTAGTTATATCAAATAATCAAATTTCAGACCTTTCCTCTTTACAATCTTTGACAAAATTAACTCAATTAGATTTATTAAGGAATCAAATCTCAGACATTTCCTCTTTACAATCTTTGACAAATTTAATTGGATTACTTTTAGGAAGTAATCAAATTTCAGATATTTCCTCTTTACAATCTTTGACAAATTTAAGGGATTTATATTTAGAAGATAATCCTTTTTTAGATAAACTTCCTGCTGCTATAAAAAATAAAGATGGTTTGGATATTTTGCGTTATTGGATAGATACCTATACCAAAAAGGAAAAAGCAATGCCTGTGCGGGAATTAAAAGTGGTGTTTGTGGGTGAGGGTTTTTCAGGAAAAACGTCTTTGATGCACTTGTTGTTGTATGGTGAGAAAATAAAAACGACACGCACTGAAAAAATCGTTATTCATACTGATGATACGCATTTCACCTACGGTGAAAACAATGAAAAACTGACTTTGCGGTTTTGGGATTTTGGTGGGCAGGAAATGATGCACGCTACGCATAAGTTTTTTATGAGCGAACAAACTTTGTATGTGTTGGTGAGCAATGGACGCAAAGAGGAAAACGAAGCATTGCAAAATTGGATAGATATGCTCAAAAGTAGTATCGGTGATTCTCCTGTTTTGTTGGTCGCCAATCATTTGGATAATCCCGCAGATACGCATCGAATAGGGGGCGATACGTTGCGAAAAGATTTTAAAAATTTGGTTTTGCCCGTTATCGAAACTTCTTACGAAACAGGCAGAGGCATTGATGATTTGAAAAATGCCATACAAACGACTTTACAAAAAATGCCACATTTCAAAGAAGATTTTTCGCCAATGTATCAAGCGATTAGAAAAGAATTAGAGCAACTCAATGAGTCTTATATTGATTTCAAAGCATATAATAAAATTTGTCAAAACCAAGCACAAGAAAAAGAAGAAACATTTGAAAGAGAAAGTCAAAAATTGTTAGCAAATTTGCTCAATGATTTAGGCATTATGCTCAACTTTGGAAAAGACAACGATAAATTAGAAGATTTATTGATTTTTAAGCCTGAATGGATTGTAGATGGCGTTTATAAAATCATCAATTCGGAAGAAGCACAAAAACAAAGAGGAAAAATAAAAGAAAGCACTATCAATCAATTATTGAAAGAAAGCAATTATCAAACACAACAAGAACGAAGTTTTATTGTTGAGATGATGGAGCATTTTAAGTTAGCATATCAACAAAAAAATATACAAGAACGTTATTATCTTATTCCAAGTCTTTTTGATAAAGATGCCCCCAAAAGTATCGCAACAATTTGGGACGAAAAAAAAGAAACTTTGTGTTTTCAATTTCAATATGAGATTTGGCGAAACGATTATATTTTGTATTTTTTGGTCAATGAACATCAAAATATCAAAGGAGATAATTATTGGGTGAATGGTGCGATTTTGGAATATGGTGATTTAGAAGTATTGGTAGAAACTTCACGCAAAGACAAACATATCAGAATAGAAGTGGCAGGCAACAAAGACAAACAATATGCTCTTTGGCGTGTGCGTGAGGCATTGAACAATGTGCATCAGTTGTTTGATGAGGATAAATTAGGAATAAAAATGTTTGTCATTTACAAAGAAAATAACAAAGAAGATAAATTTTCTTATTCACGTCTGCAAAATATGTACGCAAAAGGCAATGACACAGAGTACAGCGAAGTATTTGACAAAGATTTGAATATCGAGAGTTTATTAAAAGGCATTGCGATGTCTAAAGAAAATATCAGAAAACGATTAGAGGAAGCCACAGAATTGCAAATACCTAATATTTTGGAAATGATAGCCAAAGAAAAGAATTTTTCAGGTTATAAAAAAGGCGTATTTAATCAATTCAAAGAGGATTTTCATAGCCAAAAAAATAATTTTTCATTAGGAGGATGGAGAAGTGAATTATTGGTTTTTTTGGATACTGAGTAACGTACCAACGGACTTTAGTCTGTTGTTTGCAGCACAACAGACTAAAGTCCGTTGGTACAATTCCTTAGTCTGTTGTTTTTCCGCTGTTGTTATATCAAAAAGTGCAGTAAAACTTATATTTTTGTTAAGATTTTAGTTCTGCTCCAACAACAACGGAAAAATGAAATTTATTTACTTTTTTACCTTCTCAAACAATCACTAAAACGCTTTATTTTTGATTATAAATACAAAAAAAAGTTAAAATAACATATTTTTATTAGAAAACATTGTTTTTTATGTTAAAATAACTAATTTTGCACAATTATAATTAAAAAATTATTTTTCTGTCAAATGCAAGATAAAATTATACCTGAAAATTTACCCAAACACATCGCTATCATTATGGATGGAAATGGACGTTGGGCAAAAAAAAAGGGAGCAATGCGTGTTTTTGGACATCAAAATGCTATCAAATCTGTGAGAGAAACAATGGAAACTTGTGCAGAATTGGGCATTGATTATGTTACTTTGTACGCGTTTTCAACAGAAAATTGGCAAAGACCAAAAGAAGAAGTGGAGGCTTTGATGAATTTATTAGTCAATACAATTCATAAAGAAACACCTACTTTATTGAAAAATAACATAAAATTATTAAGCATTGGAGATAATTCAAAATTACCACAAAAATGTCAAAAAAATTTAACTGATGCGATTCAAAAAACAGCACATTGCACAGGCTTGACCTTAGTGTTGGCTTTGAGTTATAGTGGACGTTGGGAAATTACAGAGGCAATGAAAAAAATTGCTCAAAAAATGGAACAAAAAGAAATAACCATCGACCAAATTAACGAAAATTTAATCGCACAATATTTAGAAACCGCTGATATTCCTGACCCCGAATTATTGATTAGAACAAGCGGAGAAATGCGTATTAGTAATTTTTTGTTGTGGCAATTGGCTTATACTGAAATTTTTGTAACGCCTACTTTATGGCCTGATTTCAGAAAAAAAGATGTAATAGACGCAATCCTTGATTATCAAAAAAGAGAAAGAAGATTTGGCAAAACAAGTGAGCAAATAAAGTAAATATATATTATTATTAAGAAATTAGATATTTGTCTATAAAAATCATACAAAAAATAGATAAATAATGCTATCAAAAAATTAATTCAAAAAATTAAGGATTATGAAAAAAATTGCAATGTTATGTGTGTTTTTATGTTTTGTGCTATCACAATATGGATACGCACAAAGATTATTTCCTAACAAAAAAAATACACCTGCAAAAACAGAGGAAAAAAGTGAGGAAGATAACAAAATAAATCCTACACAACCCAAAGATTATAATATAGCCAATATTAGAGTTACAGGCACAAAATTTTTAGATGCAGGCGCGTTGGTTTCGTTATCAGGACTTCGTTTGGGAATGAAAATCAAAATTCCCGGAGAGGCATTGCCCAATGCCATTAAAAAACTTTGGAAACAAGGTATTTTAGGTGATGTCCAGATTGCTATCGAAAAAATAGAAGGGGACAATGTTTATTTGCATTATATACTGACCGAAAGACCAAAACTTAGCCGATTTATTATCACAGGCGTAAGAAAAGGAGAAATTACAACTTTAACCGACAAATTAGGACTGATTAGAGGAAAAATAGTAACGCCCACTATGTTGAAAAATACTCAAAATATTATTCAAAAACATTATGGAGAAAAAGGTTATTTGAACGCAAAAATTGCGGTAATGCAAAAAACAGATACACTTTTAGCCAATAGTGTTGCTCTCAATATTCAAGTAAACAAAGGCAAAAGAGTAAAAATCAAAACACTTCAATTTGAAGACGTAACAGCATTTAGTCAAAAAAGATTATCTCGAAAACTAAAAGGCACAAAACAAAAACAAAGAGGAAATATTTTTCGTAATTCTAAATTTATCAAATCTAAATTTGAAGAAGACAAAGAAAACTTAATCAAGTTTTATAATGGCGAAGGCTATCGTGATGCACGCGTGGTCAGTGATAGTTTGTATAAAATAGGTACAAAATATGTCGGTTTAAAAATCGTAATGGACGAAGGACGTAAATATTATTACCGAAATATTACTTGGAAAGGCAATTATGTGCATGATGATAAGACTTTGAGTAGTATTTTACGTATCCAAAAAGGAGATGTATATGATGTGCAAACCTTGGAAAAAAGGCTAAATTTTAGCCAATCTGATTTGGATATTACTTCACTATATATGGATGATGGCTATTTATTTTTTAGTATCAATCCTGTCGAAGTAGGCATCGAAGGTGATTCGATTGATGTAGAAATGCAAGTATATGAAGGTGCGCAAGCCAATGTAAACCAAATTATACTCAATGGTAACACAAAAACAAGCGACCACGTAGTCAGACGTGAATTAAGAACTTTGCCCGGTGAAAAATTTAGACGTTCTGATATTATTCGCTCTAACCGCGAAATTTCAACTTTGAATTATTTTGATGCCGAAAAAATTGGTATCAATCCTATTCCAAATATGCAAGATGGAACAGTAGATATTGATTATAGTGTGGTCGAAAAACCAAGCGACCAAGTAGAACTCTCTGGTGGTTGGGGTGGTGTTTTTGGATTTGTAGGAACTTTGGGGGTAGTGTTTAATAATTTTTCTGCTAAAAAAATATTCAAGCCAAAACAATGGGGCGGAATTTTGCCGTCTGGTGATGGACAACGCTTGGCTGTACGTTTTCAAGCAAATGGACGTAGATTTCAAACTTATTCTTTGACTTTTACAGAGCCTTGGTTAGGTGGAAAAAGACCTAATAATTTATCTTTGAATGTGAGCCATTCTGTGCAAAGAACAATAGATTTTAATGGAAATGTATTGGGTGGTTTGCAAGTAACAAGTGCAACATTGAGTTTAGGTCGCCGTCTGAAATGGCCTGATAATTATTTTACTGTTACGAACTCTATTATTTATCAAAGATATAATTTGAATAACTATGGTGGTTTTTTGTTTGATAAAGGTACAGGAGTTGCGAATAGTGTTGCATTTAATACCACTATTTCCCGCAATAGTGTGGATAATCCGATGTTTCCAAAAAGTGGTTCTAATATTAATTTTAGTGCAACTTTTACTCCGCCGTATTCTTTATTTAACAAAGGGGCAAATTATGAAACAATGAACACTGCTGATAAATTTCGTTGGATTGAATATCACAAATGGATGTTAGACAATACTTGGTTTACCCCATTGCCCGGAAAATTTGTGTTAAGCACGAGGGCGCATTTTGGGTATATTGGAGCATATAACGACCAGTTAGGCGTAGGACCTTTTGAAAGATTTGTATTAGGTGGAGATGGTTTGACAGGACAAAACTTTTTATTAGGATTAGATATTATTGGTTTGAGAGGATATGAAAATAATTCTGTTACGCCACAAGGACTTTCAGGCGGGGTTTTATACAATAAATTTGTATTAGATGTACGTTATCCAATTTCTAATAATCCTGCCGCTACTATTTTTGCATTGACATTTATTGAGGCAGGAAACAATGTTGCTTCTTACGCCGAATATAGTCCTTTTGATTTGAAACGCAGTGCGGGTGTGGGTGCGAGAATATTTATGCCTGCTTTTGGTATGTTGGGCTTAGATTGGGGTTATGGATTTGATGAAATTCCGGGCAAAGGTAGAGGCGGAAGTCGTTTTCACTTCACAATCGGACAACAAATTAGATAGTTTAGGTATTTTTTTAAAAAAATATAATACAACTTTTTTAGAAGATAAAACTTTTAAGAAAGTTGTATTTTTTTATCAACTTCGTGCAAGCGTGGACGCTTGCACGAGATACTATAACTGGTGCAAGTGTCCACGCTTGCACCTAAATAGTTACCGATTTTTTTATTTCTTATCTTGTTTTTTGGCTTCATTCCAAAAAATATCCATTTCTTCCAAAGTCATATCTTCTAATTTTTTGTCAATATTTTGGGCAGATTTTTCGATATATTGAAACCTACGAATAAATTTTTGGTTTGTTTTAGAAAGTGCTGTTTCAGGATTGATACCTACAAAACGTGCATAATTGACTAAGGCAAACAATACATCTCCAAATTCCTCCTCTGCTTTTTCGTGGTTTTGCAAGGTATTTTCAGGTTTAAATTCTGCCTCAAATTCATTGATTTCTTCTTTTACTTTTTCCCAAACTTGATTTGGATTTTCCCAATCAAAACCAACTGCTCTTGCTTTTTCTTGTATTCTTTGGGCTTTGACAAGTGCGGGCAAAGACGCAGGCACGCCACCCAAAACCGATTTATTGCCTTCTTTCAATTTTAATTGTTCCCAATTTCGTTTTACATCTTCTTCGTTTTCGACTTTGGTATCACCATAAATATGAGGATGTCTATGAATTAACTTCTCACAAAGTGAATTAATCACATCAGCCACATCAAAAGTTTGAGTTTCTGAACCAATTTTACTATAAAAAACCAAATGTAAAAAAATATCACCCAATTCTTTTTTGATTTCATTCAAATTACCACTCAAAATTGCCTCAGAAAGTTCATACGTTTCTTCGATGGTTAAGTGCCGTAAAGTTTCCATGGTTTGTTTTTTATCCCAAGGACATTTTTCTCTCAATTCGTCCATAATGGTCAATAGACGTTCAAAAGCTTGTTTTTTCTCTACAATTGTGTGCATTTCTATTTATTTTGTTAATTATAATTCAAACTTTACTAATAACTTGATGGCAAAATTTTCGTTCCATTGTGTTCTCGAATAAGCACCATATCGCCCAAAAATACCTACTCCTAAATTCAAATAAGCTACATTGATATATTTGTATCTATATAGTTTATCAATACCGATTCCGCTTTCAAACAAACCTTTTTCCATAGATTGTGTGTTAATAAAAGTATGATTTTTTATGTTGGATAAAGTTCCTACGCCAAAAAATTGATACAAAGTAAGTTCAGGTTGAAAATGTTTTGTTTTATATTTGGCAGGAATAATACTTCCAAAATTATGATGTAAAAATACATTCAAAAATTCTGAATTTAAAAATTCATAAATATCTACGGTTTGAAAAAAACCTTGCGTAAATGGATAAATTCTGCCTGTTGTTCCTGTTCCGTTGTATAAAAAATGATAAGGTAAATTTCCAAATATTTTACCTGTTTGCACTTCTGCATTGAGTGTTCCGTGATATAAAAATTTGTGTTTGTGTAAAAAACGTCCTTCTAATTTGGTATAATTTTCTGTAAAACTTCCTTGTGTCAATGTTCCGATTCGTATATTAAAACTTGCCGAAGGCAATTCGATTTTATTTAATATTCTTTGTCCACGAATATCTAAATATTCTTCATTTTTAGCAAAATGCGTTTGAATTGCTATTTCGTTTTGGATAAAAAAACTTTTATTTGGACTAATTACATCGTTGTTTTGAATTTTTGGTACAAAAACATAATCATAATTTGTATTAATTTCTCGTCTTAAAAGCGTTGTTTTTATAGTTGTACCTCTCATTGCTCTAAAACTTCCATAGATTTCTGCTGATTTGATTCTATCCATTTTTTCAGCCAACAAATTTCTAAAAGTTTGGGCAGTCATCACTTGTCTTGGGGCTAAAAAATTAATCATCGCAGGCTCTAATAAATCATCTTGATAAGAAATACCAAGTTTGATTTGTTTTTTCTGCTCGACCATACTTTCAAAATTAAAACCATATTTTATTCTTTGGTCACCAAAACCATAGCCTACATATCCACCTAAGGTATAAGGTACGCCTATCGAAAAACGTTCGGAAAAAGATTGGCTTGTCATTGCTCCCGCACCTAATCTTAGATTTTCATATCTATTTATTTTCAAAATTTTATCAATATCCAAATCAAAATATTTTCCAAGCCCAATTCTGTTGGAAGACAAACCTTCGCTAATCGTCAAAATTCTGTCCCATTTGAGTTTTGTTCCCAAACTATCTAAATATCTATAAGAATTTTTATCTATATTATCTAAAACTTCTTTTCTATTTTTGTTCCAAAATTCGTCTGTTTGTGTATGTGCCTCAGGTTCAATTTTTTGTATAACTTCTGAAAAATCTTTTTTATTTAGATTTGGATTGACATCAAAATTATCATAATAACATTTCCAATATCCCTTGACTCTTTTGGTAGTAGAAATCATCAATTCTTCAAAAGTTACGTCAAACAAAGTTTGCACAGGAAACCAAGCTTTATCATTTATCCACTCTGCCCTTTGCTGAATAATAAACCTTGTGAGTGTTCCCATTTGAGTTTTATTATTTAAAACCACATTTTGCAACGCATAATTTTTAGTATGCACGTGCATAATTCCTTCCAAACCTAATATATTTTTTTCTGCCAATGGACTAAAAGAAATGATAAAAATAGTGTCTTTTTGCTGAAACAAAGTATCTTCGATATTAAAAAAATACCTTTCCGTACTGCCTTTTGCTAATGGATTTAAGTATTCTTTGTCTAAAATTTGGACAAAATCTCCTGAAAAATCTACAGGCTTCGAATTGGCACTCAAAGCCAACAGACGAGGGTTTTTAAAGCCTGATGTTTTACTTGCTTTTACTTTTTCAAGTTTTTGATTAGGCTTCAAATATTGATAATCTGTAATGGTTTCGGTCAATAAAATATGATGTTTTTTAAAATATTCGTTCAAATCAACATCTGCGGAATCTATTTTTCCTTCTTCAACCCTATCCGATTTTTTATGTAATTCTTTGGGCGCGTCTTCTGTGGCAAGAATAAACTTATGATAACCTGTAAAACTATATTTTTCTAAATTACTTATATTATTTAATTGTCTATTTTGAGAGGCTTTTTTTATAATTTTATGGGCTGGATTTTCACCTGCTTTAATTACAATTTCGTTTAAACTTCTTTCTTTTTCGTATAAATTAATCAAAAATAATTTGTTTAAAGGCTTTAAATCATCTTTATTTTTAACAAGATAAGTAAATTTTTCATAAGAAATATGTGTAATTTCTATGGTTTTAACTTCATTAATAGGAAAATTCACTTCAAAATTTCCCTCAAAATCAGTAGTTGTTCCACCTTCACCTTTATTGATAATAATACCTACTAATGCGATTCCTTGTTTGGTTTTTGCATCTTTGATAATGCCTTTAATCGTTTGTGCTTGTAAAATTATAATTTGAAAAATAAAAAAAATAAATAGTAAAAAGTAACGCATAAATTTTTAATAAAATAATCAATTTTTTTTTGCAAAAATAAGGAAAAATATTTGAAATGAAAATATATTTGTTACTTTTCTGATAAATTGCAGTTTATTTATAGCATTAAACATTTTTAAATCTTTCATTCAAAAATATCAAAATCAGTTTAGTCAATAAAAAAATCCACAACAATACAAACTTTTCAATTGATATTATTGTGGAAAAAAGGCAAAAAAACTAAAAAAAAAAATTATTTTGCAAAATTAACGGCTCTTGTTTCACGAATTACCGTAACTTTGATTTGTCCAGGATATTGCATATCTTTTTCAATTTTATTCGCAATATCAAAAGAAATATTGCTTGCTCTTTCATCGCTTACGTGGTCTGCATCAACAATTACCCTCAACTCACGCCCCGCTTGAATGGCATAACATTTATTGACACCATCAAAAGAAACTGCCAATTCTTCTAATTCTTTCAAACGTTTGATATAAGATTCCATCATTTCACGTCTTGCACCCGGACGAGAACCTGAAATAGCATCGCAAGCCTGAATTAAAGGCGAAATAGTCGAAGTCATTTCAATTTCGTCGTGGTGCGCCCCAATTGCATTACAAACTTCGTGATTTTCTTTGTATTTTTGTGCCAATTGCATACCCAAAATTGCGTGTGGCAAATCTGGTTCTTCGTGCCAAACTTTTCCAATATCGTGCAAAAGCCCTGCGCGTTTGGCTAATTTTACGTTCAAACCTAATTCTGCCGCCATTGTGGCACATAATTTTGCTACCTCTCTTGAGTGTTGCAATAAATTTTGTCCATAAGAAGACCTATATCTCATTCTACCGACCATTCTAATCAATTCAGGGTGTAAGCCATGAATTCCCAAATCAATAGCAGTTCTTTCTCCAATTTCAATAATTTCCTCCTCCATTGCTTTGGTGGTTTTGTTCACAATTTCCTCAATTCTTGCGGGGTGAATTCGTCCATCAGATACTAATTTTTGCAACGAAAGTCTTGCGATTTCACGTCTTACAGGGTCAAAACCTGAAATAATAATTGCCTCTGGAGTATCATCAACAATAATTTCAACTCCTGTTGCCGCCTCCAATGCTCTGATATTTCGCCCTTCACGTCCGATGATTTTTCCTTTTATTTCATCACTTTCTATGTTGAAAACAGACACGCAATTTTCGATGGCGTGTTCACTTGCGGTGCGTTGTATGGTTTCTATGACAATTTTTTTGGCTTGTTTTGTAGCGTTCAATTTAGCCACTTCTAACAATTCTTTTGCTACTGCGTTTGCTTTTACTTGTGCTTCTTCTTTCAATGCTTCTATGAGTTGTTTTCTTGCTTCGTCGGCGGTCAAGTTAGCAATTTTTTCTAAATTAGCTACTTGTGAGAGTCTCATTTTTTCGGCTTCTTCTTTCTTTTTAGTGATAATTTCGGCTTGGTCGAGCAAACTTTCTTTTATTTTATCAATTTCTTCTTCACGTTTTTTAATCGTTTCTTGTTGTTTATTTACGTTTTGTTGAAGTTGTTTGAGTTTATTTTCATTGTTAGCAAAAGTTTGTTTTTTTTGATTCATTTCGATATCAAATTCGGAACGAAGTTTTAAAAATTTTTCTTTTGCTTCCAACATTTTTTCATTTTTCTTTGTTTCGGCTTCTCTTTCGCTGTTTTCTGCTTTTAGTTGTGCTTCTTTGATAATAAAAGATGCTTTTTCTTGGCTGTCTTGTCGTTGTTTATCCAAACTTTTTTTGAGCATTGAACGGTCAAGCATCATAGCAACAGCCGCACCTATGATGAACATTAAAATATATATGAGGTATTCCATTTTCTTATAAAAAATATATGTTTTTGGTAATAATAAAAATATATAAGAAGAATGTTAGAAAATATTGGAGTGAGGAAGTGTTTTTTTAGTATTTTTCGTACTATAAATTATTTAAAAACATAAAAATCTTGTAAATATGAGCAAAAAAATCAAAATTTGTTACACTATATTTTATTTATCTTTGAAAAAAGACAAAATTTAGTTAATAATCATTATCAATCAAATATTTTTTAGATAAATTTTACTACAAAAGCAATAAATTTTACTTAATTTTATCAAAATAATAAAAAAATTCTATATAAATAATATGAACAAAACCAATCACTTGATTTTTAATTTGCTGAACAATACAAGAAGTTTTTTGTTTGATTGAATTTATATAAAATATTTTTCAACAAACTCCCACACACATTCTCTTTTTCTGACAAAACTTCTTTTTCAAAAATTTAGTACAATGATAAATATTTTTTTTTTACTTTCCAAAAAAAATAAAACTTTTTTTTGGAAAAATATAATTTTTTATATAATATTAGTATTGCTTTATTTTTATATTTGTTTATAAAATATTGATAATCAATTAGTTATATATTTTTACCTTTTATCACCTCAAAACATATAATTGTATTTTTTTGTTTTATATGATTATTTTTTTTGGTTCTTCTAAAATTTATATGATTTTTCTATTGAGCAACTGTAGCACACACTTTTAGTGTGTCCACACACTAAAAGTGTGTGCTACAGTTTTTATTTTCCGTATAAATCTTAGTAGAACCTTATTTTTTTCGCCCCTGCTTGTGTCCCACAAGCAGTCGTTGTTGGTGTAAGATTTGTTTGTTACAATATTCGCTTGTGGGACACAAGCGAGGGCGTAAAACAAATATTTCGCCATTTTGATTAATATACAAAATTTTTA
>RDXZ01000053.1 GCA_004293265.1 Bacteroidota bacterium | reverse complement strand
TGGTGTAAGATTTGTTTGTTACAATATTCGCTTGTGGGACACAAGCGAGGGCGTAAAACAAATATTTCGCCATTTTGATTAATATACAAAATTTTTACATTAACCGAAAATATATCAAATTAGTTGTAACAAACGCTACAAACATCAAGTTTCCTACCGATGTGCAAAAGTACACTTTTATTTTATTTTATTGCTTAATTATGCCAAAAAAATTTAAAAAAATGATTAAAAATGGTTAAATTTCAATTAAAATTTAGTGTTTTAATAACATTTATTGTTTGTGTTTTGTTATGGTTTTAGAATTGTTTTTAATTTCTGCTCAGAAAACTATCCCTATTAGAATATGAAAAAATCATTATATTTCAAAGAAGAACACGAACTTTTTAGACAATCTTTACAAGATTTTTTTAAAAAAGAAATTTTGCCACATACGCACACGTGGGAAGAAAATAGACAAATTCCAAAAAATATTTGGGAAAAAATGGGTGAAATGGGTTATTTGGGCATTTGTCATGAAGAAAAATATGGTGGATTAAACCTTGATTTTTGGTATTCCGTAGTTTTTTTGGAAGAATTAGCCAAAACAAACGCAGGTTTTAGTGGCAATATCAGCGTTCACATGTATATGGCAACCAATCATATCGCCAAAGCAGGCAACGAAGCACTCAAACAAAAATATTTACCTGATGCCATTGCAGGCAAAAAAATTGCAGCTTTGGCAATTTCAGAACCCAACGCAGGCTCAGATGTGGCGGCTTTGCGTACAAGTGCGAGGCGTGAAGGCGATAATTTTATCATCAATGGACAAAAATTGTGGATAACTAACGGCACTTATTGTGATTTTTATTGTACTGCCGTCAAAACCGAAAAAGGTTTGAGTTTGATTGTCATTGATGCTGAAAGCGAAGGCGTAAGTCGTAGAAAATTAAATAAAATGGGTTTGCATAGTTCTGATACCGCAGAAGTTTTTTTTGATAATGTAAAAGTACCTGTGAGTAATTTGGTGGGCGAAGAAGGAAAAGGTTTTGCTTATATTATGGATAGTTTTCAGTTAGAAAGACTCACGATTGGCATTGGTTTGATAGGTGGAAATGAATGGATTTTGGGGCAAACGTTGGAGTATATGGCACAAAGAGAAACTTTTGGAAAAACAATCAACAAATACCAAGTTTTGCGTCATACGATTGCACAATTAGCATCTGAAATCGAACAAAACAAACAATTTGTATATCATACTTGTTGGCTTTTTTCACAAGGCGAATATGTGGTAAAAGAATGTTCGATGATAAAATTATTATCAACAGAATTAAACAAAAAAGTGATTGACGAATGTTTGCAAATGTTTGGTGGTTATGGTTATTCAGAAGATTTTGCTGTCGCTCAGGCATACAGAGATACGCGTGTAGGCACGATTGCAGGCGGAACTTCTCAAATTATGCGTGAAATCATTGCAAAAATGGTGATAGACAACATGACTTATCAAAAAGCCTATTCTGAAACTGATAATCAAAACGAAAAACCAATCAAAATTGCCAAAGAAATTGTTTTGTCTTTGCCTGAAAGATTTAAACCTGAAAAAGCATTGGATTATCAAACCATTATTCATTATGATATTGCAGGTGCGAATGGTGGAAAATATACAATTCAAATTCAAAATGGCATTTGTGAAGTAAAAAATAACCACGAAGGACAAGCAAAATGTGTCATTGCGGTCAAAGATATTGTTTATGAAGGTTTGGAATTAGGAAAAATAAATCCACAAGACGCATTGATGAATGGTGAAATTGTTATCAGTGATTTGGGAGAAATGATGAAATTTACGAAGGTTTTTAAACGTTTGTAAATTTTTTAAAATAGTAAATATTTAGGTTATTTTGGTGCAAACGTGGACGCTTGCACCAGTTAAAGTATCTCATGCAAGCGTCCACGCTTGCAATAGTTAAAAAAATGGATAAAAAAATTATTGATTTTTTAGAAGAATTATCTCAAAATAATCATAAAACTTGGTTTGATGAAAACCGTAAAAAATACGAAATTTGTAAAGATATTTTTAAAACTTTTGTAGAAGGATTGATTTATGAAGTAAGTCAGTTCGATGAAAATATCAAAGGATTGTTACCTCAAAATTGTGTTTTTCGAATCAATAGAGATGTAAGATTTAGCAAAGATAAATCACCATACAAAACTAATTTTGGTACAATTTTACAAAAAGGTGGAAAAAAAACCTTGTTTGCAGGTTATTATATCCATATCGAACCCAATGGAGGTGCATTTATTGCAGGAGGTCTTTATACTCCACCGAATGATGTTTTGGTAAAAATAAGACAAGAAATTGACTATAATTTTTCAGATTTTTTAAAAATTATTGAAAATAATGATTTTCAAAAAACTTTTGGAAACCTAAGAGGTGAAAAATTAGCCAAAGCACCCAAAGGTTATGCCATCGAAAATCCAGCAATAGAATTTTTAAAAATGAAAAGTTTGATTGCTTGGCACGAAATTCCTGAAAATATTTTATTAGAAAGTGATAATTTTATTCAATATGTGGTCAATATTTGTAAAAAAATGAAGCCATTTTTAGACTTTGTAAATGTAATTTTCGAAGAAAATGAAAAATAAAAAATAAATTTTGGTGCAAGTTTTATATTTGCACCAAAATTTTAAAAAACCTAATCGTTTTGGGCTTATGATTTTAACTCTACGATATAATATTTTTTTTATGTATAAATAAAAATCATTTAGACCGTATCCATAAAACTTTTTTCTACTTTATGAAACATACCCAAACCTATTAAAAAAATAACAATCGTACAAATCGTACAATAACTAAGTTGGTATATATCGAAAGTTCCTGAGCCTGTAAAAGCATACCTAAAGCCTTCAATCAAAGGAGCGGCAGGATTAAATCCTAAAATATATTTCCATTTTTCAGGTAAAATTGACATCGGATAAATCACAGGCGTTGCATACATCAATAGTTGCACTCCAAAAGAAATTAAGTGCGTAAAATCTCTGTATTTTGTTGTCAAAGATGATACAATTATTCCCAAACCCAAACCTAATAATCCCATCAAAAAAATCAAAAAAGGCAAAGCCAATAACCACAAATTCGGTTTTAATGCTATATTTGTAAACAGAAAATAGTACGCATATATTAACAAAAACATACCTAATTGAATAAAAAAAGAGATTAACCCAGAAATAACGGTCGATACAGGCACCGTCATTCTTGGAAAATAAACTTTTCCAAAAATAGCCGCATTACTTGTAAAAGTTGAGGAGGTTTTGTTCAAACAATTTGAAAAATAAGTCCAAACCGTAACGCCTGCCATATAAAATAAAATGGGCGGTTGTCCATCAGTAGAGATACCAGCAATGCCATTAAAAACGATTAAAAACGTCATTGTCGTCATTAAAGGTTGAATAATATGCCATAATGGACCTAAAATTGTTTGTTTGTAATTGGCAACAAAATCGCGCCAAACGAATAGCAAAATCAAATCGCGATAACGCCAAAGTTCTCCTAATCGTAAATCAAACCAACTGCTTTTGGCACTGATAACTTCCGTCCATTCTTCATTTTTGATACTTTTTTCCATATTTTTTTTTTAAAATGCTCTTACAATAAATCTTGCGACTATTACAATAAAAGCGATTAAAAACATAATAATAGAAATTTTGTTGATGCCATGCATCATTCTCAAATTAAAATTATTGGGGTGAGAGCCGTCATTTTTACGAAATACACGCAAAAAATATCCGAAAAATTCACCAAATTTAAAAAAGTGTTTTATATTCATAATCAAAAAACTTATTGTTTTATTTTTTGTTTTATTTTTTAAAGAATATTTAAAGATTGTTCTTTTATTTTTTCTAATTCTTCTTTCATTTTCACTACCAGATGTTGAATAACGGCATCGTTTGCTTTTGAGCCAATGGTATTGATTTCTCTGCCCATTTCTTGACTAATAAAATTGATAACTCTGCCGTTTGTGTCGTTTTCTTTAAATTTTTCAAAAAATAATTTTAGATGTTGTTTCAATCTATCTTTTTCTTCTGAAATATCTAATTTTTCGACATAAAAAATCATTTCTTGTTCCAATCTATTTTTATCAAAAGAATCATTTTGCAATAATTCTCCAAATTTTTGTTCTATTTTTTGTTTAATAATAGGAAAACGATTTTTATCGAGTGGTTCAATTTCTATCAAATATTCCTCTATTTTTTTGCCTTGCTCCAACAATGCTTTTCCCAACGCATCACCTTCAATTTTTCTAAAATTGACGCAATTGTTCAGTGCATCAACAAAACTTTTTTTAATAATTTCCCAATGAATATTAAACAAACTATCTTCACTATTGAGTGTTTGCGAAGTAGCATCGGGCATTTGCATTGCCAAACGCAGAATATCATCAGGGTTTACTTCGGTTTTTGCCGCGATTAATTTCAATGATTCGATATATGCTTTGACTACATCTTGATTGATTTTTACGGCGGTGTTAGCAGAAAGTTTGGTTTGAAAATCAACAGAAACTGATATTTTACCTCTCTCCAAACGTTCTTTGATAAGATTTCTTAATTCCATTTCTTTATCACTTGGAAAAGAACGGGGCAATCTCAAACTCAAATCTAAAAACTTAGAGTTCAATGATTTTATTTCTGTGGCTACGATAATTTCATCATTTTCAATCAAATTCGTACCAAAGCCTGTCATAGAAGTAGGCATATATTTTTATTTTTTGTAGTTTTAGAAAATAAATTTCAAAAGTAAATCTCAAAAATGTGGTGCAAAAATAGATTATTTTTTCTAAAAAACCTAATCACACAAAAAAATTGCCAATTCTTGAGCAGAAATATTACCAAAATAATATTTTAAATCAACTTTTTCAAGAATATTTTTGATATTTTCTTGTTCATACATTTGGTTTTTGAGTTGATTTTCCAACGTTGAAAGTTCGCCATAACCCAAAAAATCGCCAAAAAATTTAATATTTTCTATTTTTCCCTCTTTGACATCAATTCTGGCATCAATTTGTCCAAAATCAAATCTATTTTTTCGTTGAATATTAAAATCAGGAGAACGCCCATAGTTCCATTCCCAAGTCTGATATTTTTCTTTTGATAGTTGATGCACTTCGTCCCATTGTTGTTTTGAGAGTTTATACACAGGAATTTCTGCTTGATTTTTAAAAATTTCTTTTAATATAAACTGCCTAAATTCTGCCATTTCCATCGGCTTTTCCAAAAACTCTGTGATGTTGGCTACTCGGCTTCGTACAGATTTGATGCCTTTGGAAGTGATTTTATCCCCTGAAACATTTAAAGCATTGACTACACTTTCGATATTTGAGTTAAACAAAAGCGTTCCGTGACTAAACATTTTTTTCATTGTCGAAAATTGTGCATTGCCTGATATTTTTCTACCTTCGGCAATAATATCGTTTCTGCCTGTCATTTCTGCTTTTACGCCTAATGTATGCAAAGCATCAACAATGGGTTGCACAAATTGAATAAAATTATTCACTTTTTTACTATCATATTTGGTCAAAAAACTAAAATTTAAGTTACCAAAATCGTGATAAACCGTACCGCCACCAGAAATTCTACGAATAACAATTACATTATTTTCTTTGATATAATCGGCATTGATTTCCTCGACTGTATTTTGATGTTTTCCAATAATGACAGAGGGTTGATTGATATAAAAAAGCAAATAATCTTCATCTGCGTCAAAATTTCGGACAATATATTCTTCCAATGCGAGATTAATTTGAGGATTATTGTTTCCTTCATTGTCTATAAATTTCATATTTTTTTGATTTAGAATATTAAAAAAATGAGTTAATATCATATTTATACGCAAAAATTTATGTTATCATACATAAAATTTTTTTTGCAAAGATAAAATTTATTTTATAATTTTGCTAAGTTTTTTAAATAATTTAAAATTGCTAAAATATTTTTTCAATGGCTTTATTTTTTATCTTTTAATTTCATTTTTATATTTTTTTTGATAATTTTTTTTGCATTTTCATCAAAATTCTCCAAAGGAAAATCCATATTCAATGCGTTTATAAAATATTTTTTTGCTTCTTTTTTCTTTTTAAAATGCAATAAAATTTTACCACATTCGTATTGAATCGCAGGTTGTTTTTCATCTATCAATAAAGAAGACTGATAAAATTTGAGTGCAGTTTCTAAATCATTGTTTTTTTGGTAGAGATAAGCTACTTTTTGATACAAATTAGTATCATTTTCTTTTACCAAAAGTACTTTTGTAAAATCCTGAATTGCTTTTTGATATGCTGATTGATTTTCGTAAATATTGGCTCTTTTGAGGTATAAATCTATATTTTGATTATCTATTTCAAGCGTTTTGTTTAATAATTCGAGTGCTTTTTGTTGATTTTTTGCTTTTATTTCACAATCAATCCAAATAATATAATAATGAAGTTCGAGGTTTTCGGGGTATTTTTTTTCTAAAAAATAAAAATCTTTTTGCATTTTTTCACAATTTTTGAGCATAAAATTTGCTTCCAAACGAAATCTATAATAATCAACTTTTCTTGTTTCTAATTCGATGGCTTTTGAAAAATTTTTTTCTGCTTCTTCCCATTTTTCTAATAACATCAACAAACGACCTTTTCCAAAATATAATTCTGAAGTGTTGGGTTCTATCCAAATTGCTTTGGCATAATCATTCAAAGCCAACGAATTTAAGCCTTGCTCAAAATAAGATTCTGCTCGATAATGATAAGCAATCGTAAGATTTGAATTTTGGATAATGGCTTGGTTTAAAAAATCAATTGCCTTATCAAAGTTTTTTTCATAATATGCAATCACGCCCAAGTACGCTAAACTTTCGGCGTGTTTGGGTTGGAGGTTTAGTGTTTTTTGAAAAAAATCATTGGCTTCTGTATATTTTTTTTGCCAAAAATAAATTTTTCCTTTTGAAAAAAAAACTTCTATATATTTTGGATAAATTTTTAGTGCTTGGTCATAGAAATCATTTGCCTGCACAAAACTGCCCAAATGAAACTCAAATTCACCTTTTTGGTATAAGTCTTTAGCCGCTTTGGGTTGTGAGAATGTATTTTGATTTAAAAATAATAAAAAAAATACACAAAAAAATAAATTTAGTTCGCTTGATTTCAAAATAAGTATGTAAAAAATGTGTTGAATTGATATAAAAATATTTTCAAAAAAATAATTCTGCAAATATAAATAATATATTTTCTATATAAAAAAAAACCTGCCTTTTGGGGCAGGAAAATAAATAAATATAAATTAATTTAATTTGTAGGTTTATCAGGCGAAGGAGCAGAGGCGTGAAAATCTCTTGCAATCACATCTGCATATTTTGCTAACAATTCCAAAACTCTCTCACGACTTTCTGATTTTACAATTCCTCCCACGTGATTATCCATATTCATTGTCCAAACTACTTCTTTGTCGTTAAAAAAACTATGGTCTGTATGTTGATAACGCGACAAAGAAACGATAATTCCTGAGTAGAATTTTTGAGGTGTTGGCAATGTAAATTCTTCACCACTCAAAATACAAGTTTCTAATCTTGCCCATTCTTTCCAAAGGTTAATCCCTGAAGATGCCTCCACCATTTCCATCAGATTAGCACCACCTACTCTCGACGAAGTTTCCAAAAAATAAACTTCTCCATCATCTTTCGAAACAATAAACTCCGAATGAGAAGCAGAACTTTGCATACCAAAGGCTTTCATCACTTGTTCGTTTACTTTTTTGAGTGATTTGTCTAATTTAGAATCAAATTCTACGGTTACAGAGCGAAAAATTCCGCCACCATGTGCCACCGACAAAGGCGTATCCAAATAACCACTGCTTCTCGAAAACATAAATTTTCCATGCAACGAAAGACTATCCACGTGATAAACATTGCCCGGTTTGAATTGTTCTATCAAAAACTGATGTCTTCTATCACCCAAACTATGAATTACTTGCCATGCCTCGTCCAAACTATGCACTTTTTTGATGCCCGTAGCAGAAGCCTCTGAACGTGGTTTGATTACCCAAGGTGCTTGTGTGGTTTGTAGATAATGGGTGATGGTTTCGTCGTGAAATAAATCCGAAAAAGGCGGTACTTTTATTCCTGCACTCAAAGCCCTTTTGCGCATCGCCAATTTATCTCTAAAATATTGTGCAGTGGTCATTCCCATTCCGTCAATTCTAAAATTTTCTCTTAAAAAAGCACCTTTTTCGACATCAAAATCATCTAAGGAAACGATACAATCTATTTTTCGTGAACGCATCAAATAAGCAACACCTTTTAACATATTTTCAAAATTCTCAGGAGTATTTGATTCATCATCTAAATAAAAAATATCTTTGAGATGCTCACGAGGCCACGCTTTATTTTCTAATTTTTTGGCTGTAATCAAATATACATTATTGCCTAACTCACCACAAGACCTCATAAAATCTACCCCTTTGAAATAGGTAGCAATGCAAAGGAAAGAAAATTGTTTTTTCATAAAATATAATAATTTAATTTGTCTTTTCAAATAAAAAAATAACTTTTGCAAAGAAAAATATTTTTTGTTGTAATTAAAAATAAAAAACTATTTTTTTAATAATTATATTTTAATCTCAACTATAAAAAAATTAATTTACAAACACTTTTTTTTAATCAATTATTTATCTATAGTTATTTTACTATTAAAATATAAATATAATCATAAAAATTATAAAAATAATTATATTTTAAATATTTTTTTAAATATTTTTTTAAATATTTTTTTAAATATTTTTTTATCTTTAGATTTGTATCACTATTTTATATAAATAAGAATATATGCATAATAAAAGTAAATATTTTTAATGTATACTTTTTAAACTCAAAAAAAATTTTTTAAACTTTTAATTTTTTAATAATATGAATAAAAGAAAATTGTTTTTTCTATTATTTGCAATTATATTTTTTAATAGTTGCAATAATCATAATGACAATATCACACCAAAATTATCTGTAAAAGAGCAAATAAAACTTCAATCACCTAATGCTAAAATATCTTTTACCTCTATAGAAGAGGTTAAAAATAAAATAAAACATGTGGTTATAGATTTGTCTAAAACAGATAATATAAATATAAATGATATTAACATAGAAAAAATCATTTATTACGAAACAACAAATATTACATCTGCTATGATTTATTATCAATATAAAAATATCATTAAATCTAATGTTCTTTTTTCATTTGACAATTCATTGGGTAAATCTCCTCCTAAAACTATATATTGTAAAGGGAGTTGTTCTTGTAGCCTAACTGGCGTTAAAGATGTTCTTGATGATGGTGATTTTGGCGTTGAATGCAGTTGTAATGAATGTTCCATGGTAGCTGATTGGTGGCCATAATTTAAACTTAAACTTTAATTTTCTAAAACATGAAAAAAATATTTTTTCTATCCCTAATAATATTGGGTATAATCACATTTTCTTGTAAAAAAAATAGTGATGAGGGCGTACAACCTAATAATAAGTTGTCTTTAACCTCACAAAAAGGAATTAAAATTGCTAATTCTATTGGTGAATTAACAAATAAAATTACTAAAAGTACTAAACAAAGCAATATTGATATTAAAAAAATTTCTTATATCGAGGTAAAAGAGGAAATTGCAGTCATTATTGAGTACACAAGCAATAACATAACTGAAACAATTATTTTACATAACTATCTAAAAAAAGATAAAAGTGGATCAGTTGATTTTTTAGAAAGTGCATGGGTGGTTAATTGCACAGGTGCATGTGGTTGTAGAGAAAGAGTAATTATAAGAAAAGATGATACATTATCTTTTGAATGTACTTGTGATGATTGTCTGATGAGTGTAGTTAAGTCTTAAAAAGGTAAATTAAATTTTCTAATTATTCTTAAAAAGTAAAGTTTCAAAGTGGTTATTAAGATTTTGAAACTTTACTTTTTATGATCAACCATCAAATTAATTTATAAAATCACTTTTCAACAAATTATTGATAAATAATTATTTTACCATTAAAATATAAATATAATCATAAAAATTATTAATATAATTATATTTTAAATATTAAAACTTTCAAAATGAATGTTTTTTGTGCGTAGATAATATTGATTTTAGAAATTTTGATGTTTTTCTTTCTTTTTTTGTAAAACCTTTACTTTCAATTTTAATAATTTTTTAATGTTTTTTCATTTTATAAAAATCATTCTTCTTTCCACCAAAATTTGCAAGCAATCCAAAAATTTTTTTTCTCATTTTGTTGCCATTTCAAATCTTGAATAGAAAATTTTTTGAGATTATTTTTTTCTTTATTTTTCTTTTGAATTTGTTTTAATTTATATAAATGTACTTTTCCTGATGTGCCAATAATTTGTAAAAATCGTAAAATTTTTCTGCCGTTGTTGGTGTGTCGAAAAGTGCAGTAGAGTTTATATTTTGTTAAGGGTTTATTTCTGCACTTTTCGTCCACCAACAACCCACATTTAAAATACAGCTATCTATGTTTGAACAACAATATATATCATTTTTTACTGCCACAATATTATCTTGGAAAAAATTATTATAACCTGATAAGTACAAAAAAATTATTACAGAAAGCTTAAATTTTTTAGTTGAGGATAAACGAGTTTGGGTATATGGCTTTGTGATAATGCCCAATTATATCCATATTTTATGGAAAATATGTCCGCCACATCTACGTGAAAATATACAAAGAGATTTTTTAAAACATACTGCACAAAAAATAAAAAAAGACCTTCAAAAAAATCATAAAGAAATTTTAGAACAATTTAAAAGTGCTCAAAATGATAGAAAATATCAAATTTGGGAACAAAACTCTTTATCTATTTATTGTTATTCAGAAGATACAACAGAACAAAAGTTAAATTATATTCACTAAAATCCTTTACAGCCAAAATGGAATTTAAGTGAGTTGCCTGAAAATTATTACTATTCTTCAGCAAGTTATTATCTTTGCAATCAAAGCAACTTTACATTTATTACACATTATAAAGACTAATACATAAAAGCTGAGTTGTTGGTGGACGAAAAGTGCAGAACTAAAGTATTGACAAAAATTTAGATATTTCTGCACTTTTCGACACACCAACAACGGCGGAAAAATTATTATTTTGAACTTCGTGCAAGCGTGGACGCTTGCACGAGATATTAGTTGGTGCAAGCGCGTCCACGCTTGCACCAAAATAACGTAAATAGTTACCAAAAAACTATCACAGAAAGCAAACCAATCACGTGTATTTTATAGATTAAAACAGATTTTTTTTATTTGTATAAAAAATTTATTTGTATAAATCTTAAAAGATAATTTTAAAAAATACCCCTATAAAATCCCAAGATAATAAATAATTACTTCTGTAAAACGAGTAAATTTTCCTGTTTTATCCCTCTTTCCATAATGCTCAATGGCTTGTTGGATATGTGTTTTGCTTGATTTTTTAAAGTTAGTGGTGATTTGTGAAAGAATCATTTTTCTCAAATCTTTCAACCTATCTGCATTCAAATTTAAGACATCAATAGCACTTAGAATTGACTGCTGAACAGGCGTGAGAGAGTCATAATTATCTTTACATTTACGTACCGTTCTGTGCGTGCCTGAAGGCAAAATCTCACCTAAAGTATTGTATCTGAATAAGTTAGCACATTCGTAATCAGACATAAACTTAGGAATTAAGTTAGTTCCTTTTTTGATATAACAATGTTGTTGGTCGGGTGGCAAATGATTAGAATGATTGCAAGAAAGGAAAAAATTAGTATAATTCAAAATCTCCTCCTGTGCGTGAATAAACGGAATCAAACGAGCCGTTTCGGCACTTACTTCATTTTGGCAATAACAACATAACGCACCTTGCTCGTACAAAAGACCATGCACTAAATCATAAATAACGTTAGCAGGCAGGGTTTCGAAAGTAACTTTGAGTTGGTTTTTTGAAGCAACAATTTTCAAATCTATTAAACTTTGTGGTTCTTTTGTCTTTTGTATATGTTTCATAATTGATATTTAGATAATCTTCGAATGTGTTACACAAAAATAAAATAAATCAATCAAAAAAACAAATTTTTTAGAAACTTTATTTTTTTGATTAAAAACTTGAATAATATTAATCCAATAAAACTATCTTTTTAATTCACATTATAATAAAAAAAAATTAAAATATTGACAAAATTATTTATTAATACTAAAATTTCCTGTTGGATTAGTGATGATATATTCTTTAAAATCTTGTCGTGCAGTCAGTCCATTACCCGTCAATAATTCGGTAGGAGTTTGGATAGTAACAAATTTTTGTGTATAAATTCTTTGATTATTGGGAGTCCAATTTAATTCTTCGGTTCTTAATTCTTCTTTTTTTTGTAAATTATACACAATTACATTGCCTGTAGCAACATATTTGTTTTCTGTTCTAAAATATTGTGCATAATTAGAAGTCAAACGTGTGTAAGGTTGTTTTTTTTCGTCATAATAAATTACTTCTATGCCTTTTGGAAATTCTTGATTGCCATCAATAAACTCTAATTGGATAGGAGTTTTGAGGGATACTTTTTTTTTAGCCGAATCACTTAAAATAGTAAACACATCAAAGGCTTTCAAAATCGCACCTTTATAAGGTTTTTCTTTGGGGCTAATTTTTGTGGGTTCACAAGCAGTATTTATCCATAATAAGAAAAATAAAATAATAGAAAAAAAATATTTTTGCTTGTGTATGTATAAATAAAAGCGAATAAAAAAATATTTCATTTTTTATAATATTTGTTGAATAATTTTTTGTGATTTTGGAAAGAAATTAATTTTTTTATAAAAAAAACCGTTTATGAAAACACAAACGGCAATATTTTTATACGTTTTTTTTGAAAAATAAGTCGATGAAAAAAATTAGTTTACTTTTAGTTCACGAATAATGTCGGCAGCTAATAATTGTTGTCTGTCTTTGTTTTCTAATTCTCTACGTAATATTTTTCCTGCTACTTCTACAGAAAGTATAGCTACTTGCTCTTTGATAGAAGCGATGGCACTTTGTTTTTCAGATTCAATCACTTTACGTGCATCTTCCAACATTTTATTTACTTCGCTACTTGCTTTTGCTTTTGCTTCTTCTCTCAATTCGTCAGCTGTTTTTTGAGCTGCTTTCAATATTTTTTCACGTTCAGAGCGAGCCTCATCTAATAATTTTTGGTTATCAGAAGTTAGTTTTTGCATTTCTGTACGTGCTTTTTCTGCTTCTCCTAAGGCACTTGCAATAGAATCTTCTCTATCTTTCAAGCCACTCAAAATAGGTTTCCAAGCATATTTGCCTAATACAAAAATAATTGCCAAGAAAATAATTGTTTGCCAAATCAGCAATCCAAACTCTGGTTTAATTAAATCCATTTTTTTTTAGTATTTTATAATTAAGAATTAGTATAATCAATCAAAAAAGTTATTTCCTTTGCCAAACGCAAAGGAAAATAACTATAAAAAGTAAATTAGTAAACAAAAGGAATAATGAAACATAATACTACACCAAAAAGGGCAACACCCTCGATTAAGGCAGCAGCAACAATCATTACACTTTGAATTTTACCAGATGCTTCTGGTTGGCGACCGATAGCTTCCATAGCACGTCCACCAATTTGTCCAATACCTACACCTGCGCCCAATGCAACAAGTCCAGCACCGATACCAGCACCCATTACCGCTCCACCTTTTCCAAGGTCAAGCAACATAAACAATAAATCAAGTAACATAATAATATAAATAAAATTTAAAGAAAATTAGAATTAAAAATGACGGATATTTTTTAATGATGTGCCGCTTCTTCGTGGTGCGGTTCTTCAACCGCCTGCCCAATATACATAGAAGTTAGCATAGTAAATACATACGCCTGTAAAATCGCTACAAACATTTCTAAGCCCATCATTGCCGTAGAAAACGCAATACTCAAAGGTGCAACACCATAAATTGATGCCGCTGACATTGCTCCAAATATAAATATCAAAGAAATTAAACTCAAAATAATTACGTGACCTGCCATAATGTTAGCAAATAAACGCACCATTAAAGAAAAAGGTTTTGTAAATATACCAATAAATTCAATTGGAATTAAAATTAGCATCAAAGGAATTGGTACGTGTGGTGCAAAAATATGTTTCCAATAAGTTGATTTTGCACTGAATAAAGTAATAATGAATGTAAAGAATGCCAAAACTAACGTAACTGCGATATTGCCTGTCGCATTAGCACCGCCCGGAATTAATCCTAACATATTATTGAACCAAATAAAGAAAAATACGGTCAATAAATAAGGTACATATCTATCCGCATTGTGTGCGATGTTTTTATGAGCAATTTCATCTCTGACAAAAATAATCAAAGGTTCAAAAAAAGATTGCATTCCTTTGGGTGCTTTTCCTGCATTTTTTTTGTAGGCTTTGGCAACAGATGTAAAAACAAAAACTAACAAAAGAAAACTAATCAACAAAGAAGCAACGTTTTTGGTGATAGAGAAATCCCAAACAGGACTTCCATCAGCCATCGTGATTTTGTCGTGAGAAAAATGGTATATATTTTTTCCTCTTTCTAATACTTGAAATTCGTGATGTGCGTCTTTTTTTCCTTCTTCTGCTTTGTGTTCGCCTTTGTCGTGTCCGTCTTTATGTTCTTTGCTGTGTTCTTTGTGTTCTCCTTTTTTAGCAGAAAACAAATCGTGTGAAAAGAAAACGTCCAATCCGTTGTTTGTATATAAAATAATAGGCAAAGGAATAGCAACGTGGGTATCTCCTAAAGAAATCAAATGCCATTCGTGAGAATCTTTGATGTGGTGCATTATCATCTCACCCGGATTAAATTTTTCGTCTTTTTTATCGCCTCCTCCCGCATACGCAAAGGTAGAAATATTGAATAAAAAAACTAAAACAAAAGAAATTTTTACAAAATTACGAGAAAAAAATTGCATATATGTATAAAATTATGAGTCAAGTTTAAAATTGCGTTGCAAGTTAAAGAACAAATTATAAATTTCAAAAAATAAATACAAAAAATAGAAAAAAAAACAATTCAACAAAAATAAAAATGGTTGATTTATTTTTAGATATACATTACTAAAAATAAAAATCAATACAATAATTATTCGTGCAAACATCGAAAAAAAATAATACAAAATAAATTTTGAAGGATTATTTTTGATTCCAAAGTGAGTAATAAAAGTGGTAAAAATACTACTTAACAATATCACTAAGAAAATAATCCATTTTTTTTCGTGAAAAATATTTGTTCCTATTGTTGTCAATCCAAGCGTTAATAGCAATGATAAACTAATAATGGTTGGAACTAACAAACTTTTTTGAATATCTTTTAACATTTGAAGTGCAAAAATAGAATAAATTTTTTATTTTACAAAGAAAAATCATTTTTTTTTATTTTTTTTTATTTTTTTTATGAATAAATACATAAAGTTTATATCTTTGCAACAAAAATAATTTAATTTTATTTTTAATCTATTTAATAATTATTTTTTATATTTTTATACACAAAAAATGGAAGTTATATACAACGTAACGCTTGCGGTCAGTCAAGAGATAGAAAAAGAATGGGTAGAATGGATGCGCACCACTCATATTAAAGAAGTATTGAAAACAAAGTTGTTTACAAAAGCAACTTTTACAAAGTTGGCAAATGAAGAAACGTATGCAGTGCAATATTTTGCCAAATCTCAAGAAGATTATCAAGCCTATATAAATAAATATTCGGCTTCTTTGAGAGATAGAACATTTCAAAAATTTGGCGACAAAGTATTAGCATTTAGAACTTTATTAGAAGTTATCGAAGTCTTTAATTAAAAAAATGAAAATTATTATTCCTATGGCTGGCAGAGGCACACGCCTACGCCCGCATACGCTCACAGTACCAAAACCTTTGATTCAGGTGGCTGGAAAGCCAATGGTTCACCGAATTGTAGAAGATATTGTAAAAGTTTGTGATACAAAAGTCGACGAAATTGCCTATATTATTGGAACAGATTTTGGAAGTGAAATTGAAAAACAACTCCTTGAAATCGCTGAAAAATTGGGTGCAAAAGGTATTATTCAATACCAACACGAAAAATTAGGCACAGCACACGCTATTTTATGTGCCAAAGAAACTTTGAAAGGAAATGTGGTCGTAGCATTTGCAGATACTTTATTCAAAGCAGATTTTAAACTAAATCCTCAAAGTGAAGGCATTATTTGGGTGCAAAATGTAGAAAATCCATCTGCATTTGGAGTAGTAAAACTCAACCAAAAAGGTGAAATAGAGGCTTTTGTAGAAAAACCAAAAGAATTTGTTAGCAATTTGGCTATTATTGGTATTTATTATTTTAAAGATGGCGAATATTTGCGCCAAGAATTGCAATATTTATTAGATAATGACATCAAAGATAAAGTAGGTGAGTTTCAATTGACTGCCGCTTTGGAAAATATGCGTGCAAAAGGCATAAAATTTGTTACAAATACAGTAACAGAATGGCTCGATTGTGGCAATAAAGACGCAACAGTTTATACCAATCAACGTTATCTTTCGTTTATTCAAAATGAAAAGTTGATTAGTGATTCAGCAAAAATTTTAAATTCGGTCATTATTCCGCCCGTTTTTATTGGTGAAAATGCCCAAGTTATAGACTCTGTTATCGGTCCCTTTGTTTCAATCGGCAATAGCAGTGTAGTTGAAAACTCGATTGTAAAAAATACAATTATCCAAGAAAATTCACAAATAAAAGAGTCAAATATTAAAGATTCGATGATTGGCAACTATGCTAATTACAATGGACATCTTCAAAATTTGAATATTGGTGATTATTCTCAAATTCAAGGCTAAATTTTTTTTAGTATATATTTAATTTTTTTTTCACACTTTAAATTTTTATTACAATGATCGCAATTAACAGTCAAGGAGAAGAAGTAAAACAATGGCAAGCATATTTAGCTTCGCTAAAATACAATGTTACCGTAGATGGAATCTTCGGACCTGGTACACAACAAGCTACCATCGAATTTCAAAAATGGTGTAAAATTGACGCTGACGGAATCGTAGGCGAAAATAGCTATGCTTATGCAAAAGCAAACGGATATGAAGGAAGTTATACTGCATAATTAATGCTTATCCAAAAAAAAAATAGATTTATTAAACTTTATTAAGTTCGATAAATCTATTTTTTTTTAATTAATACAAAAAAAATTACCAGACTTCAAAGAAATCTGGCAAATTTAATAACCCTTTACAAGTAAACTATAAAAAACAAACTATTTCTTTTTATCTATATCATTAATTATATAAAAACGGCACCATCAAAGTAAATTCTGGAATAGCAACCGTAAATTTTTTGCCATCTAATAATCTTTCCATCGTATAAGCCCCTACCATTTTGCCAATTCCTGTTCTAAGATTACAACCTGAAATATATTGATGTACTTCTCCCGGTTCTAAAATTGGTTTTTTTCCTACTACACCTTCGCCTTCGATTTGCTTTGTTTGTCCGTTTGAGTCGTGAACATTCCAAAGTCTTCTATGTAATTGAATCGTATTATCACTACAATTCTCAATCGTTATTTTATAAGTAAAAACATAATGTGCTTGCAATGGACAAGAGTAATTTTTCTCGTATTCTGTCAATACGCTTACTTTTATACCGTCTGTGATTTTAGTGCTTATTGTCATATATTTAATTTTTGAGATTTAATGATATGATTATAGTTTATCAAAATAAAAGCCAAGTTTTTTTTTTTGATTATATTTTTTTTATCATTTATATAAAACATTGATAATCAATTATTTATTTATAAAAATATTTATTTTTTATTTGTAACTATTTAGGTATTGTTAATAAAATTATTATTTCAACTTCGTGCAAGCGTCCACGTTTGCACCAAAATAACCTAAATAGTTACTGAAATTTTAAGAAAAATGTGTATATACGATTGTAGGGGCGAAGGCTTGTCCTCGCCCTTCACACACAGGCGAGGACAAGCCTCGCCCCTACAAATCAAATATTTTGCTATTTTAATTAATATACGAAAATTTTACAATAACAATTTTATTGCGTCTATTTTTTGAATATTTTGGAAAAATTAAAAAAATAATTCATTAATTTAAAAAAAATTAAAAAAAAATAATCTATATTTGCACGCAAAAAATTAAAATTAAACTTTTACATCATTTAAAACAAATATCTAAAACTTTGTTTTAAATCTTTCATACATATATTTATTATGTCAGACCGAAATGTTGCTTATAGATATGCAAAACCTTTGATTGATTTATCAATAGAAAGAGGAATTTTGGATAATGTCTATCAAGATATGCAGTTAGTTCATCAAGTTTGTGATGAAAATCCTGAGTTTGCAGCTATCCTTAAAAATCCTATCATCAGAGGATACAAAAAAATGGGAATTTTAAAAGCCTTGTTTGCTAATAAAGTAAACCAACTTACTATGTCTTTGTTTGATATTTTATCACGCAGAGATAGAGAAGGAATTTTGGAAAGTGTTAGTTTTTCTTTTGTAGAACAATATAATATTCTAAAAAATATTCAAAAAGTTACTTTAGTAAGTGCCATTGAACTTTCACAAGATTTAAAAAAAGAACTCAAAGAAAAAGTAGCATCACAATTAGGAAAAACCATTATTATGGAAGAAAAAGTTGATGAGGCTTTAATAGGTGGATTCTTATTAAAAGTTGGAAATGACCAGATAATAGACAATTCTATTCGTTCTCAACTACAACGTTTGAAAGTTGAGTTTGCAAAATCAATTCAAAACTAAAAGAAAAAAATAATAATAAATAAATAAATTTATATAAATATGGCACAAATTAGACCTGACGAGGTTTCAGCCATCTTACGTGAACAACTATCTAATTTTAGAACTGCCACAGAATTGGAAGAAGTGGGTACAGTTTTACAAATCGGTGATGGTGTAGCACGTATTTATGGACTTACAAAAGCACAAGCAGGTGAGCTTGTTCAGTTTGAAACAGGCTTAAAAGGCTTGGTTCTTAATTTAGAAGAGGACAATGTAGGGGTGGTATTGTTGGGAGATTCAACAGGTGTAAAAGAAGGGGATAGTGTTCGCAGAACTAATCAAATTGCCTCTATCAAAGTAGGTGAAAGTATGTTAGGACGCGTGGTAAACACATTGGGAGAACCCATTGATGGAAAAGGCGCTTTGACAGGCGACTTATATGATATGCCTTTGGAGCGTAAAGCACCGGGTGTAATTTATCGCCAACCTGTAAACGAACCTTTACAAACAGGTATTAAATCTATCGATGCGATGATTCCTGTAGGGCGTGGACAACGTGAACTTATTATTGGAGATAGACAAACAGGTAAAACTGCTATTGCTATCGATACAATTATCAATCAAAAAGAGTTTTATGAAAATGGTGAGCCTGTATTTTGTATCTATGTTGCGGTTGGGCAAAAAGGAAGTACAGTAGCACAAGTAGTGAATATGTTAGAAAAAGGTGGAGCAATGCCTTATACGGTAGTTGTTTCTGCTTCTGCTTCTACTCCTGCTCCTATGCAATTTTTTGCACCATTTACAGGAGCGGCTATTGGTGAGTTTTTCAGAGATACAGGTCGTCCTGCTTTGGTAATCTATGACGATTTATCAAAACAAGCCGTTGCTTATCGTGAGGTTTCTTTGTTATTACGCCGCCCGCCGGGTCGTGAGGCTTATCCGGGTGATGTATTTTATTTGCATAGTCGTTTGCTTGAAAGAGCGGCAAAAATCAATGCTTCTGACCAAGTAGCACAAGGAATGAACGATATTCCTGATTCTTTGAAAGGAATGGTAAAAGGCGGCGGTTCTTTGACTGCATTGCCAATCATTGAAACGCAAGCAGGGGACGTTTCGGCTTATATTCCTACCAATGTAATTTCTATTACAGATGGACAAATTTTCTTGGAGGGTAATTTATTCAATGCAGGTATTCGTCCTGCTATCAACGTAGGTATTTCGGTATCACGCGTGGGTGGTTCGGCACAAGTAAAAGCAATGAAAAAATTTGCAGGAACTTTAAAACTTGCTCAAGCACAATTCAAAGAATTAGAGGCTTTTGCTAAATTTGGTTCTGACCTTGATGCGACTACACAGCTCACAATTCAACGTGGACGTATCAATCAAGAAATGTTAAAACAACCTCAATATTCGCCTTTGCGTGTAGAACAACAAATTGCTATTATTTATGTATCAAGTGAAGGATATTTGGATAATATCAAAATTAACAAAGTAAAAGATTTTGAAAAAGAATTTTTTAATCGTTTGGAACGCGACCACAAAGCTGATGTATTAGATATTTTGAAAAAACGTAAAATTTCTGATGATGAAATAAAAGCAGCAACTACAAAATTAGGACAAATTGCCAAAGAAATTGTACGTAATTTTGAATAATTGTTATTTTTATTTTAAGAAAAAATATATAAAAGGCAGGCTTAGGCTTGCCTTTATTTTTTGAAAAATGTAAAAAACATTGTAAAAATATTATGAAAAAAGAAAGAAATATTATTATTTTATTAGCAAGTATCAATTTTACACATATTATTGATTTTGTTATCATTATGCCTTTGGGACCACAGCTTATGCGGAAAATGCTTATTTCTCCACAGCAGTTTGGTTTGATTGTTTCTGTTTATACGATTAGTGCCGCTATTTCAGGTTTTTTATGTTCTTTTTTTGCTGATAAATTTGATAGAAAGAAAATAATACTATTAGCTTATTTTGTTTTTTTAATTGGAACTTTATTATGTGGTTTAGCAAGAACTTATGAAGTTTTGTTAGTAGCAAGAATTGTTGCAGGTTTGGGTGGAGGAATTTTAACCTCACAAGTAAATGCGGTTATCGGCGATTTAATTCCTTATGAAAGACGTGGAAAAGCAATGGGAATGTTAGGAATGGCATTTTCTTTGGCATCAATTATAGGTGTTCCTTTGGGTTTATTTTTAGGTAATCATTGGAGTTGGGAATTTGCATTTTATTTTATTGTAGTCATTGGAATAATTATTTTTCCTTTGATTTGGTTAATTTTACCTAATATTGATACACATTTAACAGATGAAAAATATAATCCTTTTGCTATTTTGGATAGTGTACTCAAAGATAAATCACAACAATTGGGTTTATGTTTGATGGCTTCGGTAATGATGGGAAGTTTTATGATTATTCCTTTTGTTTCTCCTTATATGGTGGCAAATGTTGGTTTTAAAGAAACAGATTTGACCTATATTTATTTGGTAGGTGGCTTGGCTACTTTATTTTCTTCTCCTTATGTTGGAAAAATGTCAGATAAAATTGGTAAATTTAAAGTATTACGATTTGTGATATTGATTTCTATTTTTCCGATATTAGTCATTACAAATTTGGCAGAGGTTCATTTATATACTGCTTTAATTATTTCAAGTATTTTTTTTATTTTTATCAGTGCAAGGCACGCGCCTGCCAATGCGATAATTTCTAATTTGACTCCCTCTCACCTTCGCGGGAGTTATATGAGTTTGATTTCTTCTACGCAAAATCTCACAGCAGGAGTAGCTTCTTTGCTGACGGGTTTTATTGTCGTAAAAAATACCAACGGACAATTATTGTACTATAATTATGCTGGTTTTATTGCTATCTTTTTTGCATTTGTTTGTGTTTATGTGGCTTATTTATTAAAACAAGAATTGATAAAATCTAATCATTTTTCAGAATAGATACCAAAAATATAATTATTTAGCTTCAATCCTCAACAAGATTTTTTAACTGATTTTATGAGTAAAAATAAAGTTACTTATTAAAAAATCTTGTTATAAACATCAAAAGGTATTTATTTTTATCGTTTGGACTGCATAGACACCAAATATTTTAACATTGAATTTAATAAAAAAAATTCAGGGTAGGTTTTTATTTTTTGAGTAAAATTTAGAAATCAAACTAAAAATTGAATTTATTTTTGTAAATTTGCATCAAAAATATATAAAAAATAAATAATCATGGATAATACCGCTACTTTTAAAGCAGGTTTTGTAAGTATAATAGGAAAGCCCAATGTAGGAAAATCTACTTTGATGAATCAATTAGTGAAAGAAAAAATTTCAATTATTACTTATAAAGCCCAAACTACACGACATAGAATTATGGGAATTTTGAATGGCGAGGACTTTCAAATCGTTTATTCTGATACGCCCGGTATTATGGAACCAAAATATGAACTACAAAAATCAATGATGACTTTTGTAAAATCAGCCTTAGAAGATGCGGATTTGATATTATGGGTGGTTGATATTACTGACAAAGAAGAACAACAAGTAGTTGCACACTACTTAAAACACACGCAGACTCCAATTTTAGTGGTTTTGAACAAAATTGATTTGTTAAAAATCAATGAAGTCGAAGTGCAAATGAATGAAATTGCGACTGTATTTCCAAAGCAAAATATAGTGCCTGTTTCTGCGTTGAACAGCGTCAATATTGATACGTTATTGGATAAAATCAAAGAATTTTTGCCTTTGCATCCGCCTTATTTTCCTCAAGATGAACTGACTGACAGGTCAGAAAGATTTTTTGCTTCTGAAATTATCCGAGAAAAAATATTTTTGAACTATGCTGATGAAATTCCTTATGCTTCCGAAGTTAAAATTACAGAATTTAAAGAAAAGGAAGATATTATCGTTATCAGGGCAGAAATATTGGTCGAAAGAGATTCCCAAAAAGGAATTATTATCGGAAAAAATGGAAAAGCACTCAAAAAAGTTGGTACAGAAGCCAGAGCAGATTTGGAAGCTTTTTTTGGAAAAAAAGTTTTCTTGGAACAATTTGTAAAAGTAGTCGCTGAATGGAGACGCGACAAAAAATACTTGGAAAGGTTTGGATATATAAACAAATAAAATATGCTACATTTAACTCATTCTAAATTTTCATATTAAAATGGAAGAAAAAGAAATTCGAATTGACTATCATCGAAAAATAAAAAGAATATTAAGAGAAGTTGGAAAAATTGTTGTCGGGCAAGAATATATGATTAACCGATTACTCATTGGACTTTTTACAAACGGACATATTTTATTGGAGGGCGTTCCGGGTTTGGCTAAAACCTTGACAGTCAATAGTTTAGCAAAAGCCATTGACTTAAAATTTCAACGCGTACAATTTACCCCTGATTTATTACCTGCTGATTTGGTTGGGACTATGATTTATAACCAAAAAGAAAGTGATTTTCAGGTAAAAAAAGGACCTATCTTTGCCAACTTAATTTTGGCTGATGAGGTCAATCGTTCTCCTGCAAAAGTTCAATCTGCTTTACTTGAGTGTATGCAAGAAAAACAGGTTACGATTGGCGACACAACTTATGAGTTAGATAGACCTTTTTTAGTGTTAGCAACTCAAAATCCAGTCGAACACGAAGGTACTTATCCTTTGCCAGAGGCACAAGTGGATAGGTTTATGATGAAAATTTTTGTTAATTATTTGTCTAAGGAATTAGAATTGCAAGTAATGAGAAGGATGTCAAATCTTAATTTTAGGTCAGAAATTAGACCTGTGATGACAAAAGCCGATATTTTTGGTATCAAAAATGAAATAAATAAAGTAACAATTTCTGAATCTTTGGAAAAATATATCATTGAATTAGTTTTTTCGACTCGAAATCCTTTGGATTATGGACTGAAAAACGAAGCACAATATATTCAATATGGTGTTTCTACTCGTGCTTGTATAGATTTGAATTTGGCAGCAAAAGCATTGGCTTTTTTAGATGAACGCAATTATGTATTGCCTGAGGACATCAAAGAAGTTACAAAAGATGTGTTTAATCATCGTTTGATTCTGAATTATGAAGCAGAAGCAGAAGGCATCAACACTTTAGAATTAATAGAAAATATTTTAAAGAATGTGCCAATTAGTCAATAAATATCAATCAATCATTAACTTGTATTTATTTTTCCTTATTTCTTTGAAAAAAATTTTAAAAATTGTATAAACAACTTAAAACTATGATTATTGCCAATCCTATTTATGACCTTGTTTTTAAAAAACTGATGGAAAACGATAAAGTTGCCAAGT
>RDXZ01000258.1 GCA_004293265.1 Bacteroidota bacterium | reverse complement strand
TGAAAGAATTTTGGTAATTCCAAAAGAATTAGAAAATGACAAAGATGTCAAAGAATTTTTTGACCGCTTGGAAAGACCTTTGCTGAATGAAGATTTGTTAAGAGAGGCTGAATTAGAAGAAGACGTTATCGGAAAGTTGGATAATATGAGCAGAGAAATTGAAATAAAATCACAATCAATTATCGAAAAAGAAAAAGAACTTTCTGAAAATAAAAAACAACTTTTAGAACAACAAAAACTTATCGAAGAATTACAAAGAAAATTAAATCAACAATAATTTTTTTACAAAAAAATTTTATTTTTATGAAAACTATTTTAATTTTGAATGCAAATTTGGTCAACGAAAATCAAATAATTGCCACAGATATTCTTATTAAAAACCAAAAAATTGAAAGAATTGAAAAAAACTTATCAAATTTTACGGCTGATATTGTCATTGATGCCAAAGAAAATTTTGTTTTACCGGGCGTAATTGATGACCAAGTTCATTTTAGAGAACCCGGACTTACACACAAAGCCGAACTTTATACAGAGGCAAAAGCGGCAGTGGCAGGTGGCACGACTTCTTTTATGGAAATGCCAAACACGATTCCAAACACACTCACACAAGAATTATTAGCCCAAAAATATCAACGCGGTTCAGAAGTTTCTTTGGCAAATTATTCTTTTTTTATGGGAGTTGGCAACGATAATTTGGAACAGGCTTTAAAAACAGATATTAAAAATGTTTGCGGATTGAAAATTTTTATGGGTTCTTCCACAGGAAATATGTTGGTGGATAATCCTATTACTTTGGACACTATTTTTAGAGAAGCAAATTTATTGATTGCCACTCATTGTGAGGACGAAACAACCGTAAAAAATAACGTAGAAAGATTTAAAAAACTATATGGTGAAAATCCAGACGCATCTGTTCACCCAAAAATTCGAAACGAAAAAGCGTGTTTTTTATCGTCAAGTTTAGCAACAACTTTGGCAAAAAAATACAATACTCGTTTACATATATTACATTTGACCACAACAGACGAGTTAAATTTGTTTACAAATAAAATTCCATTGGCACAAAAAAGAATTACCTCTGAGGTTTGTGTGCATCATTTGTGGTTTTCGAGTGAAGATTACGCTACTTTGGGCAATCAAATCAAATGTAATCCTGCTATCAAAGATAAAAGGCATCAAGATAATCTTTGGAAAGCGTTGCTTGATGATAGATTGGATATTATTGCTACTGACCACGCGCCTCATACGTGGGAAGAAAAACAACAAAATTATTGGAACTCGCCTGCGGGACTTCCTTTGGTACAATTTTCTTTGGTAATGATGCTCGAAAAAGTAAAACAAGGTAAAATTTCGATAGAAAAAGTAGTAGAAAAAATGTGCCACTCACCCGCCATTTGTTTTCAAATCGAAAAAAGAGGATTTATCAGAGAAGGTTATTGGGCTGATATTACGATTGTAAATCCAAACAAAACTTCTGTTGTGCAAAAAGAAAATATTATTTATAAATCAAAATGGTCGCCTTTGGAAAACACACAATTTTCAAATCAAGTTACACATACAATTGTTTCGGGGCATTTAGCGTATGAAAATGGAGTTTTTCACGAGAATAAAAAAGGTGAAAGACTAACTTTTGAAAGAGATTAATTTTATTGTTAGAAAACATAAAAAAAGTCAATTGCTCTTATCAATCATTTTTAAAATATTTTTTGTTTTAAAAATACAGCGCAATTATATTTTTTAAAGTTTTGCGATAAAAATTGTAATAAAACACAAAAAAAGAAGTAAAGTTTTTAATAACTATCTTAATTTATTAGTATGAAAAAATATTTTTTTATCTTTTTATTTTTTTGTCATCAATTAGAAGCACAAAAAATAGACAAAGAACCAACACCAGATGTTTTATTAGGTAAATTTACGGGGCATTTGGCTAAAATTACAGCCGTTGATGTAAGCCCAACAGGAAAATTTGGTATTTCAGGTGATGCCATGGGTTCTATAAAAGTTTGGAATTTGATTAAAAAAGAACTTATTTATGAAAATTCATTGCATAAAAGAGCCATTTCAAGTGTCAAATTTAGTGCTGATGGAAAACAATTTTTGACGGCAAGTCTTGATGGTTTTGTTCGAGTGTTTGATATTGATTTAAAAAAAGAAATAGCTTTTTTGAATTTGAAAGATGAAGTAAAACAAGCGGATTTTACAGCTTTACAAGATATAATTTTTGCTCATACTGGCGGATATAGATATACTAAATGGAATATTAAACGAAATGAACAAGTAAAATCTGATTATTTTGCATATAAAATCAAGTTTTTAGAAATTTCTAAAAAGTCTGCTCACATGATGATAGCCACTGAAATCAATAGTATCCGTTATTGGAATTATGGTTTGGATATGCAATTATTTTTGGACACTCAAGTACATAGACATAGTATTTCCACCTTGACAATGAACAAAAATTCTACTTTTGGTGCTTCTACAAGTAGTAATTACCTAATTTTATGGGATTTGAAAGCCAATCTTCCCAAAAGATATAATCTTCAAAGCGACCAGATTTCATCTACATTATTCAATAATTCATCAGAGATAATTATTGTTTTTAATCATTCATTGTTGGTTTGTTATAATTTTGAACAATTAAAAATCACAAAATCTTTTACTTTGCCTGAAAAATCTGAGGTACTTGCCAGCGATTCCAGAGGTTCTTTGTTATTGGTTGGTTCAGAATTAGGTAATGTTTTTTTATATTCTACAGATGACAATATTTTTAAAGAAAATATTGATAATTATATTCAAGAATGTTTAGAAAAATGGTACGAAAAAGATATTTATGAAAAAACAAATGACTATGTAGTGCGTGTCAAAGAAGCGAATATTCAAGCCAAAACTGATTCGCTTATCAAAGTTTATTTTGGTAATAGTTTTGCTGATTTTTTACCAAAATGGAAAAATTTTAAACAATCTTACAATGCTGATAAAGAAGAATTTGATGTTACTTTTGAAAATTTTAGAAAAATATATTTTAAAATACCTGTATCAGAAGCGAAAAATTTTGATTTTACTCAATGTGAAGTTAAAAATCCT
>RDXZ01000052.1 GCA_004293265.1 Bacteroidota bacterium | reverse complement strand
TAACTATTTAGGTTGGTTAATAAAATTATTATTTTGAATTTCGTGCAAGCGTGGACGCTTGCACGAGATATTAACTGGTGCAAGCGTCCACGCTTGCACGAGATATTAACTGGTGCAAGCGTCCACGCTTGCACCAAAATAACCTAAATAGTTACCTTTATTTTATCTTATATTCTTTTTTAAACTTTTATAAGATTATAGAAGTAAAAAAATAATTTTACAAAGAAAAAAATCAATAAAACTTAATATTCTCAAAAAAATAATTATTTTTGCGTTTAAAAATATTTTTAGATTACTTTAATATTATGAAACAAATTTTCCGCAAAAAATCTATCACCCAAATTCAACAAGAAATTGAAAATATGGGGCAGGAACACGAATTAAATAAAAATTTAAAATTAAGAGATTTGGTTTCCTTTGGTATTGCGGCGGTGGTAGGTGCAGGAATTTTTAGCACCATTGGCAATGCGGCTTTTAATGGAGGTCCTGGCGTAGTTTTTTTGTTTATGTTTACAGCGGTTGCCTGCCTTTTTTCTGCTCTTTGTTATGCTGAATTTGCCTCCACAATTCCTATCAGTGGCAGTGCTTATACGTATGCTTACACGACTTTTGGAGAATTAATTGCTTGGATTTTGGGTTGGGCATTGGTGATGGAATATGCCATAGGCAATATCGCAGTAGCGATTTCTTGGTCAGATTATTTCACAGGTTTGTTAAGTGGAATGGGTTTGAAAATCCCTGAATATTTTTGTATGGATTATTTGTCTGCTTCACGCGGTTTCGAAAAAGCAAACGAACTAATGAATCAAGGACAGGTATTTAAAGATTTACCTAACAATATCAAAGAAGCATTTTTGGCGTGGCAAAATGCACCACAAATCAATGGTTTTAGAATAGTGGCTGATTTACCTGCTTTATTGGTTACGGTTTTAATCACTTCTTTGGTGTATATTGGCATCAAAGAATCAAAAAATGCAGGAAATATTATGGTAATTATCAAATTAGTAGTTATTTTTTTGGTAATTGTAGTAGGTTTTTATTATGTCAATCCTGAGAATTGGTCGCCTTTTGCTCCCAATGGTTTGACAGGAATTTTAAAAGGAACTTCTGCGGTTTTCTTTGCTTATATTGGTTTTGATGCCATTTCAACGACTGCCGAAGAATGTAAAAATCCACAACGAGATTTGCCGCGTGCTATGATTTATTCTTTGATAATTTGCACCATTATTTATGTCATTTTGGCTTTGGTTTTGACAGGTATGACTTCTTATAAAAATTTACAAGTGGGCGACCCTTTGGCGTATGTTTTTGAAGTCAATCATTTGAATTTTATGGCAGGTTTGGTGGCGGTGAGTGCCGTAATTACGATTACAAGCGTATTTTTAGTGTTTCAATTGGGGCAACCACGTATTTTGATGACAATGAGCAGAGATGGACTTTTGCCTCAAGCCTTCGGAAAAATTCACCCAAAATATAAAACTCCTTATATTTCTACGATTGCAACAGGTTTATTGGTAGCAATTCCTGCCTTGTTTTTAAATTTGACAGAGGTTACAGATTTGACAAGTATCGGAACTTTGTTTGCTTTTACGTTGGTTTCGGGTGGTGTTTTGTTGTTGCAAGAAAAAGACAAACAAGTCAAAAATCGATTTAAAGTTCCTTATTTCAATGGAAAATTTTTGATGCCTTTACTTTTGGGTGCTGTATTTTTTACGTCTTTTTATTATTCGCCTGATGAAACGATAGACTTTTTTACTTTTTGTCAATGTAGAACAATGGCAAAGGCTGATGTTGAATTAATAAATGAAAAAAATAAAATCGAAAAATTAAAATCAAATATCAAAACCAAAAAAGAACAAGAAAATATTAATAAATTAGAAATAGATTTTCAAACAAAATTTAATGCAATCAATAAACAAAAAGCAAAATCTAATTTGGATATTTTCTTTCAACGTATTCCTTTGTATTGTTTTACAATATTTTGTTTGGTGTTGATTTATCTTACTTTTCGTTATAATTTATCATTAATTCCTGTTTTGGGGCTTTTGACTAATTTTTATTTGATGACAGAATTAGGTATTAACAATTGGATAGGTTTTGGAATTTGGATGTTGGTTGGTTTGGGAGTTTATATCTTATATGGATACAAAAATAGTAAATTGAGAACGGAGGTAAAAATCTAAGAAACTTTTTTATACATTTGAAAAAAAAATTAGTTTTTTGTTGATAGATTCTTAATCAAAAATTATACAAACGAAGTAAATTTACCTACTTAAATGAGTTTTATTATTTTTGGAAGGTATCTTTTTATTTATTATATTTCTACATGAAAAATTCATTTTGGTTATTGTTTTGGGTAATGTGTACTTATGTGAAAGCACAAACGCCTGTAGAGATTTCAGAGTCGCAGAGTTACTTTCCAGTGGGAGGTGAACAAGTTTTGTTTTTAGAAGATAAAGCACACCAAATTTCTTTGGAGGCTTTTCGTCAAATACCTGACAAAAAACTCTCGCCTTCTCCACGCCAATATGTCAATTTTGGTGTTACAACTTCTGCGTATTGGCTCAAATTTAAAATACTCAACCGCACAGGCAAATCTATATTTTTGCGAATTTTAAATCCTTCTCTTGATACAGCCCGTTTGTTTGTGTATTCAGGCAAAGATTTATTAGTAGAAAAAAATGTACTTTCTACACAACCAGAAGTATATTTACCTAATGCTCCTTTCAGTTTGCCGACTTCTGCCGATACGCTTACGTGTTATTTGCGTGTGTTTGCCAAAGTGCCGTGTGTAGTGGCGATGTATGTCTTACCTGAAAAACACATAACCAAAGTTATTTTTGACCAAGCCATTCCTGATTTATTGTTTTTTGGGGCAGTGTTGATTATGGTACTTTACAACCTTTTTATAGGCATTGCTACTCGCGCTAAGGTATATTTTTATTATGTAGCCTATTCGTTGGCTATAGGATTGGCTACTTTTTTTTTCAAAGCATATCCTATAGCCATTTTAGGCAAATATCATGGCATTATTAATGATAATTTTGCTGTCATAGGTTCGATGATGCCCATTTGTTTGAGCTTATTCACTATAGAGTTTTTACAAATTAAAGAGCGTTATTTGCGGGGTTATCGCTTGTTGCTTATTTCAATCGGCTTGCACATTTTTGCGATTGTGGTTTTTTTATTGGGTTTTGTAGAGTTGAATGTGGCATTGTATCAGCCTTTTACTATTTTTACCAATTTAATGGTCATTATAGTAAGCATACGCCTCTACAAAACATATCGTCCTGCACGCCTTTTCTTTTATGCCTTTTTGAGTTATGTGATTTTGTCAAGCGGAGTAGTGTTGATGTTTCTTAATATTATTCCTATTACACTTTTTATTTTTTATTTTTTGCATATAGGAGGCTCTATCGAATTAACGCTATTTTCTATAGCGTTGGCAGACAAAATAAATCTATACAAAAAAGAAAAAGAAGTTGCACAACGCAAAACTATTGAACTCATACAAGAGCAAAATATTGTGCTGGAGCAGAAAGTTCAGGAGAGAACATATCAACTCAAAGAAACAAACGAAGAACTACATCAAACCAATGAAGAGTTACACACTACCATCGAACTTGTAGAACAAGAACGCGCCAAATCCGACAAACTCCTGCTCAATATTTTACCTACCGAAGTAGCAACCGAGTTGAAAGAAACAGGCAAAACAGAAGTAAAATATTTTGAAAGCGTAACGGTTTTGTTTGCAGATGTAAAAGGTTTTTCTGCTTTGGCTACAAAAATATCACCTCAAGCCTTAATCGCTCAACTTGATGAAACATTTACCAAAATGGACGAAATAAGTTTGCGTTTTGGTTTGGAAAGGATAAAAACCATTGGCGATTGTTATATGGCTTGTGGCGGACTACCCAATGCGAATAAAACTCACCCTTTTGATGTAGTTTTGTCTGCTTTAAATATCCAACAATGGATGAACGAAGAAAAAAAACGCAGAAATGGTAATTTTTGGGAAGTTCGTTTAGGTTTACATACAGGTGATGCGGTAGCAGGTGTAATCGGAAAAACCAAATTTGCGTATGATATTTGGGGCAATACAGTTAATTTGGCAAGTAGAATGGAAAGCGGTGGAGAAGTAGGAAAAGTAAATGTAACTGAAGATACTTTTAACTTGGTAAAAGATTTTTTTGAAGGCAATTACAGAGAAGAAATCGAAGCGAAGAATATTGGCAAAGTCAAAGCCTATTTTATCACTCGTTTAAAACCTGAATTTTCAGAAGATGAATTAGGTTTTGAACCGAATGAAAGTTTTTGGAAAATGTATAAAAATTTGTAAATTTGCAATAAATTAAATTTTTAAATATATGAAACCTTTTGAAAAGTGGGAAACCGAAGAAGTAGAGCGAACTTTTGGTATCAAATTTTTACGTAATATGCCATTGATGAATGATTGGCTTGCTTTTTCACAGTTATTAACTCCAGAAGAGGACAAAATAGCTGAAGAATCGCGTTTGTTTTTACAAGAATTAGCTGATTTTTGGAATGAAGAAGATATGAAAATGTTTTTTATATCTTCTATTTTAAAAATTATTAACTTTTATCAGTTTGATAAATATCGCGTTTTTATGGAGGCTACTTTTGAGGCAAATATCACAGATGCCCAAAATAACCTATGTACTTTGAGAGGGAGAGTCGAGATGGTAGTGGCAACAGGCAAACAACGCCCCCAAACTCCTTTTTTCTTTCTAAATGAATACAAAGCACAAAAAAAAGTAGTAACAGACCCTAAAGGACAACTTTTAATCGCTATGGTAGCCGCACAAGCAAAAAACAATGGTTTAAATTTACCTATTTATGGACTTTATAACATTGGGCAGTTTTGGTTTTTTGTTGTTTTATCAGGCAAAGAATACACCACAAGTAAAGCTTTTGATGCTACCGATAAAAACGATTTAAAACAAATCATCAACGCCTTGCAATATGTAAAAGCACATATTGAGAGAAATGTATAAAAATTTGTAAATTTGCAATAAATTAAATTTTTAAATATATGAAACCTTTTGAAAAGTGGAAAACGGAAGAAGTCAGAATGACTTTTGGTATTCGCCAAGTGGAAACGCATCAACTTATGCAAGATTGGTGTTCAGCGTCCTTTCCCGAAGAAGAAAAGCACAAAGAACGTATAGAAGAATTACGCATACGCCTCAATCGGTTTGCAAATTTCTGGTCTGAAGAGGACATCAAAGTTTTTTTTATTATACCTATTATTGATATTGTAAACTTTTATGCGTTTGGCAAATATCGTGCTTTTATGGAGGCTACCATTTCCGCCCGCACTCAAGACATACATGGCAATCTGTGTGAATTGCGTGGTAGAGTGGAGTTTGTGGTGGCTACAGGCGAGCAAGACCCACAAACGCCTTTCTTTTTCTTGAACGAATACAAGCCTCAAATCAAGGCGGTTTCAGACCCACAAGGACAACTTTTGATAGCTATGCTCGCAGCACAAGCCAAAAACAATGGCAAGAACTTGCCTATTTATGGGCTTTATAACATTGGGCAGTTATGGTTTTTTATTATTATGCAAGGGCAAGAGTATGTGTCGAGTAAAGCCTTTGATGCTACAGATGCCGAAGATTTGAAGCAAATTATCAATATGTTACGTTACGTAAAAGCACATATAGAAAGGAATGTGTAAAAATTATCAAATTTTTGAAAGTGAAATAAAAACCAAAAAACAAGAGAAGTAAAAATGTAATTTATAGAAAAATAAAGTAAAATATCAAAAACATAAATTTGTATCAATTAAAATTTTAAGTATATGAAACCTTTTGAAAAGTGGGAAACCGACGAAGTAGAGCAGACTTTTGGCATTGAATCTATAAAAATAATGCCATTAATGCAAAATTGGTTACAATTTCAACAACCTTTAACGCTCAAAGAAGAAGAGCGTGCCGAAGAGTTGCGCCTTTTTATCGAGGAGTTTGCTTCTTCATGGAATGAGGAGGATATGAAAGTTTTTTTCATTGTTCCTGTGTTACAAATTGTAAATTTTTATGCCTATAAAAAATATCGCACTTTTATGGAAGCAACCATAGAAGCAAGCCTTACAGACGCTCAAAATAATTTATGCACACTTCGAGGCAGAGTGGAAATGGTAGTAGCAACAGGAAAACAACGTCCTCAAATTCCTTTTTTCTTTTTGAATGAATACAAAGCACAACGCAAAGTTGTAACAGACCCACAAGGACAACTTTTAATTGCAATGCTTGCGGCACAAGCCAAAAACAACGGCAAGAACTTGCCTATTTATGGGCTTTATAACATTGGGCAGTTTTGGTTTTTTGTTATTTTATCAGGTAAGGAATACACCACAAGTAAAGCATTTGATGCTACCGACAAAGATGATTTAAAACAAATTATCAATGCCTTGCAATATGTGAAGGCGCATATTGATAGAAATGTATAAAAATTATCAAATTTTTGAAAGTGAAATAAAAGCCAAAAACAAAGGAGAAGTGGAAATGTATTTTGTAGAAAAAATAAAGTAAAATATCAAAAACATAATGAAAAACTTAGAAAAACAATTTTCAGAAATAGCAGGATTCATTCAGAAAACTAAAAATGAAACCCTTAAAATCGTCAATAAAACATTGATAGATTTGTATTGGAATGTAGGAAAATACATTAGCCAAAAAATAGAAAATTCGGATTGGGGAGAGGGTGTGGTTACAGAATTAGCCAATTATTTGAACCAAAAACACCCTGATTTGAGAGGGTTTAATGGACGTGGTTTGTGGAGAATGAAACAATTTTATGAGTCTTACAAAGATAATGAAAAACTGACACCACTGGTGACACAAATTAGTTGGACAAATAACTTGCTTTTACTTTCTAAAACTAAAACCATTGAAGAAAAGGAATTTTATATTCGGTTGAGTATCAAAGAAAAATACAGCAAAAGAGAATTAGAAAGGCAATTACAAAGTGCTTATTTTGAGCGATTTATGTTAGGTAAAACGCAAATTTCACCCATTGCTAAACAGATACATCCTGAAATAGAACAATATTTTTTAGATACTTACGCCATAGAATTTTTAAACTTACAAGATAATTTTTCGGAACTTGAACTACAAAAAGCCATTCTAAAAAACATCAAAAATTTTGTTTTAGAGTTTGGAAAAGATTTTTTATTGGTTGGAGAAGAGTTTAAAATACAAGTGGGAAAACAAGATTTTTACATAGATTTATTGTTTTATCATCGTGAATTGCAATGTTTAGTGGCTTTTGAATTAAAAATAGAAGATTTTAAACCTGCACATTTAGGACAAATTAACTTTTATTTGGAAGCCTTAGATAAAGATATAAAAAAAACACACGAAAAACCAAGTGTTGGCATTATTTTGTGTAAAAATAAAGATAGCGAAGTAGTGGAATATGCACTTAATCGTAGCCTCTCTCCTACTTTGGTGGCTGAATATGAAACTAAATTGATAGATAAAAAAATTTTGCAACAAAAATTGCACGATTTTTTTGAAAATAAATAGTTTACATAAAAATAAATTTGCAATAACTTGAATATGATGTAGATTCTGAATTTTCTATTTATAATATCAGAAAAAGTAAATTGGTTTGGAAAGGATAAAAATGATTGGCGATTTGTTATACATCACTCGTTTAAAACCCGAATTTTCAGAAGATGAATTAGGTTTTGAACCGAATGATTTTTTTTGGAAAATGTATAAAAATTTGTAAATTTGCATCAATTAAATTGTATTAAAATATGAGAACTTATGTAAGCTTTGATTGGGCAATCAAAAAATTATTACGCGATAAAGCCAATTTTGACATTTTAGAAGGTTTTTTGAGTGAATTGCTCGAAATAGATGTCAAAATTCAAGAGATTTTAGAAAGTGAGGCAAACAAAATGACCGAAGCAGACAAATATGACCGCGTAGATATTTTGGTAAAATCAGATAAAGATGAACTGATGTTGATAGAAATTCAATATGATTCAGAGGTAGATTATTTTCATCGAATGGTATATGGTGTATCTAAATTGATAAGCCAATATTTGCAGGAAGGCGAGCCTTACGGCAAATTAAGACGGGCTTATTCTATCAATATTGTCTATTTTGATTTGGGCGAAGGCAAAGATTATTTGTATGAGTACAAAGGAGAGTTTATAGGTATTAGTCAAAATGATATACTCCTTCCCACGCTCTCACAAAAAGATAGGTTTAATATAAGCAAAGTTTCAGATATTTTTCCAAAATACTATATCATCAAAGCAAAAAATTTCAAAAAACTCAAAATAGAACGCAGTTTTGAAGAATGGGTATATTTCTTAAAAACAAGCGATATTCCTGATGACTTTCACGCCAAAGGCATCTCACAAGCAAGAGAAAAACTAAAATATGAAAAAATGCCTGATTTAGACAAACAAGTTTATCAACGCCATATCGAAAACCGAAGAATCGAGATGGCAGTAACAGAAACTGCCGAAGAAGAAGGCAGAAAAAAAGGTATCAAAGAAGGTATTAAAGAAGGTATCAAAAAAACTGCTCAAAATATGAAAAACGAAGGTTTTGATGTCCAAACTATCCAAAAACTCACAGGGCTTTCTATAGACGAAATAAACGAACTTTAAATAAATTAGACTTTGGACTTAGTGAAAATTATTAAACAAAAATTTATCGGTGTTGTAAATATAATATTTTTGTCTTGCTGAACGAAGTGAAGCAACTGCTTGTTGAAAGGCGTTTTGTAAACGCAAAACGAGATTTTTCGCTTCGCTCATATCTCAAAATGACAAAAATATTATATTTTTAGTGCTAATGAATTAAGCAATACTATTTTTACACTTTTGCATAATTGTTAATTTTTTCAAAAAGTATAAAAAAGGTAATAGAAAATAAGGTTATCAAAAGTAATCCTTAAAAAAGCCCTCAAAAATGTAAAAAATATATAAAATTTTTGTAATCATTTTGCACACCATTGTATTTTTGTCCAAAGTCTAAAGAATTTAAAAATCAAATATTTTGTTTCAAATTATTTTTTTTCTGTAAATAATTTGTAAATTTGCAACTGCTTTGATAAAAAAGATAAAAAAATGAATCAAGATACGCCTTTAATGAAACAATACAACGGTTTCAAATCACAATATCCAGGTGCTTTGTTATTGTTTAGAGTGGGAGATTTTTATGAAACTTTTGGAGAAGATGCCGTTATTACCAGCAAAATATTAGGAATTACATTGACTAAAAGACACAATGGTTCCGCCTCTGAAATTGAATTAGCAGGTTTTCCACATCATTCTTTAGAGGTTTATTTGCCAAAATTAGTCAGAGCAGGACAAAGAGTAGCCGTTTGCGACCAAATAGAAGACCCACGTTTTGCTAAAAAAATTGTCAAAAGAGGAGTTACAGAACTCGTTACGCCCGGTATGTCTTATAGTGATAGCATCTTAGAAACGAATAAAAATAATTATTTGGCTTCAATTGCTATCAACAAAAACAAAACTTTATTTGGTATTTCTTTTTTGGATATTTCAACAGGAGAATTTTTTGTAGGTGAAGGCAACCAAGAATATGTAGATAAATTATTGCAAAGTTTTGAACCTTCAGAAGTACTTTTTAGTAAGGCTCAAAAACAATTTTGGCAAGAATGGATAGGAGAAAAAATGAACGTTTATTTTTTGGAAGATTGGTTTTTTCAATATCAATTTGGCTTCGATACTATCTCACAACATTTCAAAACACAATCTTTAAAAGGCTTTGGTATTGATGAAATGGAGCAAAGCATTGCGTCTGCAGGAGCAATTTTACATTATTTATCAGAAGCACAACACTCTCAAACCAAACATATTTCTAATATTGCAAGATTAGACGAAAATAAATACGTTTGGTTAGATAAATTTACGATTCGAAATTTAGAATTACTTTTTCCACAAAACCACGAAGGAGTTGCCTTAGTTGATGTATTAGACAAAACTATTACGCCTATGGGTGCGCGTTTGCTACGAAAATGGCTCGCATTGCCTTTGAAAGATAAAACAAAAATTGAAGAAAGATTAGCCATCGTAGAGATTTTTTTTCAAAATAGTGATTTGAGAGAAGAAGTTATGCAAACGCTCAAACACGTGGGCGATTTGGAAAGATTGATTTCGAAAGCCTCTGCTCGAAGAATCAAACCACGTGAAATGGTGCAAATCAAAAAAGGACTCATACAAATTCAAAAATTAAGAGAAATATTGATACAAAGAAATGAAAATTCTTTGAAAAAAATGGCAACACAACTCAATGCCTGTGATTTTTTATTAGATAAACTTATCAACGAACTAAAACCCGAACCAAAAATAGTTACCAATGAAGGGGATTTAATTTGTGATAATGTAAACGAAGAACTCGACGAATTGCGTGATATAGTCTATAATTCTAAAAAATATTTAGATAAAGTTTTGCAAAATGCTATCATAGAAACGGCTATCACTTCCTTAAAAATTGATTATAATAAAGTATATGGTTATTATTTAGAAGTAACACACGCACACAGAAGCAAAGTACCTAAAACTTGGATTAGAAAACAAACTTTGACAAACGCAGAAAGATACATCACCGAAGAACTAAAAATTTATGAAGATAAAATTTTAAATGCAGAAGAAAAAATAAATATTTTAGAGCAAAAATTATTCAACGACTTGATATTGGCTGTGGCTGATTTTACTTTGCCTATTCAACAAAATTGTAAAGTCATTGGCGGTTTGGATTGCTTGACAAATTTTGCTCAACTATCCGAAAAATATAAGTATATCAAACCAGAAATTATCGAAAATAATATACTTAATATCAAAAATGGAAGGCACGCCGTCATCGAGCAACAACTCAGCGCTGATGAAACTTTTGTACCCAATGATGTTTATTTAGACAATGAAAAACAACAAGTGATTATTATTACAGGACCGAATATGTCAGGAAAATCTGCTCTTTTGCGACAAACGGCTTTGATTGTGATAATGGCTCAAATTGGTTGTTATGTTCCCGCAGAAAAAGCTGAAATTGGTATCGTTGATAAAATTTTCACGCGTGTAGGCGCTTCTGATAATTTGGCAAAAGGTGAATCAACTTTTATGGTGGAGATGATGGAAACTGCCAGCATTATGAATAATTTGAGTGAAAAAAGTTTAGTTTTAATGGACGAAATTGGGCGAGGAACAAGTACTTATGACGGCATCTCGATTGCTTGGGCAATATTAGAATATTTGCATAATCACCCAAAAACAAAACCAAAAACGCTTTTTGCTACCCATTATCACGAATTAAACGAATTGACAAAAAATTTTGAACGCATCAAAAATTTTCACGTAACGGTCAAAGAAACAGGTAATAAAATTATATTTTTAAGAAAATTAGCCGAAGGCGGAAGCGAGCATAGTTTTGGAATTCACGTAGCACAAATGGCAGGAATGCCCAAAGAAATTGTCCAAAGGTCAAAAGAAGTTTTGTTACAATTAGAAGAATTAAGAGAAAAACAGCCCGAAAAATCTATCAAAAATTCACTCAAAGAACTACCTAAAAAACAACAAGTGCATATTTTTGAAACACCACAAGACCCAATTTTGGAACGTCTTAAAACAATGCTCAAAAAAATAGACATCAATACACTTTCTCCAATTGAAGCCTTGATGAAATTGAATGAGTTGAGAAATTTAGTAAAATAATTGTTTTACTTTATCAAATATTTTTGTAACTATTTAGGTTATTTTGGTGCAAGCGTGGACGCTTGCACCAGTCAATATCTCGTGCAAGCGTCCACGCTTGCACGAAGTTCAAAATATCAATATCTCGTGCAAGCGTCCACGCTTGCACGAAGTTCAAAATATCAATATCTCGTGCAAGCGTCCACGCTTGCACGAAGTTCAAAATAATAATTTTATTAACTACATCTAAATAGTTATGAAATAAAATAAAAAAATTTGTGTTTTATTGATAAGTTCATTAAAATTCAACAATTTATAGATATAATTAAAAATTATTTGATTATTTTGATTATTTTTGCGTTTAATATAAACCAGCTCGTTTTTAGATATTATTTTAGCATTAAAAAAAATACCTAAAAAATAAAAAAATATTTTGAATATTCTTCTATGCACAATTTATGAAATATCGTTTTGTATTTGTTTTATGTTTTTTTCTTTTTTCAAAAATTCTTTTTTCACAAAATTATAGCAACTTAAATTCAAATTTAAGCATCGAAGATGCGTTGAAAATAGCACAAGAAAAAGAAAACGCAGGAGATAAAAAAGAATCTACGCGCTATCTCAATCACGCCGCTTCTATTTGTTGGGAAAATAAAAATTACGCCTGTGCTACACAATGGTTTGAAAAATCGATGCAACTCAATAAAGAAATTGGCAATGAAAACGGAGTGTTGATGTTGCATAATAATTTAGGAATGATTGCCGCCGACCAAAAACAATATCAAAATGCAATCGTTCATTTTGATTATACATTGACAGGACGAAAAAAAACAAAAGATAAAGTTGGTATGATTTCATCTTTGATAAATTTATCGGTTTGTCATAACAATTTAAAGCAATACAATCAATCTATACAAAAATTAGAAGAATCATTAGAATATGCACGACAAATGAGTGATGCAAATCAGATGAGAAGTTGCTACGGAATGCTCGCCGAAACCTATGACAAGGCTGGAAATTCAGATAAATCAAGATATTATTTTGATTTATACAGACTTTTTCACGAAAAAGTACAAAAAGATAGAGATATTAAAGCAAGAATTGAAGTTGAAAAATCAAAATTTGAAGCTGAAAAAGCCAATTTAATAGCCAAAGATTTAGAATCAGACAAAAAAATCAAAGAATTAGAATTGGAAGTAAAAGAAAGAGAACTTTTGAATAAAGATTTTTCATTGAAAGCCAAAGACGAAGAATTGAAAGATACAAAAGATTCAAATATGGTTTTATTTTCACAAAAAACAAAAGCAGAATTAGCACAAATCGCCTCTGAAAAAGAAAAAGAAGTCAAAAATTTGAAAATAAAACAAATTCAATCTCAACAAGAAAGGCAAAAAATTGTACAATATGCACTGATTGTGGGAGTTATTTTATTGATTTTATTTTTGTCTGTATTGGCTTTGAGATATGGAGAAAAGAAAAAAAGTAATAAATTATTAAATCAACAAAACGTATCTATTCTCGAACAACAACAAGAAATTACTCAACAAAGAGATTATATTTTTTCACAAAATCAAAATTTAGCCAAAACTTTAGAAGAACTCCACAAAAAAAGTACGCAAATAACAGCAAGTATTGAGTATGCTTTTCGTATTCAAACCGCAATGATGACCAATGCAAAGTTACTTCAAAAATTTCCTGCTGATGATTTTTTTATACTTTGGAAGCCCAGAGATATTGTTTCAGGTGATTTTTATTGGATTGCAGAAAAAGAAGATAAATATATTTTGGCAGTAGCCGATTGCACAGGGCATGGCGTTCCCGGTGCTTTTATGTCTATGATTGGCGATTCTTTGCTCAATCAAATTATCCACGATAAAGAAATCATAGAACCAAATTTAATTTTGGACGCTTTGAACGAAGGAATTTTTACGACCTTAAACCAAAAGGATTCCCAAAACAAAGATGGAATGGACATTGCTTTGATTGTGGTAGATAGTAAAACTAAAATATTAAAATATGCAGGAGCAAATAATTCTTTGTATTACTTACAAAATGATATTTTCCACGAAATAAAAGCAAATAAATTTGGTATTGGAGGCACAATTACGCACAGAACAGGCGAACCAAGATATTTTTCGGTGCATGAAGTTGATGTGTCTGTGCCTACACAATTTTATTTATATTCTGATGGATATGCTGACCAGTTCGGTGGAGAAAATAATCGTAAATTTATGAGTAAAAATTTTAAAGAATTATTGACAAAAATCCATCACGAACCTGCACAAGTACAAAGAAAGATTTTAAATGAAACAATTATGAATTGGATGACACACAAAGAAAATCAAATTGATGATATTTTGGTGGTAGGTGGAAAAATAAATTTTTAGTTGATAAGTAAAATTTATGTGAAAATTTATTTGTAATTTTATTTTTTTTGTACTATCTTTGAGAAATTTTTAAGGAAATTGATGACAAAATAATAAATTTCTACTTTAAAAATCAAAACTATTTATGAAAATACGCATTGTATTTGTTGCATTTTTTGTGTTAATAACAAGTTTATTTGTATGGAAAAATCTTTCTGCCGAAGGCGACAAAGATATTTCTAAAATTATTACTTTGCCTCTCAAATCAGCAGAAATTTATCTTAAAAATACTTTGATGACGCACGAAATCAACGTCAAATTAAACGTAGGTGATACTTTATTGCACTTTGGAGAAATAGCAGAAAATATTGACACGAACCAAATTTTTTTTGATAATGTTGAAAATATACAAATTTTAAAAAAAGAATTTAGAAATTTTTTATCTACTAATCCTGCACAAGAAAAAGAATATAAAATTTATCAAGATAGTATTCAAACCAATAAAGATTCTTTGCAACAATATAAAATCGAATTGGAAAGTATCACAAAAACTCAAGAGATGGTTTTTAACCAAAAATCGTCCAACCAAGAAATTACGGCGGATAAATTGAAAGAAATGAGTAAATTTTTGAAACAATATTACAACGAAACACAAAAAGAAAGTAAAAATTGGCAAAAAAAAATAAAAATAGCAGAAGAAAAAAATATAACTTTTGAAAAAAAAATAGCCAAAATAAACCAAACTCCTAACCAAAAACTTTCGCAGTTGTTGTTGTTTGTGAAAGTCAATAAAAAAACTGAAACCAATCTCATCATCAAATATATTACCAACGCCGCATCTTGGAAACCTACTCAAGTTTTTTCATTAGGTGAAAAAGATTCTTTGGTAAAACTAACTCAAAACGCCATTATCTCTCAAAATACAGGCATACATTGGAAAAAAATAAAAATTTCTTTGGCAAATAAATATCAACCTAAAAACGAAAAAATACAAAATTTTCCGCCCATCGCTGAAAATATTAGCCTGCATTTTGATACATTGAACACCAAAGATTCAACCCAAAATAAAATCAAAATAAAAGAAAAAATTATCGAAAAAAATACAGAAAATATTACCAAAAAAGAATTTAAAGAAGAATTTGATGTCAATTCGGGAGAAGAATTAAAATTACTTTGGAGTGAAAAAAATTACGCTTTTGAGAAAAAAATAATGGGCTGGTTTGCTGAAAATCCTCAAATTTATCACGTGGCTATATTAAAAAATTGGCAACAAAACGATTTTGAAAATAGCACTGCACAAATGAATTATTTAGATAAAAAACCAATATTGATTCATCTCAATTCAAACGAAAAAAAAATAATTCTTCCTTTGGAAAACGTAGCAGAAATCAATCTAAAATCTACAAAAAAAATAATTTCAAGCAGTGAAATAAACAAAATTTGGCAAATTGATTTTGAAGCCAAAAGTTTTAGAAATGATACCTTAGAAGTAGTTTTTGAAGAAATATTGCCTATTTCTGTTCACAAAAATTTATCAATAGAACCCAAAAACATAAACAATAACGGAGAGCAAAAAGAAAATAAAATTAGTTGGAAAATGGTATTACTACCACAACAAAAAAAAGAATGGAATTTGCAAATTGAAGCCAAATTTCCTAAAAATTCAATTTTACAATAATTTTAAAATATGATAGAGGTTTCATCTTGGTTAGCAGCTTTTCGATTACGGACTTTGCCTTTGTCCTTGTCGAGTATTTTGATGGGGAGTTTTTTGGCACAATCACAGCAAAAATTTGATTGGAATATTTTTATTTTGACAATTTTAACAACCATTCTTTTACAAATTTTGTCTAATTTAGCAAACGATTACGGCGATTTTGTCAATGGTGCAGACACAGACAAGCGTGAAGGCGAAGCAAGAATGGTCGCAACAGGGAAAATTTCTGCTACACAAATGAGAAATGCTATCATTTTATTTGCTATTTTTTCCCTCATTTCTGGTTTGACTTTACTTTATTTAGCCGCCAAAACTTGGGCAGTTTTTTGGTTTTTTTTGGGTGTAGGTATTTTATCTATTGTTGCCGCCATCACTTACACAGTCGGAAAACGCCCTTATGGATATATGGGTTTGGGAGATATAGCGGTTTTTTTGTTTTTTGGTATAGTCGGAGTATGCGGAACGTATTATTTGCATACACAATTATTTGATTTAAAAACGCTTTTGCCTGCCTCTGCGTGTGGTTTGTTGGCAACAGGCGTACTAAATTTGAACAATATGCGTGATATTCAAACTGATATATTGGCAGGAAAAAGGACAATTCCAACACGTTTGGGACGTAAAAATGCAACGATTTATCATATTTTTTTATTGGTTTCGAGTATGATTTTGATGATAATTTATACATTTTTAGCCTATCAACAATGGTATCAATGGATTTTTTTGTTAATTTTGCCATTGATTTATAAAAATATTTATGTTGTCATCTATACAATTGCAAACAAAGATTTAGACCCTTATCTCAAACAATTGGCAATCACAAGTTTATTATTTGTAATTTTGTTTGGATTAGGTAATTTAATTTAGATGTATTTATAGCCTACGTTTGCATCAAAAATATTTTTTTTCAATTTAATTTATTTACTATTAAAAAAATGTCTATAAAAACTGACCCTGCTTTTGTAAAAATTTCTGAAAATTTGGCAACCGATGAAGTGCTTGATGATTTGATTGTTGAGCCTTTTAATATCGAGATTGGTGATAAATTTAACATTGGAGGAAGATTTTTTTCTGTCAATGGTTTATTAGACGAAAAAGGACAATACAAAACCAAAGAATGTTCTGATTTGAAAAATAATCTAAAAACTTATGAAGAACTTATCAGAACCAAAATAATACCTGAATCTTTCAAAATTGATGATTTATATCTCAAAAATGAAAGAAATAGTGATGCTTTGATAGAAATTACAATCCCAACAGGTATTTATGAAACAGAAAAACCCGACCAGATTTTACATTCTAACCAAAGAAGTTTTTTTGCTCGTTTGGATAGTTCGATGTTGAACACAAAATTAAAAGAAAAAAATATTCAATTTGATTCCACAGAAATAAAACTTACGCCTTGTATGTTTGCCTCTGATGCGGCTTTGGCTTTTACAAATAGTCAAAAACAAATTTCTATTACTGAAAGAAATACAATTATTGATGAAAATATAGAAAGATTAGAAGTAAATCATAGTTTTACTTTATACGAAAAAGAAATTATTAGTCGATTGATTGGAACGGTTAATTTATTGGCTTATAATCAAAAAATAAATTTTATTACAACTGCTTTGCCAAGAGGTGCTTATTATACTTTTTTGTTTAAAGGTGCGGCAGACGGATTTATCAGCCCAAAAATGGTATTAGATTGGTTTGATAAAGTTGATGCCAGAGTTAAATTTTTACGTTTAATCATCAAAAAAGGCATTCATCAATACCATCAACATATTCCAATTACACAATATTCGTTTATGGATACGGCTTGTGATATGATGCGAAAATATTTTGAAGATTGTGATAAAGATTCGAACAAAAAAATAGATTTAGAAGAATTATTAAATTTAGTTTTAAATGAAATAGAACAAAAAGATAGTTTTGCTAAACAAATTTTTATTTCTAATATCGAAAAACCAAAAACTTTCCAAGATTTGTGTAATTTTACTTATTCCATAGGAAATTTAACAAATATGGAACTCAAAGAAAACGAAAAACAAAATTTTCAACAAATCATAGGCGTGTATGATGTGAGCGAAAGTATGATGTGGACAGAAGCAAAACGTTTGAGAAATAGAGGTTTATTAGAGTTTAGAGGGCAATTTAATGCCAATGTACCACAAAGTACAACTTATGATAATCTTTCATACGTGAGCGTAATGCCTACGGAACACGTGATTTTTGATATTTCCCCTGAATTTGCTGAAAAATATATGGGTGGTTTTACGCGTTTGTATTCTGTGCGTGAAAATGCTTTGACAAATTCGGACACTCATCATATTTTAACAAAAAATAAATAAAATAAAAATTACTTTTTATATTCAAAAGTTATTAAACCTAAAGACAAAAATTATAATTATGAAAAAAATATTTCTTTGCTTGTTTGTTTTCGCTGCAATGATTGCTTGTAAGAAAAAACAAGAAGCACAGCCTGATAATACAGCCGCAGTTTCTCAAATTATCACTTCACGCCCTTGGAATGGGGATACAGGTAGTGCTGATATTGAAGTTCCCTCAACGATACTTACATTGGCACAAATTGATGCTAATTCATTAAAAAATTTAGCGGTTGATGTGTCACGTATGAGCGTAACTTTTAACTCAAACGGTACATTTACAGGAAAAGATTTGGCGGGGCAAAATACAAGTGGACAATGGCAATTGTTAGAAAATGGAACAAAATTAAAACTAATCGGGGCTAATTTAGCAATACCACTTTCTTCAATTCCTGCCAATTTTCAATCTCTTTTAACAGGTGTAGATTTGAATTTGCCAGATACTTATACTATTAAAGAATTAACTGATACAAAATTTGTGCTTTATACAGAGACAGATAGGAGAATACCTGTTACCTTGCCAGGAAGTTCAATACCACTCCAAGTTGATGTCAAACTAAAAATCACTATCAATTTAAAAAGGATTTAGAATTTTAAAAAAATAAAAACAAAGTACCTATTTTCTCCTTTGAAGTTAAATAGGTACTTATTTTTTGTGGTTTATTCTCCCTTTTCAGGCGTTTTGTTATCTCCTTCAATATTAATTTTAGGCATATTATTGAGGTTAATACTTGGATTTGTTCTATCCAAAATAGACCTTTTATGCTTATTTTTGTTTTTATTTTTGTTTGGATTTGGATTTGGATTTTCGTTTGTATTTTCTGTTGTTTTTGCTTGATTTACATTTTCATTGTTTTTTATTTGGTTTGGATTTTGTTTATTTTGGTTAGGATTTTGTCCTTGATTTGCATTTTCATTGTTTTTTATTTGGTTTGGATTTTGTTTATTTTGGTTAGGATTTTGTCCTTTATTTGCATTTTCATTGTTTTTTATTTGGTTTGGATTTTGTTTATTTTGGTTAGGATTTTGTCCTTTGTTTGCATTTTCATTGTTTTTTATTTGGTTTGGATTTTGTTTATTTTGGTTAGGATTTTGTCCTTTGTTTGCATTTTCATTGCTTTTTATTTGGTTTGGATTTTGCGTTTTCTCTGCATTTCGTTTTTTATTTCTATTGTTTTTGTTAAACCTATCTTGTCTTTCGACTTTTTCGAGTATAGAAGAACCCATATCTTTTCTTGACAACAAAGGTTTTGCTTGTTCCTCATTGGTTTGCAGATTAAAAGGTACTAAACCTTTGGCATTCATTTCCATAATTTCCTTTACTCTTTCAACGGTCAATGGGTGCCAAGCCGCTTCAGCATTATAAGCAAACCACATTAGTTTTTTAAAAATATCGGTTTTAGTCAAGTTAGCCAATCCTTTTTGGGTTTTCAAAGGCGTTTCGATATCAGGAATACCTTTCAAAGCCTCCGTATAAGTATCTAATTCGTAGTTCAAACAACATTTCAGTCGTCCACATTGCCCTGAAAGTTTACTTGGATTTAAAGACAGATTTTGATAGCGAGCCGCAGAAGTTGGAACACTTTTAAAGTCGGTTAGCCAAGTCGAGCAACATAATTCTCGTCCACATGAGCCTATTCCGCCTACGCGAGCGGCTTCTTGGCGAAGACTAATTTGTTTCATTTCGACTCTGATTTTAAATTCTACTGCCAACATTTTTATCAATTCTCTAAAATCAACTCTATCCTCAGCCGAATAATAAAAAGTGGCTTTAGTATTATCTGCTTGATAATCTACATCAGAAAGTTTCATTTTTAGTTTTAATTCATTGGCAATTTGTCTTGTTCTGAACAAAGTTGATAAATTACGGGCTGCCGCTTGTTCGTATTTTTCCAAATCTTTGGCAGTTGCAAGTCGCCAAATAGCTTTTATTTCATCATTGTCTTTTATTTTCTTTTTCATCATTTGCAAACGCACTAATTCGCCTTGCAAAGAAACGAAGCCGAGGTCATAACCGCCTCCTGCTATCTCGACCACAATTGCATCACCTGTTACCAAATCTAAATCATTGGAATTTCGGTAATATTCTTTTCTGCCATTACGAAAACGGACTTCCACTATTTCAAAAGTTTGGTGCAAAGGCATTTCCATTTCTTGCAACCAATCAAAAGTATTCATTTTATTACAGCCACACGCTCCTCCACTTTTACAACCTTTTACGCCTTTGTTGGCAGTCAAAGAAGCATCATCAGACGTGCCACAGCCTTTAGTACCACATGCACAAGCCATTATTTTATTTTTTTAGGTTAATATTTTAAAATTCAAAAATTTAGAACTCCAAAATTAAATTATTTTTGCTAAAAAACAAAATTTTTTATTGATTTTTTTAAAAAGTTAAATTTTGATAACTGATTTTTAGACAAATAAAATTAGTTAATGTAAAAATTTTGTATATATTTTGAAATTTTAAGAAAATATGTATATCTACACAAAAAAATACAATTGTAGGGGCGAGGCTTGTCCTCGCCCTTCACACAAATAGGGCGAGAACAAGCCTCGCCCCTACATATCGAATATTTTGCCATTTTAATTACTATACGAAAATTTTACACTAACTATTTTTCTGGTTTGATAAGAAAATAATACATTTTTGTTTTTTTTGCTAAAAAAAATATTTACTTTTGTAAAAAATAAATAAATAAATAAATAAAAAACTTACTATTTTTATCAACAACACAACCTTTTATCGTAACTATTTAAGGTATATTTTCTTTATGAATGATATTTTTTTTATGCAAAGAGCCATCAATTTGGCACAAATGGGCTTCGGAAAAGTTAGTCCCAATCCTATGGTGGGCTGTGTGATTGTGTATGAAAATAAAATTATTGGTGAAGGATATCATCAACAATTTGGGCAGGCACACGCAGAGGTAAATGCGGTTAATTCAGTAAAAGAAATTAACAAAAAAAACCTATCAAATGCCACGTTTTATGTTACTCTTGAACCTTGTTCTCATTATGGAAAAACACCACCTTGTGCAGATTTGTTGGCTGATATTCGACCTAAAAAAATAGTGGTTGCACACCTTGATTCTAATCCTTTGGTCGCAGGAAAAGGCATCGAAAAATTAAAAAATTTAGGTATAGAAGTTTTATTATTTGTATTAAAAAACGAAGTTTATGAACAAAATAGACGTTTTTTTACATTTTTTACTCAAAAAAGACCTTATATTATTTTGAAATGGGCAATGACAAACGACCATTTTGTTGCCAAAGAAAATTTTGATAGCAAATGGATAAGCCATGATTTTTCGAGAAAAATAGTTCACCAATGGCGAACAGAAGAAAATGCTATTTTAGTTGGAAAAAATACAGCTTTTTATGATAATCCAAAACTCAATGCAAGAGATTGGGACGGAAGGCAACCAACAAGAATCGTGCTGGATAATCAACTAAATTTACCCCAAAAATTACATTTGTTTGATGAATCTCAACCTACCATTGTATATAATCAAATCAAAAATGATGTAAAAAATAATCTAATTTTTGTGAAAATTCCTGCTGAAATTTCTCAACAATGGCAGTTTATTTTTGCTGATTTATATCAAAAAAATATTCAATCTTTAATAATAGAAGGTGGAGCAATGACTTTGAAAAATCTTATTCAATTAGGTTTGTGGGACGAAGCAAGAGTTTTTGAAGCAAATAAAATTTCGTTTGGAAAAGGAATTGAAGCACCCAAAATCAATCAATTGCCTCAAAAAACGATTAACTTTCAAGAAGATACTTTGAAAATCTATCGAAATTATCAAACAGAAATTTTATAAAAAATGTTTTTAGAAACTATCAAAATAGAAAATTCAGTCATCAAAAATATAACATTTCATCAAGAAAGATTTGATGAAACAAGGGCTTGTTTTTTTCCCAATTCGCAAAAGATTGATTTAGCAATTTTTTTTCAAAATTTACCTATTGTAGATACAAAAAAAATATATAAATTACGATTGTTATATGATTTTTCGATTTACTTCTATGAAATTCAACCTTACCAACCTAAAATTATTCAAAGTCTAAAAATTATTCACGCGAACTCGCTTCATTATGCACATAAGTACGCACAACGTGATGAATTAAATCAATTATTTCAAAAAAAAGAACTTTGTGATGATGTTTTGATTGTGCAAAATAATCAAATTACAGATACAACTTATGCAAATATCGCTTTTTTTGACGGCGAAAAATGGATTACACCCAAAAATTGCTTATTAAAAGGAACTTTTAGAAAGTTTTTATTAACCCAAAAATTTATACACGAACAAATTATATTTGAAAAAGATATATTTCAATATAAAAAAGCAAAAATTTTTAATTCGATGTTGGAGTGGGAAGCAAGTGAAATTGAGATAAAAAATATAATTTGTTAAAAAAGTATTTGTAAAAAATTGTTAAAAATATATAAAATTATAGCAGTTTTTCGTTAAAAACGTATCTGATTGTATAACCTTTTTGTCTTTTATTTGTTGTTGTTATAACAATTTATCCTTTTGATGTTAGAAATCTAAAAAAGAAAGAAAAATATTTTATAAATGTTATTCATAGTTCAAATTTTTAGAAAAATACAATGTGTTTTCAGTTAAAAAACGATTAAAATTAAATCAAATAAATGAATATCAAACAAAAAATTATAGTATTTTCAGCCTTTTTTTTGATTCCTTTTTGTGCAAAAAGTCAATATTTTGCAGAAAATGAATGGCATCAAGGCAGAGTTTTGTTGGCATCAGGTGATACAATCACAGGAACTTTAAAATATGCCTTGCATGATGAAGTAGTACAAGTACAAGTTGGGAATGCACTACAAACATTCACGCCAAGAAAAGCATTGAATTTTTCTTTTCAGGATAGAAATCAAAATAGAGAAAGACAATTTTATGCGCTACCTTTTGCAAAAACTGCTAATTATGAATCACCCACTTTTTTTGAGGTAGTTTTGCAAGGTACATCTATCACACTTTTGGTGCGAGAATCTTGGATACAAACCACACAATATCCCGCAGGAATGGGCGGAATGGGAATGGGTATGGGCGGAATGGGAATGGGCGGAATGCGTGGAATGCGTGGAATGCCTTTTACAACCTATTCAGTTCGGAGTGATTTTTATTTTTTGTATCCTGATGGTAGAGTAAAAACCTTTGATGGCTCTAAAAAAAGATTACTATTTCTTTTGAAAGACAAAGAAAAAGAAATAAAATTATACCTCAAACAACATAATGTCCGATTGAATAATACGCAAGAATTAGTAAGGGTTTTGATGTATTATAATCAAATAAAATTAAAATAAACATTTTTTTTTATAAAACACCATTTATATTTGTTAAAATCAATATAAATGGTGTTTTTTTTACCCTATAATACTACATTTTGATTAAAATGGTATGATTTTGAATACAATATAGATATTTATTACAAATGTAAGTTTTTTAGTATTTTTATATAAAATCTTATATTTTAATTTATATCCTACATACATATTCATTATACAAAGTTATGAAAAAAATTATTTTTTTATTGATTGTTATTTTCTTTTCGGTATCTATTTTAGAGGCACAAAATCGTAGTAGAAAACGTGGCAGTGAATCTTTGACAGCAGGCAAACAACTTATGCAAGTTTCGGGTGGTTATAATTTATCATTTATCAATCCACAAGGTTTAAATTATGCTTTAGAGCAAGCCAATCAAGGTTCTTTTGGCTCACAACAATTTACAAAGTTTGGTTTAATGCAAGGTTATTCGGCGGCGCTTACTTGGTATGGCAAATACGAAGATTGTAAACATAGAAGAATGACAAGTTATTTGTTTTAGACTTTGGACTTAGTGAAAATTATTAAACAAAAATTTAGCGGTGTTGTAAATATAATATTTTTGTCTTGCTGAACGAAGTGAAGCAACTGCTT
>RDXZ01000051.1 GCA_004293265.1 Bacteroidota bacterium | reverse complement strand
AATCACTTACCTAAAGATAAAAAAATCATACTTTTTGATGGTGTTTGTAATTATTGTAATGATAAGGTGAATTTCATAATAAAATATGATAAAAAGGATATTTTCAGATTTGTGGCTTTACAAAGTGAAACCGGACAAAAAATAAGAACTTATTTGGGTATTGATCCTGCGCTGGATAGTATCATTCTTTACGAACCTGGTTATGCGTATTTTATAAAATCAGATGCCGTTTTTAGGATTGTAAAGCACCTGACTTCATCGTTGAAATTACTATTGGTTTTCAACTTTATTCCGTTTGGTATTCAGACTCTGTTATATGATTATATTGCCAAAAACAGATACAAATGGTATGGGAAAATGGAAGTTTGTAGGATACCAATAAAGGAAGTGGCCCATAAATTTATTGCATAAAAAAATCCTGAATTTCTTCAGGATTTTTAATTTATTTAAAAGTTAAAATTATTCAACAATTAATTTTTCTACTTTTTTAGCTGTTGCTGATTCAATTGTTATCATATAAATTCCTTTAGCTAAATTTTCTAAAGAAATTTGAGATAAGTTATTAGTAACTTCTTTTACTATTCTTCCATTTAAATCAGTTATTGAAACTTTAGTTAATTCTTCAGTTTCAGATTGAATATTTAAAATATCTGAAGCCGGATTTGGATACATGGTCACACCTTTTAACGAGAAGGAATCAGTAGATAAAACAGAAGTAATATTTATTGTGTCAATTCTCATAGATGATGCAGTTGCAGGAGTAGCAGTAGAATTATCATGAAATGCAAATACGTATACACCAGCCGTTGCAAATGTATATGCAGGTACAGTTACTTGAGTCCAAGTAGTACCAGCCGCAATTGTTGCATTTAGCAATACAATCGTTTGTGCAGCAACAGTATTTGATAAACCAGCCGTTACTCTTAGTGTTCTTGCAGTGGTTGTTGCTCTATGATAGAATGAAATGGTTACTTGCTCTCCCGCTTGTATATTAAATTTTGGAGTAAACAACCAGTTGTTGTTAGGTCCTGGCGCAGCTGCAGTATTAAAAATCCAATATCCCGATGGAGATTGAGCAGCAGTGGCATTATTTCCTAAACCTTGATTACTTCCTCCAAAGATTGTCCAGCCTGCTAATGTATTTGCAGTATCTAAACCAGACGCATAAGGTAACGTTTTGTTAAGACTTAATGTATTGACACTTGTCCATGCACTTGAATCAGTTGAAGAACATTTCGCTCTAATATAGTAATCATAATTATTTCCAGCTGTCAATGAAGATAAAGCTAAAGAATTAGTTGCAGTAGAAACAAGTGTACCTGTACCTTGAACAAATCCTACAGCACCATATTCTACTTGATATCCATTTGCAGGAATAGATGGAGATGCCGTCCAATTTAATGTTGCTGATGTACTAGTAACTAAAGTTGGATTATTTACATCCCCTACCGGTAAACATGAAACAGGAGTAAATGTAAATTCAAAATTAAAATCACCAGCATCCCAGTAATTGTCCCAATATATATAGTATGTCGTTCCTGCTAACGCTGTAAATGTAATATTTGAAAGATAAACAGTTGCTGAAACATCGTCATTTGCATCTAAGCATGTTAATGTAGAACATGTACCAGTAAAAATGGATACTCTTGTATCTACACTATTGGGTGCAACATTTGTGGTTAAGTTAGAATTGATATTTACAATTCCATTTGTAGTTGGTATAAATTTATACCATCTTGCAGCTAAAGGCGAAGTAGTTTGAGACACATCAGCGGCAGTTTGTGTAAAACATAATGGTTCAATTGTTCCCACTGGCGCTGCTGCTGTAATAGTACCACTTGTAGTCAAAGCTACAGCTGTAGCACAATTATTTTGCGCAAAACTGGTTAAAAAAGCAAAAGAAGCTGCTAATAAAAGTAAAGATTTTTTCATATTAATAATTTTAAAATTTATTCAAATTTAGGAATTATTTTGTAAAATAGATTTTTTTTAACTTAATTTATTTCAATTTTCTCCTATTTCGTTCCGAAATGATCAAAGTAAGTTCCCTACCAGTTTGACCCGCAACAGATGTATTCTCTTGAGCACGTCTTATCAGATAAGGCATTACGTCTCTAACAGGTCCAAAAGGTAAGTATTTAGCAACATTATAATTATTAGCTGCTAAATTATAACTAATATTATCACTCATGCCATATAATTGGCCAAACCAAATTCGAGAATCGTCATTTGAAATGCCTTTCTCTTTCATTAAATTCATTAGTAAATAGGAGCTTTCTTCATTGTGAGTACCCGCAAAAACAGCCATTTCAGTAATATTATCCAACATATAGTTTAATCCTTCATTAAAATTAATGTCAGTAGCTTGTTTCGATTCGCAAATTGGATTTTTATACCCTTTTTCTACTGCACGTTTGGCTTCTTTTTCCATGTACGCTCCACGAACTAATTTCATGCCAATATGATAGCCTTTTTCTTTTGCTCTTTGATGAAGTGCTTTTAAATAGGGTACTCTGTCCCATCTGTATAATTGTAAGGTGTTGAAAATAATTGCTTTTTTGTTGTTGAATTTTTCCATCATGCGTTCCACTACTTCATCTGCAGCATCTTGCATCCAAGTTTCCTCTCCATCTATTAATAGTTGAACGTCATGATCAAAGGCGTATTGACAAATTTTTTCAAATCGGGCCACTACTCTATTCCATTCTTCTTGTTCTGTAGTACTTAATGTTGCTTTTACGCCTACTTTTTCATACAAATCAATCCTTCCCAATCCTGTAGGTTTAAAAACAGCGAACGGAATGGCTTTGTTTTCCTTAGCAAAATCAATGGTTTTTAACGTCATTTTTAAACAGGCGTCAAACTGCGCCTCTTCTTCTTTACCTTCAACGGAATAATCTAAAACAGAGGAAACGCCCTTAGTATGCATTTTTGCCACCACTTGTAAACAATCTTGTTCGCTAACGCCACCACAAAAATGATCAAAAACGGTTTTTCTTATGATACCTTCAACTGGTAAATGAAATTTCAAAGCAAAATTAGTTAAGGAAGTTCCTATTTTTACCAATGCAGGTTTTCCAATCATTTGAAATAAAAAGTGTGCTCTGTTTAATTCAGAGTTAGATTTAAGCGAAAATGCTTTTTCTGTATTGTTAAATATTTTATCCATTATTATTAAATACATATTTAGGAATGCAAATATACTTATTGAACGAATGATTTCTCATATTTTTTAATTTATTTTGTAACGAAATTATAAAAATATCAATGACACCTATTCAATCTAACACATATACCATTTATTTTAACGAAACCAGTTTTTTGTATTTAGAAAATCTGCTGCAACCCGATGCATATTCTAAAATTTTTGTTTTAGTAGATGAAAATACAAATGAGCATTGTTTGCCTTACTTTTTGTCTAATTTACCTACTGAAATTGAGATTGAAATTATTGAAATTGAAGCCGGTGAAGAAAACAAAAACATGTACACATGTATAGATTTATGGCACACATTAATAGATTTAGATGCGGATAGAAAAAGCATACTATTAAATTTAGGTGGTGGCGTTATTACAGATATTGGTGGCTTTGTGGCCAGTACGTTTAAAAGAGGAATTGATTTTATTAATATTCCTACAACTCTTTTGGCAATGGTAGATGCCTCGGTTGGTGGAAAAAATGGCGTAGATTTAGGAAATCTTAAAAATCAAATTGGGGTAATAAACGAACCTAAATCTGTTATAATTCTTTCAAAGTTTTTAGAAACGTTACCGTCAAATCAAATGCGTTCTGGATTGGCTGAAATGCTAAAACATGGATTAATTTACGATAAGTTATATTGGAATAAATTAAAAAACTTAAATGACTTAAATACAAATGATTTAGATATCTTAATAAAACAATCAATTGAAATTAAAAACGAAATAGTTTCTCAAGATTTAAAAGAAAATGGGATTAGAAAAGCTTTGAATTTCGGACATACTTTAGGGCATGCTATTGAAAGTTATAGCTTGGAATCTCAAGATAAAAAACAATTGCTTCATGGCGAAGCTATTGCAATGGGGATGATTTTAGAAAGTTACTTGTCTTACAAGTTAGACTTTATTTCTAAAGAAAGTTATGCAGAGATAAAATACATTATTACTGATGTTTTTGAAAAAATTGTTTTTGATGAAGCCGACATCCAAAATATTATGAATTTCTTGGTTTTCGACAAAAAAAATGAGTTTGGAAACGTACAATTTACTTTGTTAAATAAAATTGGTGAAATTAAAATCAATCAAATAGTTGATGAATCGCTTATTTTATTGGCCTTTGAAGATTATTTGAAGAATTAATTTTTTTTTCATTTACTTCTTTTTTTAGTAATATTATTTTTACTTTTGTTCGACCAAAATGGCGTGTGTTTTCAATTAAATAATATAGCAGTAGTCTAATGAATACAAAATATTCCGACCTTATCAATCAAACTTTCTATTTTCCACAGGAAGAATTTACTTTGAATAAAGATAATTTGCATTTTCATGGTATTGATTTGATGAAATTAGTAGAACAATATGGTACGCCATTGAAATTTACGTATTTACCAAAAATCTCGCAAAACATTAATAGAGCTAAAATGTGGTTCAGAAATGCTATGGAAAAGCATGGATATGAAGCCAAATATTTTTATTGCTATTGTACTAAAAGTTCTCATTTTGAATTTATATTAAATGAGGCTCTAAAAAACAATATTCATATTGAAACGTCTTCCGCTTTTGATATTAATATCGTTGAAAACCTTATGGAACAAGGTAAAATTAATAAAAATTCTTTTATCGTTTGTAATGGTTTTAAACGTGATCAATATGTGACTAATATTGCCCGTTTAATTAATAATGGACACAAAAATACTATTCCTGTCATTGATAATTTTGAAGAATTAGATTTACTTCAAGACCAAATTGATGGAAAATTTAAAATTGGAATTAGAATTGCAGCAGAAGAAGAACCAAAATTCGAATTTTATACGTCACGTTTAGGTATTGGTTATAAAGACATTTTACCTTTTTATAGAAAACAAATTGCTGAAAATAAAAAAGTAGAACTTAAAATGCTTCACTTTTTCATTAATGCCGGTATTAATGACACGGCTTATTACTGGAACGAATTGGTAAAGTGTTTGAAAGTATATATTGCCCTAAAAAAAGAATGCCCATCTTTAGATAGTTTAAATATTGGAGGTGGTTTTCCTATTAAAAATTCATTGGCTTTTGAATACGATTATCAATATATGGTTGATGAAATATTGAACCAAATAAAAATAGCATGTGATGATGCAGAAGTTGATGTCCCTCACATTTTTACGGAATTTGGATCATTTACAGTTGGAGAAGCGGGTGGTGCCTTGTACCAAGTTTTATATCAAAAGAAACAAAATGATAGAGAGAATTGGAACATGATTGATTCTTCATTTATTACTACCCTACCCGATACTTGGGCAATTAACAAACGATTTGTCATGCTAGCTGTAAATCGCTGGAATGATATTTACGAAAGAGTACTTTTAGGTGGTTTAACTTGTGATGGAGACGATTATTACAACTCCGAACAACACATGAATGCTGTTTATTTACCAAAGTATAATAAAGAAAAACCTTTATATATTGGCTTTTTTAATACAGGGGCTTACCAAGAAAGTATTGGCGGTTATGGTGGGTTAAGTCACTGTATTTTACCACAACCCAAACATATTTTAATTGATAAAGACAAAAACGGAATTTTTGCAACCGAAGTCTTTTCTGAACAACAAAATGCCGAACAAGTCTTAGAAATTTTAGGATATAACAAAAACAAAAACGAAAATAAATAAACCCCATGAGTAAAGGACCAATTAGTCAGTTTATAGAAAAACATTATTTACATTTCAATGCAGCTGCTTTAGTAGATGCTGCAAAAGGATATGAAACCCACTTAATAGAGAACGGAAAAATGATGGTAACTTTAGCCGGTGCTATGAGTACGGCTGAGTTAGGGAAATCATTAGCAGAAATGATTCGTCAAGATAAAATTCATATTATTTCTTGTACAGGTGCTAATTTAGAAGAAGATATTATGAATTTAGTGGCACACAATTCATATAAAAGAGTCCCAAATTATAGAGATTTATCTCCTGAAGAAGAAAGAGAGTTGTTAGACAACCATTTCAATAGGGTAACCGATACTTGTATCCCAGAAGAAGAAGCATTTCGTCGTTTGCAACAACATTTATATGATATTTGGAATAAAGCAGACAAAAACAACGAAAGATATTTTCCGCATGAATTTATGTATCAAATGATTAATTCAGGAGTATTAGAGCAATATTACGAGATTGATCCTAAAGATTCTTGGATGGTAGCCGCTGCAGAAAAGAATTTACCTATTGTTGTTCCAGGTTGGGAAGACAGTACTATGGGGAATATTTTCGCATCTTATTGTATTAAAGGTGAATTTAAAGCCTCTACTACTAAAAGTGGAATTGAATACATGATGTGGTTGGCCGATTGGTATCCAAAAAATTGTGCAGGAAAAGGTATTGGATTTTTCCAAGTTGGTGGTGGAATTGCAGGAGACTTTCCAATTTGTGTGGTACCCATGTTATACCAAGATATGGAAATGCATGACGTACCATTTTGGAGTTATTTTTGTCAGATTTCCGATTCAACTACAAGTTATGGATCGTATTCTGGAGCGGTTCCAAATGAAAAAATTACTTGGGGAAAATTAGATGTAGACACTCCAAAATTTATTGTAGAATCTGACGCAACTATTGTGACACCACTAATCTTTGCTTATATCTTAGGTTGGTAATAAGAAAAAAAAAAGTTTTAAAAAAATTTAAATTTTAAAATTAGAATACTAAATTTGACAATTAAAATTGATTAAGGCAAACAAGAAATGAAGAGAGTAATTGTAGAATATGCAAAATTAACTAATGAAATTTTAAACCTATTGGTTGAAAAATTTCCTGATGGATATGATGATTCGGATATTATTCGTTTCAAAAACGCTAAAAATGAGACCATTGAGGCAGTTGAAGTAAAAACAGAAGATACTATTTATTTAGTAAAAGTAAGCATGAAATTGGCCGACAGAATTGAAAATTTTGATGAAGATGAAGACTTTATTGCGCCAGAAGTTAGTATAGAAGCTATTAAAGATATTGGAATTGAAGAAGAGGACGAAGAGGAAGAGGAAGAAAAAATTGAATTAGATGATGAAGAAGATGCCGATGGAAATAAAATCAAATCCGATTTTGAAGAAGATGATGACGAAGATTAGATCAATACAAGCATAAAAAAATCCCGTTTAGTAAATAAACGGGATTTTTTATTTGTGATAACTATTACAATTCTTTAAAAATGGTGTGCATCAATCGTTTTTTGTCGTTTATACTTTCTTCTAATGAAATCATGGTTTCGGTTCTGTAAACCCCATCAATATCATCTATTTGAAAAATAATGTCTTTAGCATTTGCAGTATCTTTTGCTCTAATTTTACAGAAAATATTAAATTTCCCAGTAGTTACCGAAGCTACTGTTACAAAAGGTATTTCATTAATACGTTCCAAAACAAATTTTGTTTGCGAAGTACTATTTAAAAAGATACCAACATAAGCTATGAATGAATAACCTAATTTTTCATAATCTAATGATAACGAAGAGCCTTGAATAATACCCGCATCTTCCATCTTCTTTACTCTAACATGAACTGTACCGGCAGATATTAATAACTTTTTAGCAATATCTGTAAAAGGGATTCTAGTATTATCTATTAACATATCTAAAATCTGGTGATCTACTTCATCTAATCTAAACTTACTCATAATCAATCTGTTTTATGTGTTATTTACTAAATTTTATAATGTCGCCAATTTTAGGAAAGTTACGATTTTCAAAAACATATAAATTATTTTCAAAATCAACGGTTTGATGTGCGAAAAAAGAGTCTAAATTTTCAATCTGAATAATTTCAGGAATAAATGCTATTTTTCCATCCGTTAAAACTTCCTTATATTGAACTGCAAATTTAATATTTTTTTCTACATTATTATCATTAATTCTTACATTTTTGAAAATAAAATCATAAAAACATTTATTATTTTGATAAATATTCAAATAATTTCCCAAATCGTTGCTAACTATATCGTTTTCGTTAATAAATGAAATTGCAGCTTTTAAAGCGATAAAAACAAATTTTCTAACTTCGTCTCTAGTATAGTCATTAGCAAAATGTCCTGCTTCAAATAATATAGTAGGATAGCCCCTTTTTGTAAAATAATCTCCGGTACAATTGATATTAAAGGAATCATCAAATCGCCCCACTTGATTTGGAATAAATTTCTGTAACTCGTTATTTATGCCTGCAATTACAGCAGCTGCTTGTTCTCTAACCGAATTAAATGTTCGTTCCTCGTTATAGGATGCAGTTAAAAACGACATCGTTGCAGGTTGCTGACTTTCTAACAAACCAAAAATAGTGCGTTGGTCGTGTAGGTTAAAACAATAATCAGGACTGAAATTTTCTAAAACCGATCTTAATACTTTACTTTCGGGTTGCGTGCAAGTAAAAGCATCTCTGTTTAAATCTACAGCATTTGCGTTTTCTCTTGTATAAGCCTCGGCGCCATCTGGATTTAATATCGGAAGTATATAAAAAGAAAACGATTTTGAAAGACGTTCCAATTCATTTTCATTTTGATACAAATAATGTAAATAATCAATCAGACCTTTTGTTGTGGTACTTTCATTACCATGCATTTGTGACCAAACTAAAATCTTAACCTTTCCTTCTCCAAATTCAATAGCTTTTATTGGTACATGATTTACAGAAAACCCAACGGTAGAAATCTTAAAAGCAGAAGGTAATGTTTCTAAAAAAGAATCTAAATGAGATGCTGTAACGTATCTTCCTTGAATCGATTCGTACAGATATTTGGATGCTAATTGTAAATTATCTTTCATATTACAAATGTAATTATATTTCATTTTACATTTGTAAACAAGAAAAACAATCCAACAGCAGGAAGATTCGCCTCAATTGAAATGTTAAATTTTACAAAAGTAAACACGTTTATAAATATAATATTAAGTTATTAAATTTCAGTTACTTATATAATTTTATATAAACTATAAATTTGTATAATTAGTCACAATACATACATGAATAGATGTTTTATTTCTGTATATTAATAAAAATTTGTTACATTTGTAAACTATAATTTATTTTTAATTAGGATGATAAATACCGACCACTTTGTAAAACGATTAGAAACTATTTTTGATTATTATGGTTTAACCGCATCTCTTTTTGCAGATAAAATTAATGTGCAGCGATCAAGTATCTCTCACCTACTTTCTGGAAGAAACAAACCGAGTTTAGATTTTACATTAAAAGTGATAGAAAGATTTCCTGAAGTAGAATTATTATGGTTACTTAACGGTAAAGGAAGTTTTCCAAAAGGAGAAAATGGTTCTGAAGAAAAAACATTTATTTCTTCCCAGGAAAAAATAGCTCAAGAAAATAACCTGTTTACTCAAGAAATAATAGCAAGTACTATAAATACCGAAACTAGTACAACTAAATCAAAAATTCAATCCGAAGAAAAATCGATACATTCAGATTTTAAAATTGAACGAATTGTGGTATTTTACACTGACGGGACGTTTAAGAATTATAATCCTTAACGGGTATAGCTAAAAGCAGGAACTTTACCTTTAATAGTTGTAAATAAAGATTCCAAGTAGGCAGCATCTTTCTCAAAATCGTTTGTTATGGTAAAGGCATCAAAAATAACTACTTGTTTGTTTTCGTAATCAAAACCAATAGGAATTATTGGCACAGTTGCTTTTTGAGCAATATAATAATAACCTGATTTCCATTGTGTTACTTTTTTTCTTGTGCCTTCTGGCGATAAAGACAAGCGCATGACTTCCTTTGATTCAAATATCTTAGCAATGGCTTCTACCTTATTCTCGGTTTTATTTCTATTTAAAGGAATGCCGCCCATCCATTTTAAATAAGCACCCAATGGAAAACGAAATAATTCTTGTTTGGCTAAAAAATTAATTTCTATAGGATAGGTCCCTCTAAAAAACACCCCAATAAAAAAATCAAACCAGCTGGTGTGAGGCACTACAATTAATACACATTTTTTAATAGAGGTATCAAAATCTCCCTTAACTTTCCAGCCCATTATTTTAAAAAACAGTAGTCTATATAGCGAATGTTTCATGCTTTTACATTTTGAGAAAAAGCAAAAATAAAGTATATTTACCTAATATATATGATGATGTTTAAAAAAATACTCAGCTACTTCTATCCTATCACAATTTATAAGGAAACTTCAACAATTAGCAAGTCAATTGAAGTGACTTTATACAACGGGAAAATGCTGCTAAATACCAAAAACACGAATTATTCTTTCGGAAGTTTGCAGTCGATATTAAAAACAGGACTTTTAGATATTGGTGCAACTGAAATTAGCAGAATGGAATCGGTATTAATTTTGGGTGTGGCAGGCGGTAGTGTGGTACAAACTCTAGTGACAGACTTTTCATTTTCAAAAAATATTACAGGCGTTGAACTAGACGAAGAGATTATTCAAATCGCAAATTCGTATTTTAATTTAGATAAAATCCCTAATTTCAAATGTGTTATTGCTGATGCTGAAAAATTTGTTCAATCAGATGCAAGTCACTATGATTTGATTATTATTGACATCTTTAAAGATACTGAAATGCCTGAGTTTTTATTTCAAGAAAGCTATATTAGTAACTGTAAACAATTACTTAATAAAAACGGGTATATCTTATTTAATACAATGCGTTTAAATAAAGATAGTAAAAATACTATTGATAAGTATTTGTTGCATTTTGATTCAAATAGCTACAGTAAAAAAGTGCTAAAGAATGTAGAAAGATATAATGATGTTATTATAATTAAGCGAGTATAAAACTCTAAATTAATATCATGGATAACCAATTTATTTTCTGTTTGGAAGCCGTTTCGGATGTTGAAGTGATTACAACAACTGAAGTAGAAAAGCAATTGGAAAACTTGGCGTTACAACACGGTATTTCTACTATTTATAAAACGTGCGATACCATTGAAGGTGTAGAAGAAAGTTTGTCGGCACTACTCTACGACGATCATAATTTTAAGAATTATGAAATTATTTATTTGGTTATGGAAGGCGAAGACAATGCCATTTGTATTTACGACTATTATTATAGTTTAGATGAAATTGCCGAACTTTTTGAAGGAAAAATGAAAGGAAAAATCATTCATTTAGCCAATACCAAAACTTTAGAATTAACTAATGATGAAGCCCAGTTTTTCTTAGATGTAACAGGTGCGAAAGCCATTTCTGGTTATGGTGCAAAATTTGATAATTTAAAAAGCTATGTATTAGATCAAGAATTTTTTAAACTGTTTCAAGACAACGAAAACATAGTTGAAGTAGTGGAAACGCTTTTTGAAAACCACTATGCGCTTTGTAAAGTATTAGATTTTAGATTGTATTATTAAATTTGTTGGATAAGATTTACTAAAGCTTTTTTTTGAAATATTTTCAATTCAAAGAAATAAAAATAAATTAAACAAAAAAACTCCAACATTGCTGCTGGAGTTAATTATGTAATATATGTTTTTTTAATTACAAGTTACAAAATCTGCTGAAGTATATCCTGCACATTCTGCCACACAAGCATTTGTAAATGAAATAATTACTCCACCAACATTTACACAAACCGGATTCACTTCTGTAGTACAATTGCAATTATTGTCATCACAATCATTATTCAATTGAGCAAATTCATACTCATTATCAATTTGAGTAATTGTATTGTTACTATTTACAGAAAAAGGATATACTAAATTGACAACATAATTATCACTATTTCCTTGTTGTGCTACTAAATTTAATAAATCTTGATCATTATTTAAAGTAACCGTTTGATTGTTACTCATTAATAATGAAAACGGATAAACAAATGAATAACAAGATCCTGAAGCAATATAATCGTCATAAGTATCCATACCGCAAGCGTTTACTACACTCCAAAATTCTGATTCATTTGAAATAGTAATCGGAGTGGTACTACCTGGAGCAATTAAATTAAATGGGAATGCAATTCCATTAATAAACAATTCACTTGTTTCGCTTTCAAGTATTGCAATTAATTCGGCTTCATTAGCTACATTAACTACTGTTCCGTTATTGTAAGCAAGCGTTAACGGATAAACAAACTCATAACAAAAATTAGAATCAGTTGAAGTACTTCTTCCAGAAATGTTATTTGCACCCTTAAATTCATTTAGATAAATTCGGAGAGCACTACTTTTTTGTGTTTCTATGGTTGTTTCATCACCAGATGAACAGGATACAAAAACACTTACCAAAATGCTTAAAAATAGCATTAAAAATTTAATGTTTTTCATGATGATTAATTTTTAAATAAAATAATGAATACAAATATATAAAAAAATATTTTGTTTAAAAAATTTAACAAATTTTTAAACAAAGTTTACTCTATGCAAAGCTACATTTAAATATTATGATTCTAAATTTGTAAGGTTATGACTAATATTTGTTTTTCACTCATCCCGCTAAAGCCCTAATTCTAAAAATTTATAGTTAAATGCTATTATTAATAACTTCCTGTTAAATTCTAATATTCTTTACAAAAAACAACTAACTTTGCTATAACATGTTTTAAATCTTAAAAATCATAACTATGAAAAAATTTCAAATAGTATCCGTTTTACTTTTGCTAACGCTTTCCGTTTCGGCACAGTTTACTCAAAAACCATTACCGTTTGCTTATTCGGATTTAGAACCCTTTATTGATGCGCAAACTATGGAAATTCATTATTCTAAACACCACGCCGCGTATATTAAAAATTTAAATGCTGCTGTTGTGGGTACAGAAGCCGCTACTATGTCACTAACAGAAATTTTTTCAAATGTCTCAAAATTTAGTCTAGCCATTAGAAACAATGCAGGCGGACATTATAATCACGAATTATTTTGGTCAGTATTAACACCAATAAAAAACACCAAACCATCTGGAGGTTTAGAAAAAGTAATTAACGAAACGTTTGGAAGTATAGATGCTTTAAAAGAAAAAATCAATGCGGCTGCCACTTCCCGATTTGGTTCAGGTTGGGCTTGGCTTTCTGTTGATAAAAACAACAAATTAGTGGTGTCTTCTACGCCTAATCAAGACAATCCGTTAATGGATGTTGCAGAAACCAAAGGCACCCCTATTTTAGGAATTGATGTTTGGGAACACGCGTATTATTTAAAATATCAAAACAAACGAGCCGATTATTTAACGTCTATTTGGAACGTTATCAACTGGAACCAAGTTAGTGACAATTATAAATTGGCTACTAAAAGCAATTAATTTAAAATTATGAAAAAAGTATTTTTAGCTCTATTTTTATTGGGAACACTTTTGGTTTCAGCACAAGAAATTTCCCCAACATTAGAAAATATTGCTTCTTTTGAAGGAAAAACTATTACTTTTTGCGAAAAAGTAACCGGAATTCATGAAACGAAAAGTGGCAATGCGCTATTGAATTTTGGAAAACCCTTTCCAGACAATGCGTTTTCTGTAGTTATTTTTAAACTTGACCGAGAGGCATTTTCCTACGATCCACTAACGTTAGATACAAAAACCATTTGCATCACCGGAACCGTTATATTATATAAAGGAAAACCAGAAATTATAGTTAAAAAAGAAACTGAGATTGTTGTAAAATAATTTTAATTGGCCACGGATTATAGAATTTTCTACAATTAAATTATATTAATCGTCTCGCTTTTTCTAAATCTTCTGGTGTATCAATTCCTATACTAGCGTGCGATGTTTCAATCATTTTAATGCGTTTTCCGTATTCTAAATAACGTAATTGTTCTAATTTTTCTGAGGCTTCTAAAGACAACATCGGTAATTTAGCAAAGTCTAATAAGGCTTGTTTTCTAAAGGCATAAATGCCAATATGCTTCATATATCGTACACCCACATTTTCCTCACGTGGAAACGGAATTACCGAACGAGAAAAATATAAAGCAAATCCGTCTTGGTCAGTAATTACTTTTACATTATTTCGGTTTTCAATGTCAGTTTTATTTGTAATTTCAAACATTAAAGAAGCCAAATCAATTTTCTTTTCGGTATCGTTTTGAAATGCCGTTATAATTTGTTCTAAAGGCGTTTTATTGATAAATGGCTCATCTCCTTGTACATTTATAATAATGTCTGCATCAATATTCGCCACGGCTTCTGCTATTCTGTCGCTACCACTTTCGTGTTCTTTGATGCTCATAATAGCCTTTCCATTATGCGAAATAATTTCCTTATAAATTAAATCCGAATCAGTTACCACAAATACATCATCAAATAAATTAGTGGCTACTGCTGCTTCGTACGTTCGTAAAATAACTGTTTTTCCACCTAAATCTTGCATTAATTTAGCAGGAAATCGTGTAGAGGCATAGCGCGCAGGGATGACAGCAATTATTTTCATTGTAAATGGGTTAAAGGTTTTGGGTCAAAGGTAAAAGGTTTGGTTTTATTTCTAAAATCAACTTTAAACACCAAATCAATATTTAAAAATTTATCTATGTTTCTATGTGGTTTCAAAATTACTCAAAATTTTCATCTTTAAACCCAATTAAATATAACTTTTCTTTAGCTCTTGTTATTGCCGTATATAGCCAACGGATATAATCTCTATCCACGCCATTGGGTAAGTAGGGTTTTTCTACAAACACACTACTCCACTGTCCACCTTGCGATTTATGACAAGTAATCGCATAAGAAAACTTTACCTGTAAGGCGTTAAAATAAGGATTGCTTTTTACTTTTAAAAGTTTCTTGTATTTATGAATTTCGTCTTCATAATCTTTAGAAACTTCTTGATACAATAGGTTCGATTCTTCATATGTTAATGATGCGGCTTCACTTTCAATCGTATTTAAAAGTAAAACCGTTTCAAAAGAAGCTTCATTGGGATAATCCACCATTCTGATGGTAACATTGGCAAATTTAAATCCGTATAATTCCTGAATATTTCTTATTTTTAAGACTTCAATAATATCGCCATTGGCAATAAAGCCAGCTTGTGAAGTTTCGTTAAGCCAAAAATAGTTGTTTTTTACTACCATTAATAAATCGCCAGCCGACAAATCACTTTCTTTATCTAAAATCCGTTGTCTAATTTGTTGGTTGTACTGATTGGCTCTTTTATTGGAACGCACAATGAATGCAGTGTCTTCCGTGCTATAATTTCGATACGATTGATGAATAGCGTCTTCAATATCAAATCCGTCTTCTAATCGAATAATATCTTTAAACGACTTCAAATGGAATTTAAAATCTTCAATAAAATGCGATTTTAAAAGCGCTCGTAATTCAGTAGCATTGCTTAATATTCCTGAATTTTCAGCTTGTCGCATCACTTCATCCAATTCAATATGAATAATTTCTTTATCGTAATTTACTTGTAAAGATTGAATGTCCAAAGCAGGACTAATATCCGAATTCACAGGAGGCAACTGAGCCGTATCACCTACTAAAATCAGTTTGCAATTTTGCCCAGCATCAACATAAAATAACAAATCATCTAATAGAGAACCGTTTTCGTACAAACTTGTTTCATTAGATTGATCAGAAATCATGGACGATTCATCTACAATAAAAATAGTATCCTTAAATTTATTGGCTTGCATCACAAAACCAACGCCACCATTTTTGTTCTTTTTAGGAAAATAAATACGTTTATGAATGGTAAAAGCGGGTTTTTCTGAATAGGCCGACATTACTTTAGCCGCCCTACCCGTTGGTGCCAACATTACCGATTTTTTATTTGCAACGCTTAATTGATTTACTAATGTGGAAATCACAGTTGTTTTACCTGTTCCAGCGTATCCTTTTAATACAAATAGCTCCTCTTTTGATTGTAAGATATAGGCAGCAATTTTTTGAAAGAAAATATCCTGATTAGCAGTAGGCTGAAAAGGAAAATTATCCATTAAAATATTATAAAATTGCGTTGGCGACATTAATTTTTATTTATGAACTTCAAATATAGCAAGGATTTTAAATATAATTTCATTTGAAGGTTTTTAATTCTCTTAAAAAATGTAAATTTGTAAATCAAATGAAAAATATGAATCAAGATATTACTCAAAAAACATATAAAAAATTATGCTTTGAGGTTGCGAATAGTAATCTTACTTTTTGTGTTATTGATATGATTTCAAACAAAATAGTTACTTATAAATCGTACGCTATAAACCCAAAAAATGTTTTAGAAGAAGAATTATGGAAAGTTTTTGTTGAAAATCCAATTCTTGAAGCCAAGTATGATGATGTGGTGGTATTGCACAATTCAAATTTAAATACATTTGTACCTTCTTCTTTATTTGATCCTAATTATTTAGGAAGTTATTTACAATACAATTCTAAAGTATTTGAAACCGATTATTTTGCTTTCGATTATTTAGATACATATGATTTAAATAATGTTTTTATTCCGTACACCAATATAAATAACTACTTATTAGATTATTACGAAACATTTGATTATAAAAATTGCAACTCCATATTTGTTAAGAAAGCTTTAGATTTTTCTAAAAACAAGGATACAAAGCAAGTCTGGGTACATTTTCAACACGATAGATTTGAAATTGTTGTTACCAAAAACACAAATTTGTTATTGTTTAATACGTTTATTTATAATTCATTAGAAGATTTTATTTATTTTTTATTGTTTACCTATGAGCAATTACAGCTTAATCCAGAAATAATTCCTGTACAGTTTTTAGGCGATATTTCAGAAGAAAGTGATGCTTTTAAACTGGCCTATAAATATATAAGAAACTGTAGTTTGTTAGATGTTTCTAATTTAAAAGCCGTTTTAGATGTGGATACGAATGACCTATTAAAACACTTTATTTTATTTCACGCATGAGAATAATATCAGGAAAATATAAAGGCAGACGTTTACAAGCACCTAAAAACTTACCCGTTAGACCAACCACAGATATGGCCAAAGAGGCCTTATTTAATATTTTAAATAATCATTTTAATTTTGGCGAATTAAAAATATTAGATTTATTTTCTGGAACAGGTAATATTGCTTATGAATTTGCCTCTCGTGGCGCCACACCTTTGGTAGCAGTTGATGCTGATATGGGTTGTGTAAATTACATACGAAAAATTGCAACGGAATTTGACTTTGATATCACTCCAATAAAAAGTGATGTTTTTGCATTTTTACAAAAACACAAAGGAAGTTACGACATAATTTTTGCAGACCCGCCGTACCATATTGATCAAAAAGATTTTGAGAAAATTCCCGTTTTGATTTTTGAAAACAATATTTTAGACGAAGAAGGCATGTTGATTATTGAGCATTCTAAAGATACTAAATTAGAACATTTAGATAATTTTTCATTTGCCAGAACCTACGGAGGAACCACATTTACTTTTTTTGAACTAATTAGTGATGAAGACGAATTAGATGCGGTTACAGAAGATGACGAAAATGATGAAGAAAACGAAGAATCGGAATAAAAGCTATTAAGGCGATAAACGCTCTATTTTCCAACTAAAATCTGCTTCTAATTTATAACGAATTCTATCGTGTAATCTGTTGGCTCTTCCTTGCCAAAATTCTATCTCAATCGGTTTAACCAAAAAGCCGCCCCAATTTTCTGGTCGTTTTATTTCAGAACCGGATACTTTTGTTTCTAAGTTTTTTAATTTTTCATCTAAAAATGCTCTTGATGGAATTACTTCACTTTGATTCGAAACAATTGCTCCCAACTTACTGCCTTCTGGACGAGAATCAAAATAAGTATCTGAAACTTGTGATGTAGTTTTCTCAGCTATTCCTTTAATAATTACTTGGCGTTCCAATATCGGCCAAAAGAAAGAAATACAAACATTTGGATGTTGTAATATGGCTTTTCCTTTTTCTGAATTATAATTGGTGTAAAATATAAATCCTTCTTCATTGAATTTTTTAAGCAGTACTACCCTGCTTTTTGGAAATCCATCCAAACCTATAGAAGAAATTGTCATCGCGTTCACTTCTCCATTTTCTTGTTCTTCCGCTTCATAAAACCAGTTATGAAACAATTGAATCGCATCATCAGGAATGGTGTTTTCTAACAATTCGCTTTTTTCGTATGATTTTCTATATTCGGATAAATCTTTCATATTATTGGGTAAAAGGTGCAAGGTTAAGGGTTAAAGGTTTTAGGCTAAAGGTTTTGGGTAAGAGAAATTATTTTTATTTAACACTTTAAAATTCAAATACCAAAACAAATTTGTAATTCCAAATGCGATAATTCCAATTGTTCCAAATAAATTTAATGAATTATCATTAGTCAAAATTAATACTATTGAAATTACTGGAAAAAGAATTGCCAATGTTATTTTGGTAATGTTTTTATTACGTATATTTTCTGAAAACTTTAACAAACTACAATTTATTAATGATATAATTGTTAAGGGAATTGAATATACGACAAGATACATCAGTGCTGCATTATTATCTCCATTTTCATAATATTTAGCTACAAAGTAAAGACTGAATATAATAATTATAATTCCAATTAAATATAAAACTATTGTTTTCATTTTTGTGTTTCTCTGTTAAACTTTGTGAATCTCTGTGTAATAAATTAAAATTCAAATTCTAAGCCATCATCTGCAAGTAAGACGTTTTCAAAAATTTCATTAGCTTCGGTTCTGAATAACTCAATATTTCCGTAACGTGTGGAATAATGTCCTAATAATAAATGTTTTACGTCTGCTAATTTAGCAATTTTCGCGGCTTGTTTTGCAGTAGTGTGCATAGTTTTTTCAGCTAAATGACTTTCGCTTTCTAAAAATGTGCTTTCGTGATATAAAACAGTTGCTTTCTCAATTATAGGAATTATTGCTTCATTATAAACCGTATCTGAACAAAATGCATAACTTTTCGCTTCTTCAGGATCAAAAGATAATTCTGAATTGGGTAAGACACTTCCATCCTCTAAAGTAATATCCCCGCCTAATTTTATTTTATTGTAATATAGTTTTTCAATATTATGATTTAAAATGGCATCAATATTCAATTTTCTTTCAGTATTTTTTTCTTCAAATAAATAGCCATTGGTGTATACTCTATGTTTTAGTGGTATGGTAGTAACTTTTACTTTTTCATCTTCGAAAATAACTTCACTTTCCTTGGAAATTAATTCGTGAAAAAATAAATTATAGGTAGTGTAGGCGTTTCCTAATTTCAAAAGCAATAAAATGGCTTCTTTAATACCTTTCGGGCCATAAACGTGTAACTCTTTTTCTCTACCCAGTAGCATAAAAGTAGAAATTAAGCCAATTAACCCAAAAAAATGATCCCCGTGTAAATGGGAAATAAAAATATGCTCAATTTGTGAAAACTTAATTTTGTGTTTACGTAATTGTACTTGTGTGCCTTCCCCACAATCTATTAAGAACATATGGTTTTTTATCTCTAAAACTTGCGATGTAGGATTGCTAATTGTTCTTGGTGTGGCGGCATAACAGCCTAATATTTTTATTTTCAAGATAAAATTAGTGTTGTTTTTGTTTTTTGTTTTCGTTGTAAATATTCATAGAAAAAAGAAAAATCAAAAGTACATTTGAAATTAATCTAAACCACTCAACTTTATTTTCTTGGTAAGAAATAATTATATTCAGCACTAATAAAATAATAGCTAATAGTAGAAAAAATAAGTTAAATTTAGCTCTAGTTGTCATGATTTATTGTTTTCTATTTTGCTTAGTTTGATAATTGAAATAATTAAAATTATAGATATACCTATTGAAAAAGCACCAAAAAAGGAATTTGTTGGAATGGATTTCAATTCTGAAATAATAAATTTTGTACTTAAGAATGTGAATACAAACAATAAGCCTGTTAAAATATATATTAGGTTTTGATTGGAAAGCTTCATAATTAAAATCCTAGGTCGCGTTCAATTTCTTCCATTTCAATAATATCATGTGCTTCTAGTAATGAAGGAACGGTAGTGATTGAGATGGGAACTTTATTAAAATCAATATCAGTAGCAACAACTACAAAAGATTTTTTATTTTTTCTATGTGCTTTTGCTACATCTGAAAATTGCTTTAAGTTGCTTATTTCAAATGATTTATCGTGTGTAATATCAATAATTAAATTAACTGATTTAAACGAGTTATATTGTTCAGTTAATTTTTGTAAAAACACTTCGAAACTACTTTCAGTATCTTTAATAGTAACTGTATGCCCTTTTTGTTCTACTTTCATTTGAACTAATTTTTAATCTTACTCGCTAATAAATAAATTACTGCCATTCGCACCGCTACCCCATTTTCCACCTGATCTAAAATAACGGAATGATTTCCATCTGCTACATCGGAAGTAATTTCTACCCCACGATTTATAGGTCCTGGATGCATCACTACAATTTTTTTGTTCAGGTTATTTAATATTTCATTTGTTAGTCCAAATTGCTGTGTGTATTCGCGGGTATTGGGAAAATAACTGACGTCAAGTCTTTCATTCTGTACGCGTAACATATTCGCTACATCGCACCATTCTAATGCTTTTATTAAATTCGGTTCGTATGTTACTCCCAAAGAATTGATGTATTGAGGAATCAGTGTTTTGGGTCCGCATACTTTTACTTCAGCCCCTTGCATTTGCAGGGCAAAAATGTTGGAAAGCGCTACTCTACTGTGTAAAATATCACCAACAATAACTATTTTTTTACCTGCAACTTCCCCCAATTTCTCTCTTATGGTATAACTATCTAATAATGCTTGCGTTGGGTGTTCGTGTGCGCCATCACCGGCATTTACTATACTTGCTTTTACATGTTGCGATAAAAAATGCGCGGCACCAGGCGAACTATGTCGCATAACCACCATATCCACTTTCATGGCTAAGATATTATTAACAGTATCAATTAAGGTTTCCCCTTTTTTTACGGATGACTGCGCTGAAGAAAAACTCATAACATCGGCAGAAAGTCGTTTTTGAGCCAATTCGAAAGATAATTTGGTACGAGTACTGTTTTCGAAAAAGATATTTGCGATAGTAATATCTCGTAAAGAAGGTACTTTTTTTATAGGACGATTGATTACTTCTTTAAACTGATCAGCGGTTTCAAGAATTAAATTAATATCATTGGTATTGATGTACTTTATTCCTAATAAATGATTGACGCTTAATTCTTTCATTTTATATGTGTTGTTTTTCTTTAATTATTCTTTATCCCTTTACCTCAATATAAACGGCGTCTTCACCATCATTTTCAGCCCACTTTACTAACACTTTTTCATTGTTGATGGCATCTACTTGCCGACCTCGATAATCGGGTTGAATGGGTAAATCACGACTAAATCGTCTATCAATTAATGTTAAAAGTTCTATTGATTTAGGTCTTCCAAAAGACTGAATGGCAGTTAGTGCTGCACGAATACTTCTTCCAGTATACAATACATCGTCTATAAAAACAACATTTTTGTCTTCTACTAAAAATTCAATTTGCGTTTGATTGGCTTCAAAAGGTTTTTCGTTTCTTCTAAAATCGTCTCTAAAGAAAGTAATGTCTAAAAACCCTAATTTTAAGTCCGAAACCTGATAATCGTTTTTTAAAATTTGTGACAATCTATTAGCTAAAAAAGTACCTCTTGGTTGAATTCCGATAAGAATTGTATTGGAGAAATCGAGATGCTTTTCGATTAATTGACAGGCCAATCGATGTAGTATGATGTTGACTTCTTTTGAATTGAGCAATGTTTTTTGACTCATATTGTGTGTGTTGTGGCTACAAATGTAAGATATTTCAATTACATTATCAAAAGCAATTGCAAAAATCATTTATTTTTAGTACACAGATTAAAGAAATTTTACTGATTTCTGTAATTTCTTAAAATCGGTGTTTTGAAAGTTATTTTTATTAAAAACTTAAAAATTCATTAATTCTTTATATAATTTATGTGTCGGCAAGCCTACTACATTGGCATAACTACCTTCAATTTTTTCAATGGCAACTAGGCCAATCCATTCTTGGATGCCATAAGAACCCGCTTTGTCAAAAGGCTGATAATTGTTTAAATAATACTCAATTTCTTCTAAAGTTAATGAGGTAAAAGTAACTAATGTTTCCTCGTGAAAAACAAGTTCTTTTTCTCTAGTTTTAATGCAAACAGAAGTAATAACCTTATGGGTTTTTCCTGACATTTCAGTTAACATTTTTACTGCATGAGAAGCGTCATTAGGTTTTCCTAATGCCTTATTTTCCAGCCAAACAATAGTATCTGAAGTAATTAAAACTTCGTTATCTTGTAGGTCGTTTTCAAAAGCACTGGCTTTTAATTTAGCTAAAAAATCAGTGATTTCTTCCGCTTGTAAATGATCTGGATAAATTTCTTCAATTTCTTTTAATCTAATTTCGAAATTAATGTCTAATTCTTTTAAAAATTGCTGTCTTCTTGGCGAACCCGATGCTAAAATAATGTTATGATTTTTGAATTTCTCGTTAAGCATATTGCATAGAAAGTAAAATGATTAGTAAAGACAAAATCGTAGTAATTTGAACTATTTTCAAAATTCTAATTACCATAAGATACTCATTATTTAATTTGTATTGAAATAATTTGATAGCAACAAATAACAAAGGCGCAATAATAAATAGTATAAAATATCCTACGGCATACAAATTATGTGCTAAATTTTCAACCAAATAATAAGTTAGATAACTAATAAAAAGTACTAAAGAAGATATACCAATAATTTTGGCGTTTTTAATCCCAAAAGATGTCGCAACAGTTGAAATTCCATAAGTCGCATCCCCTTTTTCATTTACAATGGTATTGATAATTTCTATAGTAAATTGCAAAAGGAAAATAAAAATCGCATAATCTGTAAGAATAGAAACCAACGTTTTCATGAAAAATTCATTACCACCGTAAATAGCAGGTAAAATATTGAAAAAACTTATGTTTACTATAGATAACGCGACTACCAGTGCTACAATTGCATTTCCTAAAATTGGAATTTGTTTTAATCCATTTGAATAGATATATAATAAAGCCGCACAAATGACAAATATCGTAGCAAAAGCCGGTTTATTAATAACACGACTCAAATAAAACCCCATTCCAACTCCTAAGCATGTAAAAATAAAATACAAATTATAGGCTGTTTTTTCAGAAATAGGTCTACCAATAACTACTTGGTTGGGATTGTTGATGTGGTCGGTATCTACATCAAAAATAGCGTTAATTATGTAGCCACCTGCTAAAATAAACAGCGTAGAAAAAACCAATAACACATACTGAAAATCGGATAAAGATTGCCAAAGTACTAATGACTGAGGCGCACCTAAAGCATCTTTAAAATGAATGTGATTCAAGAATCCGTATTTAATAATGAGTTGCATAAAAGCAACCAGTACTAAACTTTCTATTCGAATTAATTTTAAAAAATGTTTCATTATAAATTTATTGATAGTATTAAAAAAACTTAGCATCAAAATCGTCCATCCATTTTCCTTGAACTTTTAAAACTTGTTCAATTACATCTCTTACAGCACCTTTTCCGCCATTTGCGTGAGAAATATATTTGCTCACGCCTTTTATTTCCTGAACAGCATCTTGTGGACACGTTGGTAAACCTACTTTTTGCATCACTAAATAATCCGGAATATCATCGCCCATATATAATATTTCTTCAGGTTTTAATTGATAAGCATCACAAATTTCATAAAATTTTTCTACTTTATCTGGTGCTGCTAAGTAGATGTCTTTTATGCCTAAATTTTGCAACCTAATACGAACGCCTTCGTTACTTCCACCTGAAATGATACAAACAGGGTAACCTTTGTCAATAGCCGCTTTCATCGCATAGCCATCTTTAATATTCATTTGACGTAGCAATTGTCCGTCTTCTGAAATATGTACCGTACCATCTGTTAATACACCATCGATATCAAAGATAAATACTTTAATAACATTCATTATTTCTTTATAACTTTTTGCCATTTTGAATAGATTTTGTCAGAATTTTATATATTTCTTTTTGATTTTCGTAAGTAAGAAAATCGATATGTTTTTCAATGGTTTTATGATCATTTCTTACAGCTGGTCCCGTTTGTGCTTCACTTGGTGAAAGTGATTGTATCTTTTCAACCGTTTCTTTTATTAAGGGTTGTAAAATTTCAAACGGAATAGCATTCTCCATGCAAATTTCATTTCCAATTTGATATAAATGATTTGTAAAATTACAAACAAAAACGGCAGCGACATGAAGTGCCTTTCGTTGCTCACTGGATATAGCATGTATGTTTTTTGATATTGATTTTGCAACTTTTTCTATTACATTAAAATCTGAAACAGTTTCAGCTTCCA
>RDXZ01000257.1 GCA_004293265.1 Bacteroidota bacterium | reverse complement strand
ACTCAAAATTTTTACACATATATTCATAATAATAATTAATAAAGTTAGTGCAAATATAAGACTTTTTTCTTAACTTAATGGCAGTGGTGGGACACAAGCAGGGGCGAATTGGTTGTCTAAATACATATTTTTTTTTAATTTCAAATATATACAAAATTTTTACAGCAAGTAAAATTTAGTAGAACGATATTTTTTAGATAAAAACGTGAAGAAATATAATTTTTTTATGATTTTTTCGCGTTTTTTTTATTTTTTAGAAAAAAAATAAGGAACAATTCAAAAAAATTTTGATATAAAAAAAATGTTCTATAATTTTGGCAAATCTTTTGCCTATTCTATTTTATAAAAAGTTATTCCTCAATGAAAACAGCCACAAAAATATTTTTTTTCTTTGTATTTATTTTGATAATCGTCTATGCGATGAAGCAAGTCGAAACCAACGCACAAACCGTTGATTATCAAGATGTACAAGAAGCCAGTCAAATTTCAAAAAATAATTTGGTTGGAACAATGCCACCTGCTTGGTATCCACCTTTTTATACGCTTAAAAATATTGAAATAAAAACTGAAAATAAAGAAAATTTATTTTTTGGATATGCGGGCGCGCAAACTGATAATTTAGATAAATTTCAGATAATCAATGTAAGTAACAAAGATATTACTTTTCGTACTCAAGATGGAAGTCTTTTGATGGTGCAAGAAGCCAAAAACGAACAAGGCGAATGGCAACCTATTGAATATTGGCAATGGGATTGGGGAATGAAAAACGTAATTTTTGAAACAATATCATTAGAACCCAATAAAAATATTAATTTTGTTGCTCCAAAATATACAGGAACTTTTAAAACAAAAATGAGATTTAAACTCAAAGTTTCTGAAACAAACGACAATAAAGATTTTTATTATTCTGATAATTTTGAGATTAGCATTAATCCTTCTCAATTCAAATTAAACACACAAAAAGTAAAAGGTAATGCTGAAATTTGGAAATAAATCAGTAAAAAAAATATTTAAAATAATAGGCATTATCACATTATTCTTATGTATTTTGCCTTATTTTTTTCCTTTGTCTTCTTTGAATATACATCAAATCATAAAAGATAATCCAAATAAAACTTGGGGAATAGTTGATGATATTCAACTCCATTATCAATATTTACCTACAAAAGACACGCTCAAAAAAGGAAATATTGTAATGATTCACGGATTTTCTGGTTCTACTTTTTCGTGGCGAAAAAATACAGAAATTTTACAAAAAAATGGGTATGATGTTATTTTGATAGATTTACCTTCTTTTGGATTGAGCGATAGAACACAAATGAAAAATCATTCAGCTACTCAAAGAGGAATTTTAATCTGGCGTTTTTTAGAAAAATATTTTCCAAAAAATAAAAAATATACATTTTTTGGACACTCAATGGGTTCAAGCGTGGTTTTGGCAATGGCAGAACAAAAACCAAACCAAACAGAACAACTTTTTTTGGTTGATGGAGCATATTTACGTTTTGGGACGCGAAGTTGGGGAACTTATTTTACGTTGTGTTTCTTGGCTTTTCCGCCTGTGGAGCGTGGAATTGCGGTTATTGCAGAGTATTTTTTTTATACTCCTGCTTATTTTCAAAAAATTTTAGGTTCAGCATACCAAACCAAACCTACTTTGGAAGATGCCAATGGATATTTATTTCCATTCAAAATTGAAGGAACAACTCAAGCAATTTTGAGGTCTTTTAGGTTTGCACGCGAGGAAAATGAAACGATAAAAAAGCCAAAAATAAAAATACCAATTTTTATGATTTGGGGAAAAAAAGATACTTGGGTGCCAATCAAAAATGCTGAAATCTTTATCAAACAAAATCCATCTACACAATTATTTACTTTTGACGATGCAGGTCATAATCCAATGGAAAGCCACGAAAAAGAATTTAATACATTGATTATCAAGTTATTAAATGATAAATAAAATAATGGTAAAATTTGTAAAGTTTGGTAGATAATTTTGATATGATGAAGTGAAAGAAATTTAGTATTTTTATTTAAACACTTTTTTTCTTTCACTTCATATCAAAATTATTATTGAGGTTATTTAAAATTAAATTTATGTTTTAAATTTGCATAGTTTTTTAATTCTACTACAATTTTTCCAATAAACATATCTGCTTCTACACGCACAGGAACTCGGTTTTTATCATCAGAAACCCAAAAACGCACTGAATTTTCGCCACTAAACATTTGATTTTCAGGCATAATTGGAACAATTTTGTGGGCATTGATTTTACCAAATTTTGTTTTAATAACATCTTTTCCTTTGTATTTGATTTTTAAATCGTAACTTTTATCTTCCAACATACCAGAAACCGTAACTACTTCATCAAGTTTCATTTTATCAAAATTTAAGGTGCGTAAATAATAATAACCACTGACCATATCTTGGACATTATCAGGTATTGTAAACGATTTTTTATTTTTTTTACGTTTATTTACGGGGTCTTTTTCGCCATATTCTTCATATTTCATTACGCCTTTTTTAGTAACTGGGTCAAAATCCGTCAATTCTTCACGTCTATAACTACCTTCTTCGATATGTCTAAAAGAGCGATGCGAAACAAAAGCCGCCGTATCTAAATAAGACCTCCATGTATCTTCCACACGAACAATTCCTCCACCTATACCAGTTGTGCGTCCCACCACATCAATTTTATAACAAATTCTATTATTCAATAAAAAATGTTTATTACTCACATCTACGCTGGCAACTCCTGCATTGAGGAAACCAAAACTTACCACATATTCGATGTGTTCATTTTTACCAAAAATATCATTTTTAATATAACGATAATTGTTTTCACCACTAAATGAGGCAAAAAATAAACAAATAAATACAAAAAAAAGACTTTTTTTCATTTTTTATGGATAATTTTTAATTTTAGGAAACTTAAAAAAACTAATTTTATTTTTTAACTAATACTTTTACAAAATAATTTTATTACGATTTTTATATTTTAAATTTTAGAAATAATTGTCTATCAAAATCTAAAAAGTTTAGAAATATATACGAATAATCCTTCAACCAAGTATATTAAATTGTAATTATTAAAATAGCCACAATTTATTGAAAATCAATAAATTATGACTATTTTTTTGGATATATTGTTGCAAAAGCTTATTTTTGTAGTC
>RDXZ01000050.1:24647-31141 GCA_004293265.1 Bacteroidota bacterium | reverse complement strand
AAAAGTTGATTACAATAGAATTAAATTTAATACAACACTAACAAAATTGTCATATAAAATAAATACAAAAAATCAAGTTATTTAATTATTGTTCCTTAGTGAGAAATATTGTGGTTCTTGTTTTTCAAAAATGCTTACTAAACTATCTAATTTTAGGTTTTGTTGAAAATATTTGTCTTGTAATGTTATATCGTTAGGGCTTTTTGCTGACTTGCCATCTAACTCTATCATTTCTGTTTTAAGTTCTTTTTCTAATTTTTCTAAACTTTTATTGTTTGTTTTGATATTTTCATTTTGGGCGGTTTGAGCCAATAATAAATTTGCCTTGTATTTTTCAAGATATTTGAAAAATGAATCATAATCTTTGAGTTTATAACAAACCTGTAAAATACTTTGATACGCTTTTTCTTGTTCTTGGATAAATTGTAATTTATCAGAATCATTTTTTTTATCTAACATCATTTCAAAAAAATCACTTACTAATTGATATGTTTTGAAAGTATGTTCCCAGTCATTCTTTAAGTTTGTGTTTTGGGCAATGCCAAGAAAAATATCTCCTTTTGCCCTTAAAATTTTCAAAAGCAAACTATTATGTATATTTTTTAGTATTTTTTTATCAGGATTTGCATATACATTTATCGAATCTTGAAATGCAATAGGAGTACCATAAAAAGTTGCTTTTTGATATAATTTTAATGCAAAATTGATATTCTCTTTTTTCTCAAACAAAACAGCCCAATTAGAATATAAATATGCTAAATCATCATTTTTTTGGTTTGCTTTCGATATTTTTTTTAGTATTTTTTCCGATTTTTGAAAAAAAATATCTGCTTCTTTGAATTTATTTTGCCTTACCAATAGGTTTGCCATACTAATATACTTGTCTGACAATATATCTTGATAATTTTCTTTGTTGATGCATAAATCTATAGATTTATTCAAAAAATTAGTGGCTTCATTTAGCAAAGAATCTTTCTTATCTTTGTTTTCTATCTTCTCTGACAATTTAGCATTATTTTTTGCTATATCTCCATATAAGATAATTTCGTTGATTAAATCTATTTTATTTATTTTTATTTTTAAATACTCAAGTGCTGACAAATAATTGCTGTTTGCTTGTTCATATTCTCTCAAATTATTATAGCAATTTCCCAAACTGATAAAAGATGTTATATAACCTTCGATAAGAAAAGTATCTTCTTTTTTCTTTGAAAGAATATTTTTGTATATTTTATTACTTTCTCTTAAATAACCAAGTGCTTTTTTATGATTATTTATTTCCCCTGTCAAACTTGCGCCTTTATTTTGATAATATCTTGCAAATTCTTCATTATTTTCATCTTTATAAATACGTTTCAAAAAAATGAATGACTTGTCTAAATACAAATTAATAGAATCTATATTTCTTGTTACTCCATTTGAATAAAGAGCCATTAAATTATTGTAAGTCATTCCTAATAAGTCATCATTAGGATATTCTTTTTCGCATAAATATTTTGTGTTGTAAAAATATTTTTTAGCATTTTCTAAATCTCTATTCTCGAGATATTCACAAGCCATAGCAAAATTTACATCAGCATAAGTTATATCATTTTGATATTTTTTTTCTTGCATTTGATATAAAATATCTTTCATTATCTTTTGTTCTTCTTTTTTGTTATTCAATCGTAGAGCATAGACCTGTGCCATTCTATATTGATTTCGAAAATACCTCTCCCAATACTTTTTTTTCTTTAAAAAAACACTCAATTCTTCTTGTGTTTTAATAACTTCTTCATATTTTTTTTGTTTTTTAAGCGTATCTATTTTTTGCTTAAATACTAAAATTTGAAGGGAATCTTTTGTAGAAACTTTTTTTTCTTTTTCCTGTGCTGTAAGTGTTGCAAGGGTAAAAAACAAACAAAAAACAATTAAAAAGTAAATTTTTTTCATAATAAAAAAAGGATTTTAAAACGATAATAACAAAAATAAATTCAAAATATAAAACACATATTATTTTTCACTTCCCAAAAACATAATTTGTTTGATATGATTATACGTATCAGTTACGGGATAAAAAGTACCATACAACCAAACCGTATTCTTTTTTATATCTGCAAAAGCATAATCGCCCTGCAAAACTTTATTATGTTGCAACTCTTCCCACCATTCAGGAAAAGCAACAGCCTCATCTGTTTGCATATCAATCAAATCTTTTATATTTTTACCTAACATCTGATTATTTTGATAGCCTAAAAACTGACACATTTTATCGTTGGTAGATTTTAAATTTCCTTTACTATCAAAAGTTGCCATCGCAAAAGCAAAATTAATGGCTTCAATTTGCTCCTCTAATTCTTTTGATTGTGCATCTTTTTCGTATTGCAAATGTTTCATAATTTCTATGTTTTGATGTAACAACTCTTGATTATCGTGCATCGTATCAAGTTGTTGTTTTATCATTCGCTCTTGTTCTTTTTCTTTGCTGATGTCATAAGAAAGCACCATTATTTTTTTAGAAATACCTTCACTGACATAATAATAAGCACGTATCCAAAAAGACGTTTTGTTTTTAGTAATACATTCATATTCTCCTTCAAAAGAGGTTTGTTTTTTGACATTTCTTGCCAATTGCCTATAACTTTCCGATTGAATCAGATGCTCAGGAAACAAAACGCTCAAATGTTTGTCTTTCAAATCTTCTTTTGTATATTGTAAAGAATGAGCAAATTTATCATTTACTTCTAAAATTGTTCCATCAAGGCTACAAATCATTACCATCAAAGAATTATTAATGGCATCAAATTGTTTTTGGTATTCTTTTGATTTGAGTTCAATTTCATCTTTGGCATTTTTTAATTCTTTGGTACTATTTTCTAATTGTGTAGTAATTTCTTGTGATTGAAGCAATAAATTTTGTGTTTTTTGAAAAGCCCTTATATTTTGGATAGTTCCTGCAATATTTTTACTGGCTTGATTTAAAAAAATAAAAGATAATTCTTCAAATTTTTGTAAAGTTGCTAATTCGATTACGCCTTGTAACTCTCCATTATATATCAAAGGTATAATTTTAACTGCTTTATTTTTAATTTTTGCCAACGCTGATTCTATCACCAAGCCATCATCAGGAATATTATCAATCAATAAACTATTTTTAGTTTTTATCACTTGCCCAATAATACCTTCTCCTACTTTAAAACTATTTTTTTCAACCGTTTCAGGCGTACAAGCATATCCGCCTACCATCGTGAGCGTTTGCGTTTCATCATCAAATAAATAAAAAGCACCTCTGGAAGCGTTCACAATTTTTGCCACTTCTAACAATACATTGTCAGCAAAAATTCGTATTTCTTTTTCATCATTTTGTCGCATTATTTCATCAATTTCATTCAATTGATTTTCTACCCATTGTTGTTGTTGTAAAACCTCTTGTTTTTCTTTGAGATTTTTTTCAGTTACTAACATTACTTCTTGATTTTCCAACAATTTTCTTCTTTGTGATTCTAATTCTTCTTGAGTGGCTTGAATTTCCTCAATATTTTGTCTTAATTCTTCCTCATCTGCTTGCGTGATTTCGAGTAGTTTTTGAAGTTCTTTTGTTTTTTCATTGACTTTATTTTCCAAATCATTGTTCGCATCTGCTAAGGCAAGTTGTGCATCTGAAATTTTTATTTTATTTAATATCTCTCCAATGCTATTTCTACGCAAATAAGTTGCCCACAAACCAATGCTCATCGCCTGCAAAATTACCGCACCAATATATATCACTAATGCTAAAATATCTAATTGATTGCTCGAATTTCTCGGAACAAGATTTAATATATATTGATATTTTGGATAATTTTGAAGTATGCTGGTAATATTATTAGCAAAAAAAATCAATACTAATAATTGTAAAATGAATAAAATAGCCGCAGGATACAAAACTTTTATATCTTGATACACAATCAAAAAAGTAAAAGAAGCAAAAAATAAAAATCTAATTTCTGGCATCGCATCTAATTGATACAAATATATCAAACCAAAACCTTGCAAAACAATGCCCGCCAAAATGCGTGTAAACAAATGATGTGGAACTTTCCAAACGCTGACATAAAAAATAAAAACCAAAGTAAAACCTACAAAAAAAGGTAAAAAGGTATTGTTTTTAATGCCACCAAACAATAAAGTCAATAAAAAATGTAGTCCAACTACGCCCATCATTACTTTATTGCCAATGACGTACACTTCATTCATACCTATTTCGATAATCTCTTTTGATAATTTTTTTTCGGCTTCGTCATCAAATTTACTATATAAACTTTTGGCTATGTTTAATTTTTCTATAAAATCAGCAGTCGTTTTTTGTATCATTTTATGTAAAAATAGTAATATTTTTTATTTTTTTTTATTCTAATATATGTTTTCGATTGCCAAAATAACAACAAAAAAAGAAAACAAAAAAATAATTATTGCTTTTTTTTTACTTTTTTTGATAAATACATAAAAAAAAGACTTTTACTTTTAAATTGAGGCTGTTTTTTAGAAAAAATATAAGAAAATGAAAAGCGAGAAAGGAGAGAAAATAATTTGCTACACATAGATAGGAATATATAGCTTATTGGAAAATATCAGGATACCGATTGCAAATTATTTTCTCTGACCTTCTTTGTTTATTCTGTATAAGTTTGTGTGATAGTTTTTATTTGGTAAAACAGAAACAAAAGAAGTTCGCTTTAATTATGGTACAAAACTATAAAATAACATCAAAAATCAAATATTTTGATGGTTAACAAATGGTTAGCATATAAAAATTAAGCAAAAAAAATGTATATTTTTTAACTTTTGATTAAAAATTAATCAAAAAAATGTTTATTTTTTGTTTTTGTCAAATAAATAATTTTTTGTTTATTTTGATTGGGTTTCTTTAAAAACTAACAATTTATGTCTGTACCAAAGTTTACGAAATTCTGGCACGAAGTTCAAAATAATAATTTTATACCTAAATAGTTACAAATAAATAAAAAATTAGCCCAAACTCGTATTAATTTTATAAAATATAAATTTTTTATGCTACCTTTGTAAAAAATTTGTTTTGAATTTTAATATATGAAAATAGCAGTTGTAGGTGCTACAGGTTTAGTTGGCACAAAAATTTTGCAAGTATTAGCAGAAAGAAAAATATCTTTCACAGATTTAATTTTGGTTGCATCTGAAAAATCAGTTGGACAAGAAATTATATTCAACGAAAAAAAATACAAAGTTGTCAGTATGCAAGAAGGAATTAATCAAAAACCTGACATCGCTTTATTTTCCGCAGGAGGAAATACGTCTTTGGAATATGCACCTAAATTTGCCGAAGTTGGCACGATAGTCATCGATAATTCATCGGCTTGGAGAATGTCCACTGCACACAAATTGATTGTTCCCGAAGTCAATGCACATATTTTGACCAGCGCTGATAAAATTATCGCCAATCCAAATTGTTCAACAATTCAAATGGTGGTCGTGCTTAATCCATTGCACCAAAAATATAAAATTAAAAGAATTGTTGTTTCTACTTATCAGAGTGTAACAGGAACAGGAAAAAAAGCAGTCGACCAACTTTTAGGAGAACGTGCCAATGATTCCCAAACGCAAAAAGTATATCCATATACAATTGATTTAAACTTATTACCTCATATTGATTCTTTTTTGGACAATGGTTATACCAAAGAAGAAATGAAAATGGTCAATGAAACTAAAAAAATTATGGGTGATGACTCGATTAAAGTTACGGCTACGACCGTGCGCGTGCCTGTGATGGGTGGACATTCTGAATCTGTTAATGTCGAATTTGAAAACGAATTTGATTTGTTAGAAGTAAGAAAAATTTTAGAAAAAGCCGAAGGGGTTATCGTAAAAGATGATATTTCTCGCTTAGAATATCCGATGCCCATAGATGCACACGATAAAGATGAGGTTTTTGTGGGACGTATTCGCAGAGATGAAACACAATCCAAAACGTTAAATATGTGGATTGTGGCTGATAATTTACGAAAAGGTGCCGCCACCAATGCAGTACAAATCGCAGAATATTTGATAAAAATGCAAAAATAAATTCTGAAAAATATGAAGTGGAAATTTGAATAAAAACATTCAGAGTTTCCACTTCGTTTTTTTTTTGTATTAATTATTTTCTTTTCCATCTTTAATTGCCCACAAATATAGACAAGCAATGGTTCGATAAGGTTTCCAATTTTCTGCAATTTTTGTGATATTATTGAGCATTATTTTTCCTTTTTTCTCCTCCAATGCATATAAATTAACGATAGCGTTTTGAATAGCAATATCCAAGACAGGAAAAATATCTAATCTTTTAAAATCAAACATTAACAACATTTGCACCGTCCAGATGCCGATTCCTTTGATTTGAGTAAGATATTTAATAATTTCATCATCAGAAAAAGTATCAATATAATCAAAATCTATATTATTTTTTTGTGAAAATTCTGCTAAATTTCTGAGATAAAGGATTTTTTGTCGAGAGATACCAA
>RDXZ01000050.1:0-24638 GCA_004293265.1 Bacteroidota bacterium | reverse complement strand
GGAGTCAATTGATTTTCTAATAAATTTATTAATCTTTGATGAATCACACTCGCTACTTTGGCGGATAATTGTTGATAAATAATGGCTCTAACCAACGAAGTAAAAATATTTTTATCAGAATACCAAGTATTATTTTCGTCAATTTCAATATCTAAATGTAAAATTTGGCTCAAAATAGTATCTTTTTTGAGCAATTGCGTAATTTCAGGCGTTATTTTCATTGTAAATATTTTTTAAAGTCCATTGATTTTCATTATCTTTTTCAAAGAAATCTATTATTTCGTTTTTTTGTGGAACAATCAAAAAAGAATGAATATTGATAGATTTTGCACTTTGAATATTATCAAAATTATCATCAAAAAATGCAGTTTCATTCGCATTTAGATTATTTTCTTTCAAAACTTGCTCGTAAATTTTGGAGTCTGGTTTTCTCATTCCCATTTCTTGCGAATAATAAACTTTCTCGAAAAGTGTTTGTAAAGTTTGGTATTGATGATTAGAATTTTTTTGTAAGATATTTTCTACTTCTGGGATATGAATCGAATTTGTATTGCTTAACAAAAAAGTACGATATTTTTTTTGTTGATTCAATTCATCAATCAAAGTCAATCTTTGCAAAGGAAAATTTCCTAAAATAGCATTCCAAACCTTATCTAAGGCATTATCATCAATATTAGTTTGCAAAAAATCGCGGTATTTTTGCCTAAATTCTTCATTGTTCAACCAACCTTTTTCAAAATCGTTCAAAAAATCTGGTTTTTTATCGTGTGTTGCATACGCATATTGCGCCGCCTGCCCGCTTATGTGCGTGAGTGCGTTTTGAGCCGCCAACGCGTCAAGGTCAATAATTACATCTCCTAAATCAAAAATTAAATTTTTTATCATACAATTTTAATAAAAATATATTGCAGTAAATCAACTGCAAAAATAGTCAAAATAATCTAATAAAAAGTTTTTTGAGAGGGGAAATTAAATAAAAATGGTTGTCTGAAAATTTTAGCGAAGCAATGAATTTTTAGAAAAAAAAATTGTTTATTTTCCCAAAACTTCTATGCGTATTTTATAATTAGTAGTTGAGTTGTAGATAAACAATTGTTCTTTTATTATTTTAAATATCTTTTTAAAGAGGCAGAATTTGATACTTCATTTTTAAATTTATATAAAATTTCGATAATTTTTTTATATATATTTTGGAAATCCTCAAAAGAAACTTTCAAAAAATGCCCATGTGCAATAGTATTTCTTTGTTCTAATAAATCACCCACAATATGTCTTGGTAATTCTAATTGACTTATATCAATGTGTGTCAATGCACATACATCTTCAAAAACCTCATAATTTAAATTAGATGTTTTTATGGGTGCTATATTTGGAAAATTAACCTTATTATTGAGTTGATTCAAAATATTTTCAATCAATTTTATTTCTTTTGAATTTCTTTTGTTATCAACTTCATCATTTAATTCAGATTTTAATAAAATAGCAATAATATTATTTTTATATTCGTTAGTAACATGTTCTTGAAAAGTCAAAAATTCATAGTAGGTATTTGCCGTTTTTTTTATAAAACCTTCCCAATGTGCATACAACAAAACTACTCCTGCACGAATAACAGTTTTTTGAATAATGCTACTTTCTTTAGGTATTAAATTTTTAAAGATTGATAGTTCTTGTATTCTCCAAGCATAATCATCATCAAGTATTTCATTTAGTAATGTTGGATTTCTTGGTTGAGTACTCATTTTTCAAAATATTTTTTTCCAATAGGTATCGTATTTTTTACTCTGGTTTCTGAGCCTGTTCCACGAGTATATTGCATAACATCACTAATTTTTTCAATTTTGTGTTTAACCAATTCTATATCGCCATCATTTTCAATATCATATTTTTCTATGTTGCTATATAATCCAATAGCAATAATTTCATAATAGGATTCTAAAAACTGATTTCCTCTGCCGTCTGATTTTTGAAATACACTTTCTCCCTTTGCTTTATATAAAATATTAAATATTTTTTCAAATTTTATTTTTTCATCTTCAAGAATAAACTTTTTTTGTTCTATTTTTGAAACCAAAGAATCTTCATCATAAAAAATACATTCATTGATAAAATCATCAATTTTTCCTTTATTAAACTTGTAAGATGCAAAAATAAATAACCTTAAAACCAATTCTTGGTCGTATTTTTCCTCCAACCATCTATCTGTCAAACCAATACAAGACTGAAATGATGAGAATTTTGATAAGTCAATTAACCAATTATAAAAAACTTTATCATTCATCACTAACAACGCATTTCTATATTCTTGTCCTGATAAAATAGCAGACCAGTTCAAGCGTTGAAAAACCTCAAATTTAGCATTTTTATTTGATAAATATTTTATTATTTTTACCTCTAATCTTGCTCTTTTAAAATCTAAACGCACTTCTGGTGGTAGATGTTCCCAAGTGATTTCATTCAAATCAGGTAACGTTTTGGTTTTTTCTAAAATAGTTTGTGGAAGTAATTTATTTGCTTCATCTCTTAAAATCCCAATAAATTGTAAAATAGTAGATAATCTTTGTACACCATCTACTACCTCCCATTGTCCTTTTTCATTTTGATAGACAAAAATGGAAGGAAGAGGTACACCTATCAAAATAGATTCTATCAGTCTGGTTTGATGAGCAACAGACCATCTAAAAACACGTTGAAAGTCAGGATTGATGATAAGCTCTTTTTCTTTATACATACTTATTATTTCACCAACAGACATAGTATAAGCATCAGTTACAAATTCTTTTTTTGCCACATTGATTTTATCAACTATAGCTTCGTTTATAACAACTTCCATTTTTTTATTTTAAAATTTTTGTTTTAAATTTTTTATTTTTTCTTCAAATCAATTTTACCTTTTGCTTTTGCTTCTTGTTGTTCTTTGGCTTTCTTTTGAGCATCTTCCATCAATTCCATAAACCTACTTTTTTTCTTTTTAGGCAATGTTCCTGCTTTGTTAGCAGCTTTATAATCCTCAAATTTTTGTCTAATTTTTGCTTCATCAACAAAATAAGCCTTGATAAATTGTTGTTGTCCGATACTGATTACGTTTTGTACCAAATAATAAAAACTCAAACCAGCAGGATAGGTATTCAATACAAACATAAAAACTATCGGAAAAATATAACCCATATATTTCATCGGTCCTTGCATTTGTTGTTGTCCTTGACTTGTAAAATAGGTAACTGCCAAAGTAGAAAGCGTCATCAAAATCGTAAATAAACTCACGTGTGAGCCGTAGCCGGGAATAGTGAAAGGTAAAGTCATAATCGAATCATAACTCGATAAATCATTTGCCCACAAAAACGCTTGCTGTCTAAATTCTATTGCATTTGGAAAAAACATAAACATAGCAAACAAAAACGGCATCTGCAACAACAAAGGAAAACAACCACTCATCGCCGCAAATGGACTTGAACCCATTTCTTGATATAATCTTAATTGTTCTTGTTGGACTTTCTGTTGTTGTTCCATAGTTAGATTTTTATCAGTCAAATTATTTTTGACTTTAAAAGCATCTAATTCTGGTTTTAAAATATCGTTCATTATTTTCATTTTTGCCATCGACAAATACGATTTGTAAGTCAAAGGCAATAAAAAAGTTTTGACAACGACTACCAACAAAATAATAATAATTCCATAGTTGCTAAAAAACATTTCCAACAACATAAACAAAGGAATAATTAAATATTCAGTAAAATAACTGATAAAACTCCAGCCCAAATAAACGTTATATTCTAAACCTTTTATTTTGGTTGCTGATAAAATTCGGTAGTCATTCGGTCCGATATAAAACTGAAATTTTGCTTTTTCAGTTGTAAAATCTGCCACAGGAATTTGCAAATTTGCTTCTACGTGTTTGATAATTGAAAAGTCTTTATCAGGTGTAAGATGGGACAAATTAGCATTGGTAATATTTTTATTAGGAGCAATTAAAATCAAACTAAAAAACTTTTGTTTGAGAGCCACCCAATCAACTTTTTGTTTTAGTTCTACGCTTGTAAGAGCATCATTAGGCCAAGTAAGATAGTTATAACCATCTTTTTCTGTATAATAATTGATAGTAGAATAATATCGAGTTTGGTACAAATCAACTTCTGTATTTGGAATATCGTTTGCCCAATATAATTCTGCCTTTTCTTTGGTTTTAAAAGTTTCTTCTAAACCTTTGCTTTTGATTTGATAACTCAATAAAAAACCTTTTTCGGGCAATTCATAGATTTGTTCGATATATTTTCCTTCTGCAATTTCTGCTTTAAAAACGATTTTGTTTTTTTCAACTTTTGCTTGATAATAAATTCTGTAAAGGTCTAAAGTACGATTATCGCTTGTTTTGATAGGCAATGAAAAAGCATTATTTTTTTCATTAATAAGAATAACAGGTTTTTTATCGTGAGTTTTATAGTTTTTGAGTTCTGCTTCAATCATTTTTCCACCTCTACTTTGGAAAGTAATTTTAACATCTTTGTTTTCTAACACAAATTTTTCATCTTTTCCTTGTGCCAAAGGAGCAAAATCACCAAATAATTTCACAATTTGTGTACTATCTGTAATTTTTTGTTGTTGTGCTTTATTAACATCGTTTTTTCTTTGTGGTAACACTTGTTGTTCTTGTGCTTTTTTACCATTTTCAGTGGGAGTAGGCGCAGGTGAAAATAGTTGAAAATATAACATTATCAACAAAAACATCAATAAAATACCCGTAAGTCCGTTCTTATCCATTCCTAAATAAATTCAAGTTGAGAAAATATGATTTTTACATTTTAATTTTGAGGTGCAAAGGTACAAAAAAATTTTAATAAAATACAACAAAAAGTAAATATTTTCATTGTCAATTCTTTTTTTTTTGAAAATATTTACTTTTTATACTTTTTTATTTTTGAGAATTATTATGAACAATTCATTATTTATCTTGAACACTTCTTACCATTTTCAAAACCAAGCCACGTGGTAAAAATCTAATCGCAAAAGCATTTACCCAATTCATAAAGCCCGGCACCACTGTCAAACTTCCTTTATTCATTTTTTTATACCCAAATATTGCGATTTCTTTTGCCGTAGGCAATTTTTTTCCTTTCACTAATTTGCTTTCACCTAAATCAGCCGCCGCTTGAAAGCCCGTAGCCGCAGGACCAGGACATAAGTTTGTAACTGTAACGCCTGTTTTTGCTAATTCATTGCTCATTGCTTCGCCCAAAAATAATACAAATGCTTTGGTCGCATAATAAACAGCCATGGTAGGTCCTGGTTGAAAAGCGGCAGTAGAAGCAACGTGCAATATTTTTCCAAACCCTCTTTTTTTCATATCTTGTACGAATAAATAACTTAATTTTGTCAAAGATTTGATGTTTAAATCAATCATTTGCTCTAATTTTGACCATTCAGCCTCATCAAAATTACCAAAATCTCCAAAGCCTGCATTATTTACCAAAAAATCTATATTGATATTTTTTGCTTTCAATTCGTCATAAACAGATTGAACTTGTGTCATATCTGACAAATCTTTGCTCATTACCAAAACTTCCACTTGGTATTGTTGGGTAATTTCTTTTGCTAAACTTTGCAATTTATCATTACTTCTTGCTACTAAAACCAAATTATGTTGGTCTTTTGCGAATAATTTTGCAAATTCTACTCCAAATCCTGAGGATGCGCCTGTAATCAATGCTGTTTTTTTCATAATCATTGTTATTTTTTTTTATGTTTAATAAGTTAATTTTTTAATTCAATTTAGTAGCCTGCCAAGCCATTTCAAAACAAATATCAATTTCTTTTTCTGTTAATTCTTTTTTTTGCTTGATATTAATTTTTATAATTTCGTGAATTGCACCTGTTAGTTGTGCTTTTAAAATGGTATAATCAATATTTTTGAGTAGATGATTATCGATGCCAAATTTCAAAAAATTATTCAGAGGTTCAAAAAAATTTTCTGCTTCCTCCAAAATCTTTTCATCTAAAAAACCACTATATAAAAATTGTTCGACAAACAATATTTTTGCGGGAAATTGTTTACAAAAATGAAAATAAGCCAGCCACATTTTTTTAAATGCTTGTTCAAAACTCAAATTTTCATTTTTATCAAACAATAATATTTCAGCAATATTTTTTTTGGTACTTAAATAAGTTTGGTTAATCAAGTCCTCTTTGTTTTTGAAATATAAATAAAGTGTTCCTGTTGCCAAATTAGATTCTTTAGCAACATCTGCCATTTTTAAACCATTGAAACCAACTTTTATTACCACATTTCTACTTGCCTCAAAAATATGATTTATATTTTGTATGTCGTTTTTTAATCTCGCCATATTTAATTGTTTCTAAATTTTGATGCAAAAATAAATGAATATTTATTCACTTAAAAATAATTAACTAATAATTAACTAAAATTGTAATTTTTTATTGGTTTTGAGGCTATCAATATTTTTTTTGATTTTGTATTTTGATTAGTGCTTTGTAATGCTATTTCTGATTTTCAATAGTACTTAAAAAAAGAGCAAAAAAACTCTGTTTTACTGATTTTATTCAATAAAACAGAGTTTTTATAACTTATTTACTAAAAATTTGAGATAAAAAAATTCATATAAAAAAAGCATTTATATTTATTTTTCAAAATTCTAAAACAATCCAATCATCATTTTCTTCGTCATAAGTATTCCAATCTATTATTACACCTTTTTGATGTAAATTTTTCAAGATGTTCATTTCTGAATCGGAGAGTGGTTGTGCAAATCCTGATAATTTTTTCAGTTTTGGGAATTGTTCAAAAATAGCATAATCAAACTCAAAAAATAAAGTCCCAAAATTCAGTTCTCGTATATTTTCAAGGAAACGTATATTTTCTAAATCTTCTTGTTTTTGAGGCAAAAAATGTAAGTATTGAAGTTTTTTAAGATGTTGCAATGCAGAAAAATCTTTGATGCTGTCATTACCAAAAATACTCAAATATTCTAAATTTATTAAATCCTTCAAAACAGCAATATCACTAAAATGAGGATTCTCCAACTCTAAAATTTTTAACCCTTTTAACATTCCCAAAGGCGAAATTTCGTTGATTTGATAAGAAGAACCATTTAAGTATTTTAATTGGCTTATCAAACGTAAATCTTGCATAGTAATCTCGTTTGCAAGGTTTGTACTTATAATAAAATCTATTGACTGCCCCAATGAATAACCCAATAATATGGTAGATAATTCTTTTTTTTGCAGATGCAAGTTTCTCAAAAAAATTTGCTTCCAAGCCTCATTTAAGCCATTCCACCACGCTTGTAATATCTCATCAGTAGGTGGAACAGCATCAGTATCATAATTCAAACAATGTCGAATGCTTTGGTTTTTTTCTTCATAACTTTGAGTATAATTCCAAAAATTATAGGCAGCAGAATCCCATTTACAACCTTCTACTACGTGATTGAGCAAAAAATCACTTGCAGGATTTACAGTTATTTGTAAGTGATAACTTGGTCGTTCTTTGCTTTCAGGGTTTTCTGCAAATTCTTCATTTGTAAGGTGATGTGCAGGTTTTTGATATTTTAGCCAAGTTTCAAATCTATCTGCCCAATGTGGAAAATCATCTACACACAACACTTCTACAAGCATAATATGTGTGTCCGCTTGTTCGCAAAAAGCATCAAATTGTGGTTGATGAGTTTGGTTATTACCACGCATCAATGCCAAAAGGTGTTCCAAAAGAGGCTTATTTTCTTCCAAAAGTAGTTTTTCGTGTGCGTCTTTCGCCAAAGGACTGTATGCAATGCTATGCAAATAATCCAATTTTACAAACTCGTACAACTCTACCAAGATTTGCAAAGCAAAATTATAGGAGTCGTTGATGTGGTGTTCGTCAGGGTGAATTAAGCACACCTCGACCACAATTACATTGTCTTTTTTAGACAAAATACGAAAAGAATTTAAAGCAGACATTTGTTTGAAGTTTAATTATGGGTATAATTTTTTTCTATAATTTTTTTTGATTTCTTATTTGTTTCCACCCCCAAAAGCCCACTTTGGGTTGGTATAAAAGGCTGTTCTACAATCATAAAAAGTGCATTATTTTCTTTTTTCATTCCCAAAAAAGTATAGGAAGTATCCTCAAAAAAGAAATTATGCAATAATAAACTCATAAAATAATCAGCCCAAGAAGCATAAAAAATACCACTATTAACCTTAAAAACAGTATTTTTTTGTTCATTAAAATATATTTTTTGTTCTGCTCCTTCTGTGATATAAGTTTCTAACTTAATATTTTCAGTATAAAAAGCATCTTTACCCAAAAAATCTATTAATATTGCTTCTTCTTGCTCTCTGTTGAGGATTGCGTTTTCAGTTTTTGTACTTGCTCTTTTGCTTGTGCTAAGGTGCAAGGCGATTGCTTTGATAGATTTTCTAAGGCTATGATTATCCTGTTTTGAATTATTGTTTTGTAGTTCATTCACGTATTTTTTATGTTTTTAATTTTTAAATTTTAATCTGTAAAAGATGACAACAAAAAACTTACCTTATTTTCTATTTTGTGATGAATAGCCCAAAATTTTGCACCAAACCATTCATTGCCCGCATCAAAATAATGTGAGGTATTGGTAGAAATAGACCAAATTTCTTGATATTCCGTATTTTCAGGACTTTCAATGTCTAAAAGCAACAAATTTTGTATTAAATTTTGCAAAAAAAACGTCTTTTTTTCGCTTTCTTTTTTTAGATTTTCAGGGATAAAATCAATTTTTGCGTGTTTCAGATTTGGGGCGTAAGGGTGTTGAAAAAGGTGATAAATCATACCATTTTGCTCAAATTTAGATAAATCTACCTCTCCTAATTTTTCAAAAATGGATTTTTCGTTATTTTTTTGCTTATTTTTTTCTTTTAATTTTTCTATATCTATACCCAAAAATTCATTTAGCGTTATTTTTTCAGCAGTTAATTCCTGAAAAGGAATGGGCTGACGTGCATCTAACCTTGTTTCATTGCCATAATAACCCAAAACCGCCAAAAGCAACAGCAGATTTTCCGCATCTTGCAACAGATTTTCTTTTTTGTAATTATTTTCTACTGAAATTTGAATGAAAGGCAAATAAAATTCTTTGATAGAAAAACTTTCTTGTTCAAAAAAAAGATTATTTTGATAAATAGGATTTTGTGAAACATTTTCTACCAACCTTTTAAAGCCTGAAATTCGTTCTATTTCTGCATTTTTGAGCGTACTTTTGCCTTTTTGTGCCTCTATTGCCTTGATGAGTGCGTCCAAAATAGGTGGATATTGGCTAAGTTGAGATAATTCAAAATAAAATTGCGGATTTTCATAGCACCAATACCAATAATTGGCAGGCAAGGGTATTTCTTCTTGTGAAAATAACGCTAACAATTTTAATAAAACAGTCCTATTATTCGGATATTTTATCAAAAAATATGAATAGTAAGGCAGGCAGATATATTCATTCCAATATCTTTTATCTTGCTTTTTCTTTAATTCTTCTACATAAAAAAGCAAAAAATCATAAGCGATATTTTCCTCTACATTGCCTGTTATTTCCCAAAAAATATAGTTCAAAGGGTATTGTGTCTTGGTATCAGGTGCAATAATTTTACCTGTTACCAAATCTTGAACATATATTTTCCATTTTTCCAATTTTTTATCCTTTTCAAGCATATTTTCTTGGAAAAATTGGCTTATTTCTTGGGTTTTGTTGGGTTTTTCCATCGTTTTTAAGTTAAACTATATACAAGACAAAAGGCAAAAAGTAATTTTAGAAAATATTTACCCACATTTTTAGGTATGTTTTCAAGCAAGGAAACAAAATTTTGATAAAAAAGGTGATGATTTTTCATATTGCTAATAACTATAAATTATACATTTTTTCTTCATTGACTACATAAAAATTACCTGAAACGCCCATATTTTAAAATTTTATTTTTTTATTACTTTTGGATTTTAAAGCCAAAATATGTATTACAAGCATCTTAAAGCGGTATTTTTTTGTCTTTAATTTCCCACGCTATTTCGAACAAATCCGCAATACCAGCCAAAGCCAAAGGTCGCAAAATAGTTTCTGTTCTATTACAAAAAAGCCCTACGCTTTCACTATCCGCATAACCTTTGCCATTATCTTTGATAACAACCCAAACGATAGTTTTTGCATCTGCTCCTGACATTCCTACCTCTGTGTCCCATTGCCACCTTTCGCTATCAGTTGCACCCACGAGAATTTCGTGTTCATCTACACAAATATAATTTACAACTAAATGGATTTTCATATATTTAAGCGTAATATTTTTGATAAAATACTTTAATTTTTGCGGTATCATTTTTCCAATGAATGAAATTTTGTTTTTGTTCTGCATTTTCTTTTTTCCTTGGTCTGTGGCACACAGACCAACATATTTTATCGAAATCTACTACCAATAATAATTTTCAGTTTCATCATTATTTCGGTCTGTGTGCCACAGATCGAGGAAGTGGAAGTATGTGGGCTTGACATATATTTTTTGTTTTTGTAAAAATGAATAAATTAAAAAGGAATCACATGTTTATCATTTTTTTAGGAATTTTTAGAAATTATAAAAGCAAAATATTTGAAATTTTATTTTTATATTTTTGTTGCTGTAAATTTTTCCCATAAACACAACTCAGGCACTATATTTATGGTATGTTGTTACGATAGCAAGACTCTTGCACTCTTTGCAGAACAAGACATACCTTTTATCTTTTAACAACTATAGTATCATTTTGTTTTTCTATCTGTCCTTTGTTTGATTGTTACAAAATTAAAAAGTTTTTTGGAAATTGTTTTAATTTTCCAAAAAACTTTTGATTATTTTACTTATTTAAAAAATGTTTTTGTAGTATTTTTTGATTTATCCAAATATTTTTTTTCCTAACCATTTCACACCATAATAAGTGCCTGTTCCCAATGCAACGATACCACCCACAGCACCGCCCAAATCTCCAAAAAGAGCAAAAAATTGTGCTACGTCCCAACCACTCAATCCTGAAGAACCTTTGATAGCATTGAGAGGAATATTGGCATTTTCTAATCCTTTGGTAACTTCTTCGATTTTTGCTTTGTTGTTTGGATTTTCTTTTTCATCTTTTATTTTTGTGATGACCTCCACATATTCTCGAATGGCTTTAATTTGTTCATCTTTGATATTGAGTTGATGAGCAAACGAATTAATTTCCACGATTTCGTTTTCGGTCAATACTTCATCAGCATAAGCCAAAAAAAACATATCTGTAATCAAAGTAAACCTCAAATCACTGTTCGTGATTTGTGAAATATAAGCATTTAAGTTTTCAGGTTCAGGCTTCGATAAAGAAGCGATTACTTTTTCAGTATTTTCTATTGAAATACCAAGTTGTTTACAAGAATTTTTTATATTTTCAATTTCTTGCGTTTCTAAATTTCCATCTGCTTTTGCAATTGATGCCACCAAAGATAGATAGGCGATTTTGTCTGCTTCAGGATATTTTTGAAGCAAATGTTCTTGATTGTTATTCATTGTAGATTTTTTTTTAATTTTTAATATACACAAAAAAACGGCAAAAATAGTACCATTATTTTTTTTGTTGATGAATAAAGTTTTGTATATTTTTTGGCTTGATGAGAAAATAATACATTTTTTGTTTTTCGAATAAATGAAGTCTGTAAACTTCTATCAATACAAAATTAAAAATTACTGCTTTGTTTATATTCGAGATGGTTTTTACTTTTTTCAAAGACTTAAAACAACCAAACACTTAAATAACACTACAATTTGGCAATATTTTTTGGAATTCTTCTTTTTGTGCGTTAGTAATTTGGGTATCTTTCAAATTTAATTCTGTTAAGTTTTTCAAATCTTTTAAGGCAGAAATATCAACAAGATAGCAAGATAATTATACGGAAAACTATCGCAGGAAGCACGCGGATAACGCGGATTTTACGGATTAAAACGGATTTTTATTTTTATAAAATTTTATCTGTATCAATATTAGTAGAACCATATTTTTTTTGATTTATTTACAAAAGTAGATATTTTTTCTTACTCAACCAAATATTTATCCAACCAAAACCAAAATCTATAAATCAAACGTATTTTCTATTCTCAGATAGGTTACAAATATTTGATTTTTACATTTTTATAAAGTATTTTGTAAAGTATTTTGTAATTAAAAAAACTTTTTTTTATATTTGCGGGAGAAAGAACGCAATTTTAAGAAACGACAAAGTAGTTTCTTAAAATACTACCACAACAAACAAATGGCAATAAACAAACTAATTTTAGGCGACTGCTTAGAAGTGCTAAAAACACTCGAAAACGAAACAGTAGATTTAATTTATATCGACCCACCATTTTTTTCAAACCGAACTTATGAAGTAATTTGGGGTGATAAAGGAGAAATTCGAAGTTTTGAAGATAGATTTTCAGGAGGCATCGACCATTATATTGGTTGGCTCAAAGACCGAATACAAGAAATGTACAGAATTTTGAAACCAACAGGGAGTATTTTTGTGCATTGTGACTATCATGCCAACGCAGAAATTAAGGTTTTTGTTTTGAATAAAATTTTTGGTTCAAATAATTTTAGAAATGAAATTACTTGGAAAAGAAATTTCACTAAAAAAGGCTCACAATTTAAAATGTCAAAACTTGCCCAAAATACTGACACAATATTCTACTATGTAAAAAATGACAAGGCTTATTTTTCTACTCCAAGAATAAATGGAAGCATGGAAGAATTATTGTTACGATACGATAAGGAAGACGAAGATAGCAGACGCTTTAAATCAGAACCAATCGAACTTCCGCGTATGATGGCAAGAGAAAATCTTATTTACGAATATAAAAATTATACTCCCAAATATGGTTGGATGATGGTACGTGAAAAATTAGAGGAAATAGATAAACAAGGAAAATTATACTTTACCAAAAATGGAAAACCAAGAAGAAAAAGCTTTTTAGACGAATATGGTGGCAGTGAAGCAGACAATATTTGGTTAGATATTACACCTGTTGGGCAAAATCAAAGTGAAATTATAGGTTATCCAACTCAAAAACCCGAAGCATTATTAGAAAGGATTATCAAAATGGCAAGTAATGAAAATGACGTAATCTTAGACTGTTTTGTAGGTGGTGGAACAACAATTACAGTTGCAGATAAACTCAATAGAAATTGGATAGGCATCGACCAAAGTGTGCAAGCAGTAAAAGTTACAGAGTTTCGTTTGAATAAACAGCAAAATTTATTTTCAAAACCATTTACAGTACAACTTCATAAATATGATTATGATACTTTGCGTTATAAAGATGCTTTTGAATTTGAAACTTGGATAGTTGGACAATTTGGTGGACTTGCTAATTCAAAACAACGAGGTGATTTAGGACTTGACGGCAAAACACGAGAAAATCAACCTATACAAGTCAAGCGAAGTGATGGTATCGGCAGAAATGTAATAGATAACTTTTTTTCAGCAGTTCAACGTTTTGACAAAGCAAGTTTTGAAAAAAATAAATCTGAGCAAAAACCAATAGGTTTTATCATTGCTTTTTCGTTTGGCAAAGGTGCAATACAAGAAGTAGCAAGGCTTAAAAACCAAGAAAATGTGATAATAAAATTGGTAACAGTTGAGGATATTGTGCCGATTGCAAAAAAACCAACTCTACAAGTTGAAATGCAAGATTTAGGCAAAATAAAAGAACTTCGACAAATTTCGTTTGTTGCAACAGGACAAAGTGAAGCAGGCATCGAGTTTTTTGCTTGGGATTTTGCTTATAACGAACCTAATTTTGTACCTGAAATTTTACTTGACAAAACAGGCAAACAAACGTATTTATTCAAAGCAGGAGAACATAAAATTGCAGTAAAAGTAGTTGATAATGAAGGACTTGAAAACATTGAAGTTATTAAATTGAAAGTAAATGGAGAGGTAAAGCGTAATTGAATTTCAAATATTTCATAAAATAAAAGTGTTTAAGAGAACAAAAATAATAAAGAAATGAGTAAAAAAGGCTTTGTTTATATTTTGATAAATCCAAGTTTTATTAAGTATCTAAAAATAGGTAAAACACAAAAAACATCTGAGGAGAGAGCCAAAGAACTTTATCGTCAAGCTAAAACAGGTATTCCTACGGAATTTGTAGTGGCTTATGAAAATGAAGTTAGCGATTGCGATTTAGTAGAAAGTCTTGTTCACAAAGAACTTGAAAAATATAGATTAAATAGTGGTAGGGAGTTTTTCAACCTACCTTTGAAAGATGCCATCAAAACAGTAGAGAAAGTTATCAAGGAATTAGAAAAACAACACAAACTTGACTTTTTGAACAAAATATCATCAATTTTTACACCTAAAAAATGGTGGGATAATCTTAGTTTTGTTTGGCAACAAATATTTAGAAAACATCTTAATTTATCTTATGAACCAAATGAATTAGATTTGCTCAGGGCAGTACATAACATCATAGATAATTGTCAAGATGTTACATTGCGGAAAGCAGTAGCCAATTTAATAGATGATAAGAAATTTACTCAAAATCTTGTAAAGTGGTATAAATCTTTAAAGTTTGAAAAAAATTTATTTAACTCTTATCTTCCTTATGAACTTTCAGAGCAAGAAATTGAACAAATATTTAAACTTACTAAAATAGATTGTAGTAATAATATTGCAGTAATTGACTTAAAGCCGTTAGAAAAACTGACAGAACTTAAAGAAATAAATGCTATGAATACTTTTGTTTCAGATTTATCATCTTTGGCAAACCTTGAAAAGTTAGAAAATATTTATATCAATTACACCAAAGTAGATAGTTTACAACCTTTGGAGAATTTACCTAATTTACGAAAGATAACTTGTTATGCTACAGATTTAAACACAAGTGAAATTGAAAGATTTAACACTGTAAAACATTGTGAAATCATTGCAGATACCTTTTTAAGTTCCAAATTACCAACAAAAATTGTCAAAAAAAAATAAAATTCCTCAAATAATCCAAAACAAAAAAGTAAATATAAAAAGTTTGTATTCTCAAAACCCAAAAAAAAACCATTCTCAATCAACAAGCATAACTTCTAAAAGTCCACTGACTCTGTATTCTTTTTTTGTTTTTATATCAATACATTTATAATTTTTTCTTAAAACTGATTTTTTTTGAAAAACACGACTATCATTTTCGATGACAAAATAAGCATTTATAGGTATATCATCTAAAAATAAACAAGGTTTTTCGTCATATTTTTTGAGCAATTTATATAGTGTATCATCTCTGCACGTGGCGGCACGCATATCTTTTTGGTAGTTTTGGATAGCATTTTGTATGTCTGTTGGAAAAAATATTTGTACTTCTGTCAGCAGATTTCGGAATATAGTTTGCCATTCTTTGCCATGTGGCTTAATTTTTTTATTTTTATAACTAATTCTTGTTTCCATGTGTGCTATTTCATGCACAAGCGTAAACAAAAAACTATACGAGTTCAAATTTTGGTTCATACTAATAATATGCTCATTTTTTTCCAAATCATAATGATAAGTACCTACGGCATATTTTCGTTCAGGCTTAATTTTTAATATGATATTTTGCCATTTACACAAATAATTTACAATATAATCTATTGATTCTGAAGGTATATATTGGGTTAAACTATCTATAAAATCTTGTTTTTCCATTTTTTAATTAGTCTTGTTTTTTTGCAAAAATAAGCATTTACGAGTATTTTTCCAAACTCATTGGATAAAATTATTTTGATTCTTCTAAGATTTATAAGAAAAACTATCATAGAAAGCATGCGGATAACGCGGATTTTACGGATTAAAACCGATTTTTTTATTTTATAAAAATTTTATGGGTATAAATCTCAGAAAAACCAATATTTCATAATAAAAAAACACAAAAAATCAATCAAATATCTTTCATAGATTTGAAACAAAATAAATTCAAGTTTTTATTTTCTACAATTCCTACAAACATTTTGCACAAACAAAATATTTATTGTTTATATTTGCACATCAAAATAAAGAAAAGAAATCTTATCGAATGAAAATTACAGAATTATTATCTATCTATCAAAATGAAAGTTTGGTCAATATTCTAACACATCAAATTGAAAAAAAACAACCTCATTTATTTGTAAAAAATATCATTGGAAGTTTTGATGCGGTTATTTTTGCGGCTGTTTATCAAAATATAAAAGAAAAAAATCCAATCATTTTAGATAATTTTGTCTTTGTAATGAATGACCTCGATGAAGCCAATTATTTTCAAAATGATTTACAAAATTTACTCCCACAAGAAAATATACAGATTTTTCCTGCGTCTTATAAACGTCCTTATCAATTTGAAGCCATCGAAAATGCCAGCGTTTTGCAACGTGGAGAGGTTTTGAATACGATTAACCAAACTATCAACAAAAATAATAAAAATTTTATTGTCATTACTTATCCCGAAGCGTTGGGCGAAAAAGTTATCAACAAAAAATCTTTGTTGGATAATACTTTTGTGCTTAAAAAAGGTGAAAAATTTAGCATAGATTTTATTGTCGATATTTTAAAAGGATATGAATTTGAAAAAAATGATTTTGTGTATGAAGCAGGGCAATTTGCACAGCGAGGCGGAATTTTAGATATTTATTCTTTTTCTGCTGAATTGCCTTATCGAATCGAATTTTTTGGTGATGAAATAGAAAGTATCAGAAGTTTTGAACCTATTTCTCAACTTTCTGTCGATAATCTTAATTTTGCTACGTTGATTCCTAACGTGCATAACAAACTCACGCAGGCATCACGCGAGAGTTTTTGGACTTTTATTCCCAAAAATACAAGTGTTTTTTTTAAAGATTATCAAGGAATTGGTGATTATTTAGAAAAATATTTTAACAAAGTTCAAATTTATTTTGAAATGTTGATAGATAAAAGTAATACACAAATTGTAGATTCGCCTGATTTGTTGTTCGAAACCAAAGAAGTTTTTTATAAAGAAATTCAAAATTTTTCTTGTGTGCATTTTGGAGTTACTTTTCCGAAAGTAAAAGCAGAAGAAGTTATTTTTTCAAGTTCAAGGCAACCAAGTTTTAGAAAAGATTTTAACTTAATTGTCGAAAATTTACAACAAAATCAAAACAAAGATTTTACTAATATTATTACTTCTGATTCTGCCAAACAAATCAATCGATTAGAAAGTATATTTGAAGAAATTGATAGAAATTTAAAATATTTGATGTTGCCGATTGATTTAAGAGAAGGTTTTATTGACAATGAAAATAAAATCGTTTGTTATACAGAACATCAATTATTTGAACGTTATCACCGATATAAAAGTAAAGAAAAATATTCAAAGTCCAAAGCATTGACTATCAAAGAGTTACATTCTTTGCAAGCAGGTGATTATGTTACGCATATAGATTTTGGCATTGCTCGTTTTGCAGGTTTGGAAAAAAGAGAAATCGATGGAAAAATACAAGAAGCGGTGCGTTTGGTTTATCGAGATAATGATTTGTTGTATGTCAATGTCCATTCTTTGCACAAAATAACCAAATATTCAGGAAAAGACAATGCTCCGCCAAGTATCAGCAAATTAGGTTCTTTGGAATGGGAAAATAAAAAGAAAAAAGTCAAAAAACAAGTGATGGATATTGCAGAAGATTTAATCAAAATCTATGCAGAACGAAAAGCGTCCAGAGGTTTTGCTTTTTCGCCTGATAATTATTTGCAATATGAATTGGAATCGTCTTTTTTATACGAAGAAACTCCCGACCAAGCCAAAGCCATTGCAGATGTAAAAGCAGATATGGAAGCCCAAAATCCAATGGATAGATTGGTTTGTGGTGATGTGGGTTTTGGAAAAACAGAAGTTGCTATCAGAGCGGCTTTTAAAGCGGTTTGTGAAAGCAAACAAGTGGCAGTTTTAGTGCCAACAACTATTTTAGCAATGCAACATTTTCGTACTTTTTCGGAAAGATTAGCAAAATTGCCTTGTAAAGTAGATTATGTCAGTCGTTTTAGAAGTGATGCACAAATCAAAGAAAGCAAAGAAAAATTAGCGAAAGGTGAAATTGATATTATCATTGGTACACATAAAATCGCAGGTAAAGACTTCAAATTCAAGGATTTAGGTCTTTTGATTATTGATGAAGAGCAAAAATTTGGTGTAAAAACAAAAGACAAACTCAAAGAAGTAAAACCTGATGTTGATGTTTTGACTTTGACCGCCACGCCCATTCCAAGAACGCTTCATTTTTCGTTGATGAATGCCAGAGATTTGTCTATTATTGCCACGCCTCCACCCAATCGCCAGCCTGTAACCACAGAAGTACATGGTTTTAATGAAGAAATTATCAGAGATGCTATCAGTCGTGAAATTCGCAGAGGCGGACAAGTTTTTTTTGTGCATAATCGCGTCAATGACATTGATTCTATTGCTAATTTGATTTTGAAACTCGTGCCTGATGCGCGTATATGCGTAGGACATGGGCAGATGGAAGGGAAATTATTAGAAAAAGTGATGTTGAAATTTATTGATGGAGAATATGATATTTTGGTTGCGACCAATATCATCGAATCAGGTTTGGATATTCCTAATGCTAATACTATCATTATCAATCAAGCTCATACGTTTGGATTGGCTGATTTGCACCAAATGCGAGGGCGTGTGGGGCGTTCCAATCGAAAAGCATTTTGTTATTTGCTTGCTCCCTCAACTACTTTGCTTACTCCCGAAACTCGAAAAAGATTGACAGTTTTGACTGAATTTACTGATTTGGGTGATGGCTTCAAAGTGGCGATGCGAGATTTGGATATTCGAGGAGCAGGCAATATGTTAGGAGCAGAGCAAAGTGGATTTATCAACGATTTAGGTTTCGAAACTTATCATAAAATATTGGACGAATCTGTCAAAGAATTGAAACAAACGCAATTCAAAGACCTTTTTGCACACGAATTGAAACAAGACATTATCACCAATAATTGCAATATCGAAACAGATTTAGAACTTTTAATTCCTGATAATTATGTACTCAATATTTCAGAAAGATTGAGCCTTTATACAAAATTAGACGAAATAAAAGACGAAGAAAATCTCAAAAAATTTAAACAAGAATTAATCGATAGATTTGGTGCATTGCCTCAATCAGTCAAAGATTTGATAGAAACCGTACATTTGCGTTGGTTGGGTGAAAAAATTGGTTTTGCGCGTTTGAGTTTGAAAAAGCATTTTTTAAGAGGTTGGTTTTTGGATAAACCTGAATATTTTAAGTCAGATAGATTTGGAAAAGTAATAGAAGTATTACAAAAAAATCGTCAATTTGGAACACTCAAACAAGTAAAAGACAAACCATTGTTTGTGGCAGAAAATATAAAAAATATTGAAATGGCAAAGAAATTATTGAGTGAAATGATTTTGATTGTTTAATATCACACAAATAGATTTTCTGTTTTTTTCATCATTTTTTTTGTTAAGAAAATATAAATCAACGAAAAAAAACAAATAAATTGACAAAAAAATTTGTTTTATTTGTTAAAATTTATACCTTTGCAAATACCTTTTTTATTTTTTTGGTACAAAAAATGTAAAACTTAATGTATGTTTAATTTTATAAAAATACTACTTTTCTAATATTTACTTATCAAAACAAAAAATATGTATTCTGTCAAAAAAATATTTCTTATTTTATGTATTTTTAATGTGTTTACCAATATATATGCACAAAAAAAACAAGAACGTTTGATTGTAATAATAGACCCAGGACATGGTGGAAATGATCCGGGGAAGCCTAAAGGCAAAGCAAATTTGGCTCACGAAAAAGACCTTAACCTCGAAATTTCTTTTAAAATTGGTAAATATATCAAACAAAATATACCAAACATTGATGTATATTATACTCGAAGCACCGATAAATTTGTTTCTTTGCAAGATAGAGTAGAGTTAGCCAATGACAAAAAAGCCGATTTATTTATAAGCGTTCATTGTAATTCGAATAAAAATAAAGCAGTAAATGGCGTTGAGGCGCATATTTATAACTTATCAATGCCCGCCAGCAAAAAAATTGCTGATTTGTGTATTACCGAACTGCAAAAAGGTGCAAAAAGACAATCCAGAGGAGTAATAGATGCCAAAATGAGAGGGAGAAATTTATATGTTACACAATATACAACTATGCCTTCAGTGTTAATAGAGTTTGGATATATGAGCAATAATAATGAAGAAAAATATTTGAATAATGAAGAAAATCAAAATATTTTAGCTTCTTCCATTTATCGTGCAGTAAAAAAATATTTTCAAAGCAAAGCACCCGTAGAAAATCGTTCTAAATATTATCGCGTGCAATTGTTAGCCACCAACAAATTACTTTCGTCTGAAGCAAAAGTGTTTGAAGATTTGGAAATTAAAGTCGATATTTATGAAGATGAAAAAAATCCAAAAGCAAGATATAAATATGTTGTAGGACGCGAATATGACCTCGAAAGAGCGGAAGCATTAGCAAAAAAAGTCGCAGAATTAGGTTTCAAAAATGCTTTTGTAGTTAAAATTGAAGACGAATAATTTTTTTTATTGGTATTAAAAATTATCTTCCAAGTCATTTTTTATTCAATTATCAGAATAAACTTCTATTTATTCACTATCCTAATTTCAAAAAAAATATTTGTATTTATGTAACATTGGTAAAATTTTTGAGTAATAAATTATAAAACTTTTTGAAAAAAATCTATTATTTTTCAAAAAAAATATTTATATTTGCACCTTTAAAAATAAGAACTATTTGTAAAATCAATAAAAATACAAATAATATTTTATTTTTTAGTTAAATATCAAAAATAAATATTGCATAATTAAACTACAAAAGAATTTTTTGGGTACATCAAATTTAAAATATTATGAAACAAATATTAAAAACTGCGCTTGCCTCACTTATCGCATTGATAATGAGCAACCAAATGGCAGAAGCACAAGAAGTAAAAACTGAAGTGCGAAATGGTAAAAACTATATCGTTCACAAAGTCCAAAAAGGTGAAACACTGTTTTCTATCGCCAAAGAATATAAAATTGAAACAAAAGTCATTCAAAAAATCAATCCAAGTGCAGTAAAATTGCTCGTTGGTGATATTGTTTATGTCCCAACCGATGAAAAAGTGGAAGAGGATGTAGCAAAAGCTACAGAAAAAACGCCTACCTTAAAATCAACAAATAAACTCGAAGCCACCTCACACACATCTCAAAAAGGTGAAACGTTGTTTTCTATCGCTAAAAAATATAATTTGAGTGTAAAAGAATTAAAAGAACTCAATAACTTAGAAAGTGATAAACTCGGACCTGGACAAGAATTGATTGTAAGTACTTCTAAACGTAAAAAAGAAGGTAAATTGTCTGAAACAAAAGGCATAGCAACACTTACAAAAGAAAGAAAGGAAAAGGAAGTTGTTGCACAAGGTAAAAAATTAAAAGGTACTCAAACTGAAACCGAAGAATATAAAATCAAAAAAGGCGAAACTTTATACTCAATTGCTAAAGATAACGGAATAAAAACCGAAGAACTTTTGGCAATGAATGAAGATTTGAACGAAGATAGAATCGTCGAAGGAAAAAGTATTTTGATTCCTTCGAAAGAAAATGTTTCTGTTGTCAAAAAACCTTCGAAAGAAGTTGAAAAAAAATCAGAAAAAGAACCTGAAAAAATAGAAACTCGCAAAGAACCTGCTGAAGAAACTCCTGATAAAGAGGAAAATTCACCCAAAAAACCTGCTGACAAACCAGCCGATAAAATAGAAACTGGTGGAAATCCTTTTGAAGATGCACCTATTACTTTGGAATATGCCAAAGAAAAAGCAACAAAAGGAACTGAAAAAGCGGTCAAAAAAGAAACAAAAGGAACTGAAAAAGTAGTCGTAAAAGAAACGAAAAAAATAGTTCCTGAAGAAAAAGTAGAAAACTCAAAAAAAGAATTGCCAAAAAATAGTGAAGACCCTATTTATCACACTATCAAAGCCAATGAAAGTTTTGAATCTATCAGACTCATTTATAATGTCAGCCGTACCGAATTGAAATATTGGAATAATTATGAATGGGATAATAATAAACTCAAAGTAGGACAACAAATTGTGGTATATAAACCAAATTTGGTTTCGCATACGGTCAAAGCAGGCGAAAAAATGAAAGATATTGCCAATAAATACAGCGTAAACGTAAGGCAAATTGAGATTTGGAACAATTTACAACACGAACAACCTGCATTGGTAGGAAAAACTTTTACTATTTATCAACCTACAGGTCCAAAACCTGATGCTGATTATTTAAAAAGAAAAAAAGATATTGAGGAACAAAATGGAAAAAAACCTGAAGAAATTGTAAAAACAAACCCAGATTTAGCCTCAACTGCAACAGAAAAAGAAACTAAATTGATTGAACATTTGGTCGAAAAAGGACAAGGTTTATATTCTATTGGTAAAAAATACAAAGTTTCTACGCAAGATATTATAAAATGGAACGATTTGAAAAGTGATAATGTTCAAGCAGGAAAAAAACTAAAAATTTATACTTCTGAAACAGAAAAACCATCAAACAAAGCCACTGAAATAGATAAATCTAAGAAAGAAGAGGCGGTGGTAAAACAAGATGTACCTGTTAAAAAGGACATACCTGTTAAAAAGGACGTACCTGTTAAAAAAGACAACACAACACCTGTTGTTGAAAATGTGAAAGAAAAAAACAACGAACAAGACGCTTTTGCAGTAAATAACACTGAAAATCCAAATAATGTATTGCGTGGTTCAGGTAATAATGAGGAAACAACTGATATTAACAAAAAAAATGAGGTGGCTATTCCTAACCCAAATTTTTCAGGCAATAATCAAGTAGTTACGCCTACTGATTTGAATACGATTTTACAAACAGGTTTTGCCCAAGTAATTCCTGATATTCCAAGTCCGAAAAATCAAGCGGCTTTACACAGAGATATTGAACCGGGAACGACTTTGGTGGTAAAAAATATGCAAAATGGAAAAATTACAATGGTAGAAGTAGCGGCAAAATTAAACCCTATGAATGTAGCCGAAGACGTGATTTTGCAAGTTTCTCCCTCTGTATATCAAAAATTAGGCATTGACGGAACTGAAAAAGTAGAAGTTGAAATTTCTTATGTAAAAAAAGTGAAATAATATTGCTAATAACAAAAAGTATTCTTACTTTAAAAATATTAAAAAACCTATCAAATTAAAAAATGATAGGTTTTTTGATTTATGACGTAAAAAAATATCTATGGAGTAAAGTAAGTTTCTACCCTTTGAGTGCTTCCTGCAGGTCTTACTATATCAATCATTCCGTATCCTTCCTCTGAAAAAGTACCTAAACCACAATTAAATACAAATTCTTGTACTTTTTTGGGTGCGTACAAAGTGAAAGGCAAGGTATAACCTCTGACTTCTTGTTTATTTTCGGTAGAAAGTGTATATATTCGAGCAAATTTTTTCTGGTCTTCTTTTATTTTTTTTAGATAAAATTCATCTGGAACTAATTGAAATTTACTAAAAGTTGCCAATTCTTCATCTGAATATTCATTGGTTTGAGCCATTCTTTCGATAGTTGCTTCATATAACAAATCAGAAAAAATATCTAAATCTGGAGCGATAAATTTTTTGGCTTGATAAGTAGCATCTTCTTGTGGTTTGCACAAAACCAACGGCGAAATACAAATATATTTTGTACTATCTTCAAAATGGTTATGAACTTCTTGCTCAACAAACTCAGGAGTAAGCAATAAATTACCTATTTTAACTTCCTTATGTTGAAATATTTGTTGAATAATAAAATCGATCCAAGTTTTATTCCTGCTTGCTAAAACCAAAGTAACTTTTGATGAATAAAAATGTAAACCATTTCTGCTTACCTTTGTTTGCCCTTTGATGCCTGAGAAGTTATAAAAAGGACAATTTTCATTGTATTCGGGATTGGTTTCAACAATTTTTCGAATATATTGTGCCAATAAATATTGGTGGTGAAACGGAACGGTTGCTCCTTTATTTTGCACCACAAAAACAACTCTAATCCTCATAATATTTACCAACTAAAATGTGTATGTATTCTTCTAAAATTATTTAAAAAATATTAAAAAACTTGTAACTATTTAGGTAATTTGGGTGCAAGCAAGAACGCTTACACGAGATTTTCTTAACTAAGTACGCTTAAATATTTACAAAAATTTATATGAAATTATTTTGATTTATTTACTATGTGTAAACAAATATTATAATTAATTGTTTGAAAAAAAGATATTATTTTAAAAATATTAAAAAAAATAATACTTATTGTGCAAAAATATGTATAAAAACACGTAAAAAATATTTTTTATGTATTTTTTTTCAAAATATAGATGTAAATTATAAAAAATAATTTATTTATTATTTTGGTGCAAGCGTGGACGCTTGCACCAGTTAATATCTCGTGCAAGCGTGGACGCTTGCACGAAGTTCAAAATAATAATTTTATGACTATACCAAATAGTTACGATTATTTTTTATTTTTCACAATAATTTAAGATTGATTTATTTATTTTTTACTAAGGAAAATAAATTAATTAAAATGATATTTTTTTATTATCTTTGCATGGTTTATTAATGTAAAATAAAGATGAAAAAATACGATATTACTTTAGAGCA
>RDXZ01000049.1 GCA_004293265.1 Bacteroidota bacterium | reverse complement strand
ATTTCCAGTACTACCTTCAACCGCAACAATTGTGGCAAATGCTACTAAAGATGCAATGGAATATGCTAAAGTATAAAATAATAATCCTGCTCCTGTAGTGTTCTCGCCATTTAACAAAATAATAAGCATATATCCTGCATGAGCGATACTAGAAAAAGCCAATATTCTTTTTAAAGAAGTTTGAAAAACAGCAGAAAAAGTACCAACTGTTATAGAAATGGCAGCAAGAATACTAAAAATTACAAACCATGTTCCAGATAAAGGCAAGAAAGAGTAATTGAACAATCGAAAAAGTGCTGCAAAACCAGCAGTTTTTACAGCAGTACTCATAAATGATGTAACCCATGATGGTGCTCCTTGGTACACATCAGGAGTCCAAAAATGAAAAGGTAAAGATGATATTTTAAAAAATAAACTACCACAAGTTAAAAAAAATGCAATCAACCATAAAGGCGTTTTTACTGCATTAAAATTGATATTAATAACGGTTAAATTCATATCCAAACTTCCCGTTAGTCCATATAAAAGCGACATACCATACAGCGTAATGCCTGTCGTAAATGCTCCAAAAAGTAAATATTTGATACTCGCTTCCGCATTTTCTTTTTTGAAGGGCAAAGCAACCAATATATAACTTACCAAAGAAATAATTTCTAAACTTATATAGATAGCTAACAAATTTTGGGAAGCAACTAAAATATATAAACCCAATTCTATGGTCAGAATAAATAAAAACCATTCAGAAAAAGGAAATTTTTTTTGTTTATAAATAGAAGAACAAGCCAAAAAAATGAAAGTTAAAAAACCAATAAAACCAAATAATATTTTTATTTTGATGTTAAAACTATTTAAAAATAACATTTCTCCAAATAAATATTGTCCTTTGGGGCTGATATTTCTAAAAGAAATAAATAACCAAAAAATACTCGCACATATACTCATTACAGCAATCGCAAGCGCGATATTTTTGGGGGCAGATTTTGGTCTTAGTTCTATCAAAATTAAAAAAAATATGCCTATCAACAAACAATATTCTCCACCCAAATAAGTAAAAGAATTAAAAAGATTGTTTAATTGATAAGATAAATTTTCTACTAAATATTTTGAAAACATGATTTTTAACTTTTCCTACTTTTAACTTTTCCTACTTTTAATTTTTCTGTTTTTAATTTCCTACAAAAGTAAAAATAATGGATTAATATACTTTATTTGGAATTATTTAGTTTATTTTTTTACAAAATACGAGTACACAAAGATAATAATTGGTGCAAACATCTAAAGTTTGCACCAAAAATATCTTAATATTTTCTCAAAATATGAAAAATCATTTTTATTTTTTTTCTATAAAAATGATTTCATTTTTATTTTCATCATTAGAATAAAAATTATTATTTCTATCTACATCAGCCAATCTTTGACTTTTATCGATACAAATTTTATCAATATTTTTTAAATCAGCATTAATATCCAAACGATAAGAAGGGCAAGTCCAAATCCAATCAGGTTTGATAATGCGTGTGATTTTATCATCTTCGTTTGGTTTTTCGCCTCTCATCAAATCCAAAGGAATGTAATACAATTCTTTGCGTCCATCTTTGTATTCCACCAAAACATCTAACGGCATTGGCATTTTTCCTTTTCTTTCTAATGTGATTTGCAGTTGATTATCGACTTGTTTTGCATTTTTGATAGCATAATCTATTGTGTAAGTAGTATTTACAAAATATTCTTTGTACCAATCCAATTCCAAACCTGATACATTTTCCATTACTCTGACAAAATCATTCACGTTTGGGTGTTTGAATTTCCAAGTATTGTAATATTGTAACATACCTTTGTCTAAATTTTTTCTACCAATAACATATCCTAATTGATTTAAAAATATCGAACCTTTGATGTATGAGCCAACCGAATAAGCACGATTTGTGTTAAAATGGTCTGCGTGAATATCCATTGCTTCTTCTTTGCCTGCTTTCACAATATCAAAATAAGCACTATAAGTTCCTGAGTGGTTTCCGCCGTCAAATTCATCACCCACATAAGTATTAAAACCTTCGTCCATCCACGCATACAAAGCCTCGTTAGTGGCTAAAACTCCTTGATACCAACTGTGGATAAGTTCGTGCATTGCCGTTCCAAACAATCCTTCAAATTCGCCGTTTCCGTTCATCAAAGTACACATTGGATATTCCATTCCGCCATCTCCACCTTGCACAAACGCATATTCTTTGTAAGGATATTGTCCGTAATTTTTGTTCAAAAACTGCAAACCTTTTCCGATATTATTTCTTAATTTATCCCAATTTGCTTTTACTTTTTCGTTGCCTTTTTGGAAAAAGAAACGCAACAAAATACCATCAACTTCGGTAGTTGTGTGTAAATAATCTTGGTCTGCTCCCCACGCAAAGTCGTGAACATTTTGTGCTTTGAAATGCCAAGTATTTGTTTTTGCGTTTGATTTTTTTACTTTTTGACCTGCTTTTTCGTAACCTTTTCCTATTTCTAATGGATTTTGAAGATAACCTGTGCCTCCAATTACAAAACTTGAATCGATAGTAATTTTAACATCAAATTCTCCAAAATTGCCATAAAATTCTCTTGCGATGTATGGATTTGCGTGCCAACCTTGATAATCATATTGAGATAATTTTGGATACCATTGAGCCATCGAATAAGCAATTCCTTCTGCATTATTTTTGCCTGTTCTTCTGATTTGATTAGGAACTTGTGCTTCAAATTCCATTTCTAAATTATTTTTTGATTTGGGTAAGATTGGTTTCGAGAGCGTAACTTCTAAAATTGTTCCTTCTATTTTATAATTGGCATCTGTTCCGTTTATTTTTAGATTTTTTACTTTTTGATAACCAATTTCATTAGGTTTGAGTTTAAAAATTCTATCTTTTACTCTGCGGTCAGGGTCATCAATGGTTCGAGAGCGAATATCCATCGCACTATTAGGTTGAAAAGCATTGTAATACAAATGATAAAAAACTTTTGTCAATGTATCAGGAGAATTATTAAAATAAACAATTTTTTGTTTTCCCGTGAAAGTATGATTGTCAGTATCCATCACAATTTCCATTGTATAATCAGTGCGTTGTTGCCAACGTTCTGTTTGTGCTTGTGCTTTTGTACCAAAAAGCCAAGAGAATATCATTATTAACAAAAAAATAGGTAGAAAAAGAATACGCATAAAAATATTTGTTTTAATTTTTTTGCAAATATAATTATTATTTTTTTGTTTTGATATTTTTTTTATTAAATAATATTTTTTTGCTTGTATTTAATGCAGGCTTTCACACCAGCGTCTATATTTGATTTAAAAATTGTACTATTTGTATTTTATAATTTCATTTATCAAATCAACAATTTTGTTATTGCTGAATTGGGTTTGAAATTGAATGGCTACTTTGTCGCCAAAAAATTTTTCAGCGTGTTTTATTTTGTATTTTTCTTCTTCTCTCAATCCTTCTTCACCTAATACATTTTTTGTTTCTACAATGAAATGAAGTTTTTGTTCTCCATCTTTGAATTTTAAAACATAAGCAAAATCAGGCGAATAACTTTTTCCACCTGCAACAGGAATTTTAATTGAGTTCTTCGGAATCTTTGTAAATACGATGATTTCTTTGATTTCAGTTTTGATATTTGTTTTCTCCAAATCAGAATCAAAATACAAATTTTCAAAAAAATAAGAGGGAGAAACTTTTTCGTCTGAAAAAAGCATTCCTACATCTGAGGCAGAAATTTCTTCTAAAGCCTTTCCATTTTCGTCTGTCAATTTGGTTGGGTGAATATTATTTGAAATTTTTTTGTATTCAATGCTAAATTTATCAATGGCATTTGCCATCAAATAATAGTCAAACGATTGTTTGATAATTCTAAGTGTTGTTGTGTTTAGATATACATTAATGTCTATTTTTGAATCAATAATCGACTGATGAACCGTTTTGAGGTTGATATGCAACATTTTTGCAAGTTCTTTGAGAAAAGTACTATATTTCATTGTTGAAATTGTTGATACCTTTTTTTCATACGCTGATTCAGATTCGTTCACAACTGCTGTGTTGTCTTTTATTTCAATTTTATAATTTTTTTCATTGATTCCGCCAACGACAAAATTTCCTTGCTGTGTTTTCAAAAAATTGGTAAATAATTTTTTAAATACTGCTTCGTTATCAAATTTATATTCAAGAATAACTTTTTCATTTAGTTTTTCCCAAAGATTTTTTAACTCTTGATATTTATCTGTTCTTACAACTACTTTCTTTTTCTCATCAGTCGATTTGCGAATTTTGTTAGAATTTACTCCTTCAAAAATTAAAGAAAAATTTTGTTTGATAAAATCAAATCCGCCTTCTTTGAAATCGTTGTTTCGTCTAATGATTCTTTTTTCGTCCAAATATTCTAATAATTTTTCTTCGTCTGCAAATTGTTCTGAATATTTTTGAAGAATAATTTTTAATAATGGGGTAACGTTGGTTTCTATTTTTTCAATAGAAATAGCTCCTGATTTTTGATTGATTTCATTTGCCAACTTATTCACAAAGTCAGTTTCGGTAAAGTCCACAAAATAATGAAGAAAAAAATCTTCATTTTTTACTCGATTGCCATATTGGTTCACAGGCAAGCGCAAGCCACGTCCTACTTCTTGTAATTTTGAAATTTCACTTCCACTACTTCTCAATTTACAAATCTGAAAAACATTTGGATTGTCCCAGCCTTCACGCAAAGTCCATTTTGAAAAAATAAAACGTCTTGGATTTTCTAAATTAAGCATCGTTTGTTTGTCGTGCAAAATTTCGTTTATTTCTTTTTCTATTGCCTCGTCTTTTTCTGTGTTGTCTTTTGAAAAATAACCTCCATGTGTTGCAGAAATGTCAAGCAGTGTTTTTTCAAGATATGCTTTATAAAAAGTATCATTTTCTGTTTCTAATAATTTTTCAACTTTGGCTTTGATACATTGTTCAACTATTTTTCTGATATGACCTTCTTTATTTCGATATTCTTCGATATTATCAATAAAAAAAAGTGTCAAAGGTTTAATTTTTACTGCTCTTGTTAAAAGTTGTTTTTCAATCTCAAAGTGATTTTCGATTGTTTTTTGAATCATTATTTCTTGCAATGTTACTGCATAAGAATATGGATTGAGTTTATCTCCTTTTTTTAATTCTAATCCGTTTGATAAAATGACTACACTTTTATTGAGATTTTCAATGGTTAAATCAGTCATTTCAGCGTGAATTTTGCTCAAACTATCATTTTTGTTTACTTTTATAATTTTAGTGTTTTGGTTTTCTATTAATTCAAAACTTGCTTCTGTTCCGTTTGAATCGATGAATTTAACAATTGCATTTTTTCCGTTTTCAAATTCTGTAACGTGCCCTTCGATTCCTTTTACTAAATTTTGGTTGAATGAATCTACTGCTGTTAGTTGATACACTAAATTATGATAATCTTTTATTTTTATTTTCTCTTTTTTACCAAGTTGATTTATTTTTTCTACTTCTTTATCAGGAAATGTTGCACCATATCTAAAAATAAATTGTGGTTTTATTTTTTGAATATTCTCCCAAGTTTTATTACTAATTCCAAATTTGTGTGGTTCATCAATAATCATAAAAGATTTTGTTGCATTTAAGGCATCAAAAGGAACTGTATATTTATCAAGAAGACCTTTGTCAAAACTTTTTTGCATTGTATCTGAATTAATCATACCTGCGTTGATAATCAAAACTTGAATGCTGTTTTTTTCAAAATCTCCAGCATTTACAAAATCTGAAATCGCTGGTGGAATAAAACTTTTTTTATTTTTGCTGTTTTTTTGACTTTCTACAATGTGCAAGTGAAGCGTTTTGCGATATTGCTCTTTGAAATGTTCACGACTGCTGTCTGATTTTAGAAAATCAATCGTGCCTGCTTTGATAGATAAAGTAGGAACAACAATGATAAATTTAAAAATACCATATTCTTTATTGAGTTCAAAAATAGTTTTAGTATAAGTATAAGTTTTTCCCGTACCCGTTTCCATCATTATATCGATGATATTACTTTCGTTTTTAGGTCTTTCGGTAATATTATTTTTTTGGTGCAGTGATAAAATATTTTTATAATATTTACCAAAAGGCAAAGTAACATTCACAAATATTTTTCCTTGTTTCATAATATTATTAAACACAGGATTAATAAAGTTGCTATCTACTTTGGGCATTGATTGCACTTGTAAACCATCAAAAACAGCCAATGTACTTTCGATAGCATTTTGTTGATGTGGTAGGTTTTTTTCAAAATTAAATCCTTTCATACTTTAATACCTTGTTATAAAATCAATGCCAATATTTTTCTTGTTGGTGTATAATTTCAGGCTCTCACTCAACTCTCGCAAATTTTTGCTATCAAAATAATAACCAAACGCAATAATCGAACTTGGATTAAATTCTTTGTCTAAATCAATTTTTTCCAAAACCGTTTTCAAATTATCAGTCGTGAATGATTTATTCATCAAATATAATTTTTCGTTACCATAATAAGCTTCATAACCACTTAAATCAATCGGCTCTAATTCTTGTGTTAAAGGTATTCCATCAAAAGTTTTCCAAGTAGTGAGCAATGCTTTTATATCGTCCTGTGTCAATTTAGTTTCATCAAGTAAAGATATTTGATTGTCTAATTTATCCGCCTCAAAATTATAATCTTCCCAAATAGGAGTAGTTTCAAAAATTTTGAAATAATTTTGTGCTTGTAATTTTTTAAATTTTTCTATTTCTGTTTTGTTTTCTGGCGTTGGAATTTGTGCTTGTAGTTTTTCTATTTTTTTGTCTAATTCTTCATTGATTTTTTTACTGGCTCTAAACAAACGTTCTTTGGTTATCTCAAAAATAGTTGGTTCTGCTTTCAATTCCTCTTTTACAAAATCATAAGACTTTTTCTTTTTCTTTTTATCAATCAATTCAGGAATTTGAACTAAAATAAATTTTCTATTGCCGCCATCTTCCGCATTTATTTGCATAACTGCATCACCTGTAGTGCCAGAGCCTGCGAAAAAATCCATAATTAATGAATTATTTTCTACTGTTTTTATGAAATGTTTTAAAAGTAATGTAGGTTTAGGATATGAAAAAGGTTTAAAGTTAAAATATTCTTTTTGTTCAATACCTCCTTTTTTAGTTGTACCAAATTCACTTTCAATTACTGAACTTATTACTGACCCATCTCTTTCATCACTTAAAAATGATTTTACATAGACCGTTTCTTTTTTGCCAACAAATATTCTACCTGTTTTAATATATTCTAAAAGAGTAGATGGGGCTAAATAACCTTTTCTTGTTAATATCTTTCCACCTTTTAATGGAATTTCAAGATTATAGTCATCTTGCTTACTTAAATTAATTAACTGAAAAAGTTCACCTGCTTTATATTCACTTTCAATACCTTCAACTAAATTTGGTTCAGTCAAATCGCTCTTGTGTCTTGAAATATCCTTTTCTTTCAATAATAAGTTAAGGTTATTTTTATATTTTGCATACAATAACACATATTCGTGATGATAACCCACATTATTTGCTTCTAATTCTTTTCCTTTTTTCCAAATAAATTCAACAACAAAATTCTCCTCACCAAAAACCTCGTCCATCAATAATCTCAATTGAGCTACTTCGTTATCATCAATAGAAATAAAAATAACTCCGTCATCTTTTAGCAGTTGTTTTGCTACGTACAATCGTGGATACATAAAAGTAAGCCAAGCCGAATGACTGTTGCTTTTTTGTTGTGTAAAATCTAAAATACGTTTTGCCCTTTCTTCATCAATCCCAATCAGATTTTGTAATTCTTTCACACTAAATTTTCTATCATCGTTATACACAAATCCATCGCTACCTGTGTTATAAGGCGGGTCAATATAAATCATTTTTACTTTTTCATAATAGGCATTGGCAAGATGTTTCAGCACTTCCAAATTATCGCCTTTTATCAAAAGATTTTCAGCGTTTTTGTTTTCATCTTTTGCATTGTGTATTTGGTCTGCTTTGAGTAATGTATTGGCAGAGTCGCTTGCGAGCAATCGTGAGTACGATTTTCCAAGCCAGTCTAAGCCATAACTTTCAGAAGAAAAATTTATTTCTTTTTCGGTAAGATTTGATTTGAATTTTTCTAATTGAAAATTTCCGTCTTTATCAAAGCACTGCGGAAAATGCGATTTCAATATCTCCAAATCTTTGTTCGGCACTTTTATATGGTTGGTTATATTTTGTTCTTGGTTCATTATTTTATTTTTGATGGGTTATGTTATATTATTCTCACAAAAATAAACGAATCATCTCAAAACACCAAATATATTTTTATTTTTTTGAATAATTTTGGTTAATTGATAATTTGGTAGTGCTACAAATGTAATGTCTTTGCTTGATTTGAGGTTTAAAATCATATTCGTTTTGAGCAAAGCGAAAAATATGAGTTTACATTCACAAAACGCCATTCAATAAGCAAATGCTTTACTTTGTTCGGCAGGATAAAACACTACATTAATAGCATTACCAAAAAAATTATTATTAAACTTTTTACCTATTTTTAATATTTTTTTTTATTAAAATTTTAAACTTGATAATTTTATAACTTTTCCTGAGTGATAACTTGAAACGGTTAAAATTGATTTTCCTTTCATTCCTTTTTCAGCATAATGTAACGATTTTCCTTCTTCCATACAAAATTCTTTAGTGCTTCCACTTGGCATTGGGGCAGTGCCTTTGCCTGTATGTAATGTAACATTATTGCCTGTATCGTTTTTAATTTTGAAGCAAACTTCTCCTTTTACTCTTATTGTTTCAATTTTTATACTTTTGAAAGAAGAAACTGTAAAACTTGCACTTAATAAAGCAACACATAAAATTAATTTTTTCATAACTTTTTTATTTATATTTGTAATGTATTATGCAAAGTTCCATATTTATTTTTTATTGTGTTCAAAATATACACCAACACCTTAGTATTTTACACAAACCACCTAATATTTTACATAAAGCAATTATTATCAGATTTATTACTATTTTAAAAATCAGTATTTTATTTATTCAATGTATCTTCAATGTCGCAACATTTGAGTATATTTTTTTTTATTGAGAATTGATTTTAACAAAAAAAAATTAGCATAAATAATTGGTTTTCAATTATTTATGCTAAAAAAAATATTTTTTTATTTTAGTTATTTAGGCATAGTAACACTTTCACCAACCCAACCGCCTGTATTTAAGACTTTTCCGCCACAATCATAAGTAAATTTTTCTTCTGCCGTAGGAAAATATTGTGCCGCTCTTTGTGCGTTGCCTGCGTCACCTGCTTTCATATACATATTATAAGCCGCTACATAAATTGCTTTTCTATCACAAGGAGTTTTGTTTGCACCTACACAAGTTCCGCCACTTGCCATATACAAGTCGCCCACAAATTTATAGGCTTTTCCTGCCACTGCTTTGTCAGTTTGGACTGCTTGATAAGCAAGGCTACGTGCTTCTGCATACAAACCTGCTTTTGCTTTTTTGCGTGCTTGTGCCATTAACAAATCTGCTTTATCGATAGATGCACCACCATATTTGAATGCTTCGCCCATCCATTTCACATATTCATCGTCATTGTCGTTGCCTGCGTTCCAATAAGCCAATGATTTGCAGCTATTAAAACTTGGATATTCTTTAGCAAACATAAAATAAATATCACCTAACATTTTGTCTTTGAAACAATCTTTATTTTTTTTGCTTGCTCTTATCATCAAATTTTGTACTTTTCTTGCTAATAAAGTATCTTTTGGATTTGATTTTAATTTTTCAGCATATTGTTTTTTGATAAGTTCACAATCCATTTCGCCTAATGTGGCTTCTAAATTGGCATCTATATCTTTTTTTGCGTTTTCAAAACCAGCTTTTTCGTTATTTTTACTGATATTATTATCACAAATTTTACTAAATTTTTCGTGTAATTCGAGTAATTTTGTATCGTCTAAACCTTTTTTGTTTGCTTTTTTCATCTCACAATTCAATCTAAACAAACATTGCAAACTATATGGGTTGATAGTTTCCTTTTTCAAATCATATATTTTTTGATATAAATCAAAAAGCATATCTAATTTTTCAGGTCTTTTACTATAAAAAGAATACGCCAAACGTCCTTTCTGATCATCTAAAACTTTTGCTTCTTCTTGATAGTTGGCGATACGCAAATCAAAAATAATCATCAAAGAATCTTGCAACATTGTTTTTTTTGCTTCATCTTTGTTGCTACTCAATAAACTTTCGTATGTAACGGCACTTCTAAGATACAAATTTTTAGAAATTTTTGGAGCGTTTACTAACAACCAATCAAAATCAGGTTTTGCTCCTTTAAAATCTTTAGCTTTGTACGCATCTTCAGACCTTGCCCAAGCTTCTTTTGCTTTTTGTGGTTCTTTTCCAGGGTCAGACACTTGCGCATTTGCAACATTAGTACAAAAAAGGAAAGAAAATCCAGCTAAAGTTATCCATTTTGCGAATGATGTTTTCATTGTGATATAAAATATATTTTTTTGTTTATTTTTACTTATTAGAACGAATTTTAAATAAAATTGATTAAAAAAAGAGTCCAATTAACGCTGTATTAACTCGTTAATTGAGTTTGAATTTTTCGAACCATCTGTCGTTGATAGTAACTCCTACTTGAATACGCATATAATTTTCTCTTACCAAGCCATTGTTGAGCGTGCCACGTTGTCCAAAAGAAAATCCAAGATTAACAATTGAAAAACTTTTTTGCACCACAATCGGAATACCTACTCCCAAGTTTAACGCCATATCTGTAATATTTTGTCCGTTAGTCATAATGGGCGTTTGTTGATATACAAAACCAGCACGATAAAAATTACGTTTGAAAAATATTTTTTTCACTGCATAAAAATCGGGAATATATTGTACTCCTACAGATGCGCCCCAACTTGTTGTGATTTTTTCATTAGGATTAAAATTTGGGTCTGGTTTCCAATTTTGAGTAAAAAAATCAGCAGTCAAAGCCCATTTCAAATCTTTTTCCCAAGAAACACCAAAGTTTAATTTTTGTGGATAATATACTTTATTAACCGATTCTCTAAACAATGTATCTGCACCTATCAAAGTACTGCCTGCTCCTGCAAATCTTTGTACTGATAAAAAACGCAAAGTTTGCATATTTTTTCCGATAGTAGCAGTAGCACCAAAATTAAGTTTTTGGTCTTTTCCAAGTTTGTAGGTATAAAGCAAAGCAGGTTCAAATAACAAATCATTCCAACGATTTCTTTGAAAAAATACACTTTTCACATCATCATTAAGTTGTCCTGTTCTGATTTTGACAGAAGTTTCTTCTGTAATTCCACCAAAAACGTAGCCTGTTCTAAGTCCTAATGCCAATCTATGTTTTAATGTATCAGCCCTAAAATTTTTGGTCAAATCTACCGCAACATCTACATAAATCGTATTCAAACCACCTTTTCCTGTATAACTTACATCAGTTAAAAAATCTGAATTAGTTACTTGTTGTGTGATTTGATTTTGATAGTTTACACTTGAAACAGGACGCAACCCAATAGACATTGCGACCATTTTGGAAACGGGAAAAGCGGCGGCGATATAAGCCAAACTACCTGCGAATGTTCTTTGATTTGAATTAGATTGTGCAACTTCTTTTAGTTGTAAAGTAGCGGCGGCTTCATAAATTGTATTCTTACTTTTTGATAATCTTGATAAAGATGCAGGATTAGCAGTATTGAGTGTAAAAGGCATTACGAAAGAAACACTTCCTCCCATTGATGTTTGTTGTACTCCCCCCGCAGGTTGAATATCTCCAAACGCTAATTGTGAGTAAGGCGAATTACCTAAATCTTGTGCTTTTAAACAATAGTTAAAAAGACAAAGAAAGATAATTGATATAATTTTTTTAAAAAACATGATTATAAATATCTTATAAAATACATCGTTATTTTTTTGAGCGTGCAAATATCGTATATTTTATAAAAAAAACAAAATTATTTAAAATTTTATATTGTGATTTATAAAAATATTGTTTTTTAAGAAGTAATTTGAGCTTATAATGATATATACACATCAGAAAATGGTTTTGATATTTTAATACAACCTCAAAGAAGTTGCACCTTAATAGCCCTGCGTGAAACACGAGAAAACGAAAAACAATATCCCAAAACCATTTTTTAATGTGTATAGTTACCTAAAATTATTTTTTTTCAAAAAACTATGCTTCATTTTCTGCCGTAGCATATTCTTCCACAGGAATACAAGAACAAACCAAATTTCTATCACCATACGCACTATCAATTTTGGCAGATGATGGAAAAAATTTATTAGTTCTTAAAAACGGCATAGGATATGCAGCTTTTTCTCTCGAATAAGGTTTTTGCCAATTATCTGTCATCAGCATTTGGGCTGTATGAGGTGCATTGACAATCACATTGTTTGTTTTTTCGGCTTTTCCTTCCTCAATTTCTCTTATTTCTCCTCTAATGCTAATCATTACTTCTGCAAATCTATCCAATTCAGATAAATTTTCGCTTTCAGTAGGTTCAATCATCAAAGTTCCTGCAACAGGGAAAGAAACAGTAGGTGCGTGAAAACCATAATCCATTAATCTTTTAGCAATGTCCGCTACTTCAACTCCCATATTTTTAAATTCTCTACAATCCAAAATAAATTCGTGTGCGGCTGTACCATTATTGCCTGTATATAAAACTTTATAATGTCCTTCCAAGCGTGCTTTTAAATAATTTGCGTTCAAAATGGCTCTTTTTGTTGCTTCTACCAAACCTTTTTCACCCATCATCGCAATATAAGCATAAGAAATTGTGAGAATACTTGCACTACCATAAGGAGCCGCTGATACCGCAGTGGCAGGACTATCAGAAATTTTAACAACACTATGATTAGGTAAATATGGAACTAAATGAGCATTGACTCCAATCGGACCCATTCCAGGTCCACCGCCACCATGAGGAATACAAAATGTTTTGTGTAGGTTCAAATGACAAACATCTGCCCCAATCAAAGCAGGACTTGTTAGCCCGACTTGTGCATTCATATTGGCACCGTCCATATACACTTGCCCACCAAAATCGTGTATTAATTGACAAATTTCAACGATACTTTCTTCAAAAACTCCGTGAGTTGATGGATAAGTTACCATTAAACAAGCCAAATTATCTTTGTGTTTTTCAGCATTAATACGTAAATCTTCTACGTCAATATTGCCTTTTTCATCACATTTTGTAACCACTACTTGCATTCCTGCCATCACCGCACTTGCAGGATTAGTACCATGTGCAGACGAAGGAATTAAGGCAATGTTTCGGTGTGATTCGTTTTTGGCGATAAAATAATTTCTAATCGTCATCAAACCTGCGTATTCGCCTTGCGCTCCTGAGTTGGGTTGTAAACTAATGCCTGCAAAACCTGTAACTTCCATCAACCATTTTTCTAAGTTTTTGAAAATTTCGGCGTAGCCTTGTGCTTGTTCTAAGGGAGCAAAAGGATGCAAACCACCCAATTCTCTCCAAGTAACAGGTATCATTTCAGCGGTTGCATTCAATTTCATTGTGCAAGAACCCAAAGGAATCATCGAGTGTACCAATGACAAATCTTTGTTTTCTAATGATTTCATATAACGCAACATTGCGTGTTCGGTATGATGAGAATTGAAAACAGGGTGTGTCATAAACGGTTCTTGACGCATCAAATTATCAGGATATTTGACAGATATATTTTTGATACTACTTTTGATATAGGTAGTAAAAGCAGTTTTTTCTTTGGTTGATAATGTTTTTGCAACGTTTTGGAATATTTTAAAAATATTTTGTACGTCTTCTAATGTTTTTGTTTCATCAAAACTAATTCCTATTTTATTGTTATCATATCTAAAATTGAATTGTAGTTTTTCGGCTGCTTTTTTTATGGTTTGTATATCTTCATTTTTTGACAATAAAATTGTAATTGTATCAAAATGATATTTATTTTCTATTTCAAAACCTAATTTTTCTAAACCTCTTTTGGCTAATTGTGTTAATCCATAGATTTTTTCTGAGATTTGTAACAAACCTTTTGCTCCGTGATACACTGCGTACATACTTGCCATTACGGACAACAAAACTTGTGCTGTGCAAATATTAGAAGTTGCTTTTTCACGTCTGATATGTTGTTCTCTGGTTTGTAAAGCCATTCTATATGCTTTATTTCCTTCACTATCAATCGAAACGCCAATAATTCTGCCGGGAATTTGTCTTTTAAATTCATCTTTTGTCGCAAAAAATGCCGCGTGAGGTCCACCATAACCCATCGGAACTCCCAATCTTTGTGCAGAACCGACTACTACATCAACGCCCATTTTGCTTGGTGGAGTCAATAAAGTCAAAGCCAATAAATCACTTGTAACCGCCACAAAAATTCCTAATTCTTTGGCAGTAGCAATCATATCAGTATAATCAAAAATTTCACCATTAGAAGCAGGATAAGGCAATAACAAAGCAAAAATGTTTTCATTAGTTAAATCTACTTTTGTGTGGTCGCCTATCAAAAGTTCGATATTTAATGGGGTGGCTCTTGTTTTTAGAACATCAATAGTTTGTGGGTGTGTATATTGTGAAACGAAAATTTGGTGTGCATTTTTTCTATTTCCTTTTCTATTGCTATACAACATTGTCATGGCTTCGGCGGCGGCAGTTCCTTCATCTAATAAAGAAGCGTTTGCGATTTCCATTCCTGTCAAGTCCATCACAAGTGTTTGAAAATTTATCAAAGCCTCCATTCTTCCTTGTGCGATTTCAGCCTGATAAGGCGTGTAAGCAGTGTACCAAGCAGGATTTTCTAATACATTTCTCAAAATAACATTGGGAACAACTGTATCATAATAGCCCATACCAATAAAAGATTTAAAAATTTTATTTTTATTGGCGATATTTTTAAAAGTGGTTAAAAATTCTTTTTCAGTTTGAGCCTTTGGAATATCCATTATTTTTTTACGGCGGATACCTTCGGGAATAGTTTTATCAATCAATTCATCAAGCGAAGCAACTCCAATTGCTTCTAACATTTGCGACATTTCGGTTTGGGTTAATCCGTGATGTCTTTCAGCAAACGATTCGTTATATTCTAAATTTAATGGCATTTATATTTTGAATTAGAAATTATTTTGAACTATTTAAAAAATTATGCAAATTTAATATTTTATATGCAATAATAAAAATTTGTGCAATAATTTTGTTTTTAATTCTAAAAATAATTTATCTACCAAAAAAGGTTTAGATTTTAAAAAACAAAGCCGATAAAAAAAGTAGATAATAATATAGATACATATTGTTTTTTTTCAAAATAAAATTTTATTTTTTTGTGTTTTTTAGAATAAATATCAATTTATAATGAATTGTGTAACCTGATTTTGTAGAAACAATAATTACAAAAAACAAGGCTATAAAATTTGTGGAGATAAAAATAACAAAAAAAAATTAGGAATTTAATCTATAAAAAAAATTAAATTCCTAAAAAAAATATCTATGAAAAGAAAAAAAATTAAATTTTTAAAAATAACCACTGATACAATTTTTTGTAAGTGATTTTTTCGCCATGCGTCAAAATTCCAACTCTATAAATACGACCTGCCAACCAAACCGCTCCCACAAAGCCTAAAAATAAGCACGAAATCGATAAAGTTAATTGCCACAAAGGCACATCAAAAGGCAAACGCATCATCATAACCACAGGCGAAGTCAATGGAAATATAGACAACCAAAATGCTATCGCACCATCAGGCTCACGCAAAATAAACTGCCCCATCACAAACGAAATTATCAAAGGCATAGAAATTGGGGTGGTAAATTGTTGTGCCTCCACTTCCGTATCTACTGCCGAAGCCACCGCCGCAAACAATGCACTATACATCAAATATCCACCAATAAAATACAATACAAAAGCAACTAAAATCTTTGTAATTGGTAAATCCTGTGTAATATTATTAATACCACTCAATGCTTTTTTTGTTTTTTTATCTACTTCTTGGGCTTGTTTTTCGTTCAACATTTCAGTATTTTGTTTGACTTGTTGCTCCGCCATTTTGTCTGCACCTAAAAAGGAGGTAATACCCGTAACAATAACCAGCGTCAAAATTATCCATAAAGCAAATTGGGTTAAGCCCACCAAAGCAATGCCTAAAATTTTACCCATCATCAATTGAAAAGGTCTTACAGAAGAAATAATTACTTCAATAATTTTGCTCGATTTTTCTTCAACCACCCCGCGCATCACAATAGCACCATAAATAAAAACTGCCATATAAATAATAATTCCACCACCAAAACCTACGCCATACAACAAAGCAGAATTATTTTGTTCACCTGTTGTTTTGAGTGTTTCTACGTCCAAATCAGTTTTTACTTTGTCTAACATTTGTTTATCGATGCCAAACTTTACAATTTTTGCTTCCTCGATAGTTGTTTCGACTATTTGTGTGATTTGTGATTCTACTTCTACGCTTAAACCTTTTTCTGCGTATATTTTTACACCTTTTGGTTTTTCGATGTCAAGTTTTGGAATATGCAACAAGGCATATTTTTTACTTTCTTTGAAAGCGTTTCTTGCTTCCTCAATATTTGTATATTTACTTTTTTGGAAGATAATTTCTTCGCCTGACATTTTATTTTTTTTGCCTACAAATTCATTTTTTCCTTTGAATTTTTGTTGAAATAAATTATTTTCATCAACTACTTCGATGGTTTTGTTGCTCACAGAAGAAACCATTAACAAAATAGGAATCACAAATAAAGCGGCAAAAAGCAGGGGCGTTAGAAAAGTTGTCAATAAAAAAGTTTTATTGCGAACTCTTATTATATATTCACGTTGGATAACTAACCAAATTTTATTCATAATGTTGAACTTCTTGTTGTGTGTTTTTATAAGTGGTTTTGCCTGTAACTAACATAATGAAAATATCATTGAAAGAAGGTAATCTTTCTTGAAAACTAATAATATCGGTTTGATTGATAAGATTATGCAATAATTCGTTGCCTAATCCGTTGGTTTTGGCTTGAATATAAGATAAAAAATGGTCATCATTTTTTTCTGTTTCTAAGATTTCAAAATTATCGCCCAAATTTTCAAAAGATTTATTATGTTCTACTTGATAAACATTGGTTCGATAACTATTTTTGATGTCTTTTTTTGAACCATCTAATATTTTTTGAGATTTATTAATCAATGCTACGTGGTCGCATAATTCTTCAACGCTTTCCATTCTGTGTGTTGAAAAAATAATCGTAGTTCCTTTTCGTTTCATTTCCAAAATTTCGTCTTTGATAATATTGGCATTGATAGGGTCAAATCCTGAAAAAGGTTCATCTAAAATCAATAAAGCAGGTTGGTGCAAAACTGTGGCAACAAATTGTATTTTTTGTTGCATTCCTTTTGATAAATCTTCTACTTTTTTGTTCCACCAAGGTTTTATATCAAATTTTTCGAACCAAATTTTTAGTCTGTCCATTGCTTCATTTTTGGTAAGACCTTTCAACCTTGACAAATAGAGCAATTGTTCTCCGACTTTCATTTTTTTATATAAACCTCTTTCTTCGGGAAGGTAGCCAATATTTTCAGCATCTTCAGGTTGCAAAGGTTTGTTATTAAATGAAATTTCTCCCGTATCTCGCCTAATAATTTGGGTAATGATACGAATTAAGGTACTTTTTCCTGCACCATTGGGACCCAAAAGACCAAAAATTTGACCTCTTGGCACGCTCAGGCTCACATCATTCAGTGCTTGATGTGTAGCGTACATTTTACTTACATGTTGCACATCTAAAATAAAATCGTTTGTGCTGTTTTTATCTAAATTCATTGAAAAATTTTCATTTGTTTTTTTATTTAGTCAAAATTTTTTGTTATTTATTACATTTTTTTTGAAAAAGTAATATTTTTATTCACAAAGTTTTTTCTGAGCAATAAAAATTAGGTAATGCTGTGAATGTAATGCTCTGTCCTGCTGAAAGAAGTGAAGCAACTGCTTGTTAAATAGCATTTTGTGAATGAAAAAGCATATTTTTCGCTTCGTTCAAAAAGACAAAATATTATATTTGTAGCACTAAAAATTAAATGGTTCTACTCATATTTGTATGGATAAAATTTTGCAATAACTATATTTTTGCCCTATTGTTATCCAAACTTACGTTAATTGAGTTGTTTTTCTATCCATTGAAATTTATATTTTCTATGAATTTTATTGCCGCCATCGTGTTTTCCATTAGGATATAAAACAAATTCTTTTTGGTGATGATTTATTTTTTGATAAGTTGCCATAATCGTTTGTGCGGGACAAGTCCAATCTTGCAAACCTGCACTGACCAAAACAGGAATTTTGACTTGATTGGCAATATTTTTCAAATCAAAATACCTTAAATTTTGTTTGATTTGCCATTCTGTTATATTTTTATTTTGCTTGATATATTGATTCATTTCAAATTTTACCCAAGAAGTAATATTCCATAATTGCTCCCAATCTGATAAAAACATTACATCTGGGCAAGATAAAGCCACTTTTTTATCCAAACCTGCTAACCACAACGCCAAACCTCCGCCTTGACTTGCGCCTTCGGTAATAATTTTATCTTTATCAATTTCAGGTCTTTGAGCCAAAAAATCTAAGCCACGCCAAGCATCAGCAATTGCACCACAATAAAAATATTTTTCTTTGTCGATGGCTTGATATGCCACCAATTCTGTAAAGTTTTTAAAACTATGCCCTTCACTTTTGCCATGATTTCGAATATTCAAAGATAAAACAGCATATTCAGGCGGTATTCCATACGTTTCATTTTCCGCCAATGTATAAACTCTCATAAATTTTCCACCCAAAGGAGGCAGTTGTAAAATAGCCTTATGTTTTCCTGCTTTTTTGGGTACACGATACCAACCGACCAAAACTAATCCATCAAAACTTATCATTTCTACTTCGTACATTGTGTACAAATGATTAGAAAATTTAGGGAAAGTTTTAAGTGAAAATTCAGGATTTTTGTTGTCTAATTGTTTCCTTATATCCGCCCAAAAATCATCAAAATCAGTAGGAATATTGGCATTGCTCACTATTTTTTCTAATTGATAAGCCAACAAAGTTTCTGTTTTTTGGATAGTTTTATTATTTTGTTGTAAATAAACCTGTAAAAAATAAGTTTGTGGATAGTTGAGCGAAAATTGTAAAGGAATTTCTTTTTTTTCTTTTGATTTTAGATATATTTTTTGAGCAATATAGCGTGCTTGTTTGCGGTCAAGCGAAGCAATATTACCTTTTAAATCATAAAAAACAGCATTTTCTGTTTTGTTTTCTATGTATAATTTGACTACAAAAGGACTTTTTTGAAAATTTCCTTCCTCGATATTTAATTTTATCAAAACATCTTTGGGTGGAGAAATCAAATAAAAAAAGTATAATAAATGAATAAATAAAAGGCTCAATTTTTTAGTTTTTTTTGCAAAGATAAATATAAAAAATGAAAAAGAAAATAAAAAAATTGTTGCAACAGCAATCAAAAACAATATAACTAACCAAAACGATTTATTTTTTACTTATTTTTGAAGATTTTTTTGCATTTGTTTAAAATATTTTCAACTATTTGAGTAATATCTTCAGAAAAATTACCAAACCAAACGACCAAAACATACACCAAAGTAATGTAAGTAGAAACAATAAAAATATTTAAAAAAATAGAAGAAAAAATAGGCAAAAATAAACTCGTATAATAAATAAAAAGGCTCAAAATCAATACTTTAAGACTATTAATATGAAAAGGTTGAAAACCAAATTTGATGTATAAAAATATAAATTTTATCAAATTATACAACGCAAAAGATAAAAAAGTAGCAAATGCCGCACCTGTAATTTGATACATAGGAATAAAAATAGTGTTGCCAAATATCATCAAAATAGATAAAATAATAATCGACCAAAAATTAAAACGAAAATATTTAGATTGTATCAAAATTTCTGTACTGATGCCCGTAGCCATATCGACCACGCGTGTAAGTGCGATGAAAAAAACAACCCATTTTCCTTCCAAATATAATTTTCCATTGGGCATTATCATAAAAATATTGTCAATATTTAACCAAATTCCTAAAAATAAAAAACAAGCAATAATAAGTTGATTTAAAGCAGATTTTTGATAAATTTTTTGAATTAAGGTGATATTATTTTCTTTCCAAGCCTGAGAAATAATCGGCGTACTGATTTGTGCAATGGCTTTTCGAGGAATATCTAATACAGAACCCAAAAAATAAGCAATCATATAAATTCCTAACGCACTATTGTTGAGCATCGCAGGAATCATAATCGTATCAATTTTCATTACCACAATACTGCCCGCACCCGCAAACATAATATAAGTGCTATACGTAAAAATCTCTTTGAGTTTGTTTTTTGTAAAAAATTTGGGTTGAAATGTAAGATATAAAATTTTTAAATATTTGATATAAAACCATAATATTATTCCTATCAAACCATAAGAAAAAACTCTTATCAATACCAAAAAATCAAAAGAAAAATATTTTGAGGCATAAAAAAGTATAGAAATAACAATCAATATTCTTAAAATAACTTCTCTAAAAAAAGAAGGCAATGCAATGCGTAAATGTCCACGTAGATATGATTCTAATAACATAATTTGTAATAAAAAAATCACATACAACCAAACATAACCAAAATACGCTTGATTTTCGGGTGCATTTTCTGTATAATAACTTAACCAAATATTTTGTGTGGAATAAAATAATAAACCAAAAAATAAAAGACAAGTATAACTATAAATAAATAAAAAAAGTAATAAACCATTGTGTTTTTTCTCTGCGTTTTTGAACATCGGAAAAAATTTATCAGATAAATTAGCACCTCCCCAATTGCATAAAACCAATACCAATAATCCTACACTTTCTATCCAACTGATTAAGCCTATTTGTGAAGGAGTAAGAAATTTTGGAGAAAGCCACAAAATATTAAAAGCACCTATGATTGTGCCTAAATATCCTGCAAAAGATGCTTTTAGACTTTGACGGATAATAATTCCCATTGAAAAATATAAATAATATCTATTTAATTCTTATAACTCGTGTAAGCGTCCACGCTTGCACCTATAACTTGTGCAAGCATGGACGCTTGCACAAAATTCTTTTTAATTTATTTTAATAATTTTTTGATAGAAGCAAATATTTCTAATTTTTTTTCATTTCTAAAATATTTTATTGGGTGAATAATTATAATTACCAAAGATAATATCATATAAACACTTAAATACAAAAATAAATCTATTTTAAAAAAATTGGTTTCTAATTTTTGAAATATCAAAAGAAAATAAATAAACGGCAAAAACAATAAACCCAAAACTACTAATAACCACAGTTTTTGTTGAGTTTCTCGTCTAATCAAAACAATTAAAAATGATAAAGCAATACCCATCTGTGATAAAATAAAACTCCAAAAAGAAATATAATCTAAGATAAAATATGCCCAATTGTTTTCAAAATAAATCGATAAAAGAGAAAATATAAACAAAAATGTAAAAATATAAATTGGTAATCTCACAAAACTCAAAGAAATATTTGAGTATTCGTATTCTTCTAAAAAATGAAAAATTAAACGCAAAGAAGAAAGTGTGATACCAAAACTAATTAATATCTCTGCATTTTGGGCTAAAATAGGCATATTTCCCCAAAAAAATTGAAATGCAAAACCTGTTTTGTTCAATATCCACAAACCTAACAAAAGAATATACAAACCTAAATAACCTACTAAAATATTTTTAACTTGCACAAATAAAAATATTATAAAAACACTCATCAACACAATAAACATCATATATGCTCCTAATTTGGTTTGGTTGAGATAAGTAAGTTGCCAAAAAAAATTTGGTTTTAATAATTTGACAGGTACAGAAGTCGATAGACCTGCATTATTGATATAAACATAAAAAATTTTTTGTTCTTTGGGTTTAAAATACAAAGGAAAAACAAAATTTCGATGTATTAAAATTCTTGAGGCGAATGGCAATCGTGTACCGGTTTGTTTGTGTGTTTCTATTTTTTCTTTGATTTCAAAAAATTCTAATTCTTTTAACAAAGGATTTCCAAATTCTAACATCAAATCTATTGGGTATTCGAATGTGTTTTCGATTTTAAAATGTATCCAATATCCATCGTTTGGATTTTGTGTAGATAATTTTAGTTCATTATTTAAGTTATTTTGAAATGGATAGTTGATGCTATCTCGCATCACTTTTGCCAAAGAAGGTTTGTTTTTAGCGGTATGAATAGTAATAAAACGTCCAAAATCAACTGAATTTTTGAGGCTGTCTGTAATTAAAAATAAAGGATTTTCTGTACTCATTGGCAAAAAATTTTGTGAAGTTTGTGCCAATGAATTAAATATATTTCCCCAGATGATTAAAAAAAACAGATAACAAAAATGTTTCATATTCTTATAACGAAAATATCATAAAAGTTGAATAAAAGTATTTATATATTTTCTTATTTTGTATCAATCAAATAAGATAAAACGTATAAAAAAGCAAAAGCAAGTTTTTATACACAAAACTCGCTTTTTTCTTACACTTATCTTTTTAAAAAGGATTATAAAACAGCATCAAATTCTGCTTTATGTTTTAGTTCGCCTTCAAAGCCAATATCGTGTAATTGTCCACGTTTCATTTCAACGGTAGAAGTATGTCCTGCATTAAAGCCTTTTTTCAAGTGTGTGAACGCTTTTACTGCGTCTATTGTATCTCCACAAGTAAAAATATCAACTGCCGCATAGCCGTATTCAGGCCAAGTATGAATCGACAAATGTGATTCAGCAATCACAATTACACCACTTACTCCATAAGGATTAAAAGTATGAAAATGACTACCGATTACGGTAGCACCACTTAAAATCGCCGCTTCATTCATCAATTTTTCAATAAGGGCAGTATCATTCATAGTATTTTTATCACATTGATAAAATTCTGCAATGATGTGATTACCTAATGCTTGCATCTCTAACAAATTTTTTGTTTAAATAAATAAATAATTGTTTTAAAATTAAAAACGGTGCAAATTTAAGTTATCCTATCCAAATAAACAAAAAAATGTAAGTTTTTTTAATAAATTTAATTAAAACTTGTCTATTCTGTACCTTCTTTCAACCTTTCTGTATTTTCAGCCATACGAAGATTCTCAATAAAATCTATGATATTTCCGTCCATTACATTGGGTAAATTATAGGCTGTAAAGTTAATTCTATGGTCTGTAACTCTACTTTGTGGGTAATTATAAGTACGAATCTTTGCACTTCTATCTCCTGTGCTTACCATTGTTTTGCGTTGTTGCATAATTTCAGTTTGTTGTTTGTTCAACGCATCTTCATACAAGCGTGAGCGCAACATACGCATAGCAATTTCTCGATTGCCTAATTGGCTTCTTTCGGTTTGGCAAGTAACCACAAAACCTGACGGAATATGTCTTAAAATTACTTTTGTTTCTACTTTATTGACGTTTTGTCCGCCTGCTCCACCGCTTCGGGCAGTTTGCAATTCCAAATCTGCATCTCTAATTTCTATATCAATATCTTCGGCTTCGGGCAAAACTACTACGCTTGCCGCTGATGTATGCACACGCCCTTGTGTTTCGGTTTCGGGTACACGTTGTACGCGATGCACGCCTGATTCGAACTTCATCATCGCATACACATCTTCACCTGACATTCCGACCACGACCTCTTTATATCCACCTGAACTGCCTTCTGTAACGTCCATTACGGTCATTTGCCATTTCATTCTTTCGGCAAAACGTTGGTACATTCGGTACAAATCGCCTGCGAAAATAGCGGCTTCATCGCCTCCAGAGCCACCACGAATTTCGAGGATAATATTTTTGCTATCGTTAGGGTCTTTTGGAATGAGCAATGTTTTTAGTTCGTCTTCCATATCGGCTTTTTTAGGTAATAATTCGTCGATTTCACCTTTTGCCATTTCTCTAAAATCAGGGTCTTTTTCGGTTTCTAAGACTTTTTTGGCGGAGGCTATATTGCCTAAAATCATTAGATATCGAGAATAGGCTTCATCAATTTTGCCTAAATCTTTGTATTCTTTCGAGAGTTTTTTGTATTGTTTTATATCTGCGGTGGCATCTGGTTTTGTAACCAAATCAGCCACTTCTAAATATCTATTTCTAATAGATTCTAATCTATCTAACATAATTTTTGAGTGGATTTTAAATTATAAAAATAAAACCCATTGAATCATTTTTACTTATAAAAATACAAATAAAAAGGAGTGATAATGGGTTATTGATGAATAAAAATATTCCTAACGATGACGTTTTGCGTCAGATACAGTTAATTTTTTACGTCCTTTTGCTCTACGGCGTGCCAATACTTTGCGACCGTTAGCAGTTGACATACGCAAGCGAAAACCGTGTTTGTTTCTTCTTTTTCTATTAGAAGGTTGATAGGTACGTTTCATTTTATATGACTATTTTATAATGTTAAAAATCAAATTTCACAAAAGAGTTGCAAATATAAAGCGTTATTTTGATATATTTATATTTTTTTCAAATTATTTTTTTATTTTTTTATTTTTTTGGAAAATATTATATTTTCTACACTTTTTTTTGTCTATAATTTTTGTTGCTGTAAAAATTTTTTGTATTAGCGTGAGTTCAGGATAAAAACCATAAAAAAATCTAACTCTTTGACAATTAAGCGAAGCGATACTTGTGATTTTGTATTGATAGAAGTTTCCAGACTTCACCACTCGGAGAATGGAAAAGGTACTTTTCTATGGATATTTTTTGATTTGTGAGTTTTTTTTGATAAATATTTTGTTTGAATAAGAAAAAATATCTACTTTTGTTAAAAATAAAAAAGATGCTGGGACGAAACATTGTCATTCTCCGAATGACTGAAGTCTGGAGACTTCTATTAATACAGAGGCACAAGTTTCCGCTGCGCTCAAACTTGCGCCAG